>JAAWTB010000141.1 GCA_022801815.1 Oscillibacter sp. | reverse complement strand
AGGTGTTGGGGTTGGACATAAGAAAACACTCCTTTACAAACTTGAAAACACCCTGGACGCTTTGACTTCTCCAAGGTGAACAAGCAGCAAAGAAGCGCGTAAAATACGCGCGGTCAAGCCGCACTCATCTTCTTCCATCCAGACTGTAACTGTTGGTCCCGGAGTTTCACCGGGTCAGCGGGGGCCGTGCTCTATAGAAAACGGCCTCCGGTCGCGGACTGTACCGCCAGTGGGGAATTTCACCCCGCCCTGAAGACAAAGTATTCAGTTGTGTTTTCTGAGCCTAGTATACGACGGCGCAGCGGAAAATGCAAGCCCCAATTTTCATCTTTTTTTCGTTCAAGCGGTCCGGCGTCCAGACGGCGGAAACTTTCGGAAATGAGGGAGCGAGGCCCCTTATGGGGGGCCTCGCTGGGTTCGTGCGGCTTTAGTCCTGGTCAATATGGTTTTGAATCCGCTGCATAATCATCTCCAGGGCCACCAGGTTGTGTCCCCCCTCCAGGACGATGATGTCGGCGTACTTCCGGGACGGTTCCACGTACTGCTCGTGCATGGGCTTCACCGTGGTCAGGTACTGGGTCACCACAGACCGCAGGGTCCGCTCCCGCTCTTCCACGTCCCGCAGAGCCCGGCGGAGGATGCGCTCGTCCGCGTCGGTCTCCACAAAGATCTTGATGTCGAACAGCTCCCGCAGAGCCGGGTCCTGAAAAATCAGGATGCCCTCCACAATCAGGACCTTGGCGGGGAAGATCTCCACCGTCTGATCTGTACGGTTGTGATCCGCATAGGAATACACCGGGCAATGAATGGACCGCCCTTCCCGCAGCTCCTGAAGATGCCGGATCAGCAGGTCCGTCTCAAAGGCTTCGGGGTGGTCGTAATTCTGGAGGGCCCGCTCTTCATAGGTCTTGCCCTCCTGCCGCTTGTAATAGCTGTCGTGGCCGATGACGGTGACATTTTCGCCGAAGTGCTCTTTCAGGTGCCGGGTCAAGGTGGTTTTGCCGGAGCCGCTGCCTCCGGCGATGCCGATGATGATGGCGCGCATGACCGTATACCTCCCGTCGGTTCGATTCGATTCTCCATGTTCCATTATATGGATTTGCCGCGAAAAAGCAAGGAGAACCTGGAAAGTTCACAAATTTTGACGAAGTCGCACTTGACGGCGGCTGGGAAAATGGATATGATAGAAAATGCGAAGATAAGGAAACGATACGCGGGAGGACCGATATGGCAATGAAACGCTGCCCCGTCTGCGGGGAAAGATATTCCGATACCTATAAAAACTGCCCGTTCTGCGAGGAGGAGGAATACTGGGAGGAGGAGCAGGAGCCTGCCCGCCGCCCCATTCTCCGGGAAGGGGTCCGGAGTCCCGGCGGCCGGGGCGGCCGGAGCGCCTACGGCATTGTAACACCCATTTTGATTGTGCTGATTGTGCTGATGGCCCTGCTGCTGGTCTACCTGCTTTACGGGGACAAACTATTCAACAAGGACGAAGACCCCGGCGACGGCAAGCCCGGCATTACGCAGCCCCAGGAACCCCCCGCCACGCCCGGCACGACGCAGGGGAACACCCCCGCCGGTAACCCCGATGAGACGGACGATCCCAAAGGCTCCGGCGAACCCTCTGAAACGGATACGCCCAGTGCGGATACGCCTGGTACGGATACGCCCGGTACGGATACGCCCGGTACGGATACGCCCGGTACGGATACGCCCGGTACCGGCACGATGCCCGAGGGCAATGCCGGAAGCTCCGGCACGGCCTCCGGCGGCATGAGCTATTCCTCCGCTGCGGCTCTGCCCAAGGGCCTGACCCTCAACAGCACGGACTTTACCCGAAAGGTCTCTGAGGGAGGCTACAAGCTCCGGGTCTCCGGCGGCACCGGGACTTATACCTGGATCAGTGAAAACCCGTCGGTTGCCAGCGTGGCCAGCGACGGTACCGTGACCCCTGTGGCCGCCGGCACCACCAACATCGTGGTCACCGACGGGACGAAGCGGGCCATCTGCATCGTCCGGGTCACCGGCTCCGGCACGTCCGGGACCACGTCCTCCGGCGGCGGAACCACCACCACGCCCGCCACACCGTCCTCCGGGTCCCTGAAAGCGGGCCGGGCCACGGTAATCAACGGCGGCAACGGCGTCCGGGTCCGCTCCGGCCCCGGTACCAACTACGACATTCTGGCCACCATTCCCAACGGCGGCTCCGTCCAGGTGGTGACCAGCGCCGGAAACGACTGGTACGAGGTCACCTTCACCGCTGTGGGCGGCGTGACTACCACCGGTTACATGAAGGGAGAATTCCTGTCTAACTCCTAAAGCGCATCCAAGCATCCCCGGACAAAGGGTCCGGGGATGTTTTCTTGCATGGACGAGAGACTTGTGCTATAATCTCAAACTGTAAAATTATGTTCAGACAATGGAGGACTTGTTTATGACCACCCAGGATTTCCAGCGAAAATCCGCCTTGCAGATTTTTCTCTCCTACTTCCGGCCTCACCGGAAGCTGTTTGTCATGGATTTGACCTGCGCCCTGCTGATTTCCATAATCGACCTGGCCTTTCCCGCCGTGTCCCGCTGGTGCATGTATGAGCTGCTGCCGCAAAGCGCCTACAAGACCTTCTTCGCCGTGATGGCGGTGGTGTTTGCCGCCTTTTTGCTCCGGGCCCTGCTGACCTATGTCATCTGCTATTGGGGCCACACCTTCGGCATCCTGGTGGAGGCGGACATCCGCCACGACCTCTTCCGCCACATGCAGGAGCTGAGCTTTAACTACTACGACAAAAACCGCACCGGCCAGCTCATGAGCCGCCTGACGGCGGACCTCTTCGACATCACGGAGCTGGCCCACCACGGCCCGGAGGACATTTTCATCTCCGGCGTCACCATCGTGGGGGCCCTTGTAATCATGTTCACCATCCAGTGGCGGCTGGCCCTGGTGATTGCCTGCATTGTCCCGGTGTTCTTCGCCGTGGTCTGGTCCTGCCGCCGCTCCATGAGCGAGGCCTCCGCCGCCGTGAAGCAGAAGACCGCCGTTATTAACTCCGACATCGAGTCCGGCCTCTCCGGCATCCGCACGGCCAAGGCCTTCGCCAACGAGGGGGCGGAGCTCCAGAAGTTCGACAGCTCCAACGCCACCTTTAAAACCTCCAAGCGGGCGTTCCACAAGGCCATGGGCCGCTTCAACGCCACCATGGAGTTCTTCCTCTCCATCCTCTCCGCCGCCGTCATCGCCGCCGGAGGGCTGTTCATCATGCGGGGGGAGCTGAACGTCATCGACCTGACCACCTTCAGCCTGTACATTACCACCTTTGTCAACCCGGTGCGAAAGCTCTCCAACTTCGCGGAGCTTTTCGCCAACGGCACGGCGGGCCTGGGCCGCTTCATCGAGCTGATGCGGGAGGAGCCCGCCTTAAAGGACGCCCCGGACGCCAAGGTTCTGGACCGGGTGGAGGGGAGAATCGACGCGGACCATGTGAGCTTTGCCTATCAGGGCGACGCGGCGGTGCTTCACGATGTAGACCTCCATATCCGCCCCGGCGAGACGCTGGCGGTGGTGGGGCCCTCCGGCGGGGGAAAGTCCACCCTCTGCCAGCTCATCCCCCGGTTTTACGATGTGACGGAAGGGGCCGTCCGGCTGGACGGCGCGGACGTGCGGCAGGTGACCCAGGAGTCCCTCCGGCGGAACGTGGGCGTGGTCCAGCAGGACGTGTTCCTCTTTGCCGCCAGCATCCTGGAGAACATCCGCTACGGCCGCCCCGGGGCAACCGAAGAGGAAGTGGCCCGGGCCGCCCGCCTGGCGGAGATCTACGACGATATCGTCGCCATGCCCGACGGGTTCAACACCTATGTGGGCGAGCGGGGCGTGCTCCTCTCCGGCGGGCAGAAGCAGCGGATTTCCATTGCCCGCATCTTTTTGAAGGACCCCCCGGTGCTGATTCTGGACGAGGCCACGTCGGCCCTGGACAGCGTGACGGAGGCCAAGCTTCAGGAGGCCTTTGACAAGCTGTCCAAGGGCCGGACCACCATCATCATCGCCCACCGGCTCTCCACGGTCCGGAACGCGGACCGCATCGCCGTCATTGAGGACGGGCGCATGGTGGAGCTGGGAAGCCACGAGGAGCTGATGGCCAAGGACGGGGCCTACGCCGCCCTGGTCCACACCCAGGAGCTGCGCCATGGATAAGGGCGCGCTGCTGGACCGCCTGGGCCTTGCCGGGGAGGACCGGCTGGCCCTGGCGAAGGTGCTGGACAAGGCGGAGCAGGCGTCAGGGCGGAACATTCCCGCCGCCACGGACTTCCTCAGCCCCCAGCAGCGGGCCCAGGCCCTGGACCTTCTGCATCTGGCGGGGATTTCCGAGAGCGCTTACGTGCTCCAGGGGGGCTATGAGGGGGCGGAGCGGCAGGTTTTGCAGTTCCTTCCCGACTGGATGGAGCCGGAGAGCGCCGAGGCCCCCATCCGCTGCCTCCGGGCCGTCTTCCGGGAGGAGGAGAAGCTGAGCCACCGGGATTTCCTGGGGAGCCTGATGGGCATGGGCATTGTGCGGGAGAAGGTGGGGGACATTCTTGTGGCCCCC
>JAAWTB010000140.1 GCA_022801815.1 Oscillibacter sp. | reverse complement strand
GAGGGGGGCGTGCTGCTGGTGGACATGAGCTTCAGCGGCATCGAGCAGGTCTGCCGGGACGTAACCCTGGGCAGCGGGGGGTATCTCTACCTCATCGACGGCGGCGGGGAGCTGATTTATCACCCCCAGCAGCAGCTCATTTACGCCGGCCTTCTGGAGGAGAACAACCGGGCGGCGGCGGACTACCGGGACGGCAGCCATCAGGAGACCTTTCAGGGCCGGTCCCGGCAGGTTACCATTAAGACGGTGGGTTACACCGGCTGGAAACTGGTGGGCGTGGCCCCGGCGGTGAGCTGGTTCGCCGCCTCTCCCCAGTTGCCCTTGTTCGGCCTGACGCTGCTGCTGTTCTCCATCTTCCTCATGGCGTTCCTGAACTTCCTGATTTCCGCCCGGATCTCCGACCCCATCCTCCGGCTGGAGCGGTCCATCCGGGAGCTGGACAAAGGTCTGGCGGGGGTAAAGGTGGAGGAGGGCGGCTGTTACGAGGTCCAGCGCCTGAGCCATGCTGTGGCCTCCATGGTCTCCACCATGCGCCACCTGATGGACGACATTGTCCGGCAGGAGGAGGAAAAGCGGCGCAGCGAGCTGGAGGTCCTCCAATCCCAAATCAACCCCCATTTTCTATACAACACCCTGGATTCGGTGATCTGGATGACGGAGTCCGGCCAGCGGCAGGAGGCCATTCAGATGGTCACCTCCCTGGCCCGGCTGTTCCGCATTTCCCTGAGCAAGGGGAAGAGCATCATCCCCCTGGCGGACGAGCTGGAGCATGCCCGGCACTACATGAACATCCAGCAGATTCGTTACAAAAACAGGTTTACCACGGAAATTGCGGCCAGGCCGGGCACAGAGGGGCTTTACACCTTGAAGCTCATCATCCAGCCCCTGCTGGAAAACGCCGTCTACCACGGCATGGCCAGCGCCGAGGACGACGGGGTCATACGGGTCACCGCCTACCGGGAGGGGGAGGACCTGCTTATCGACGTGGAGGACAACGGCCTAGGCATGCGCCCGGAGGTGGCCGCTTCCCTGCTGGACGGGGACCGGCCCGAGGTGCGGACCAAGGGTTCCGGCATCGGCGTGCGGAACGTCCACCAGCGGGTGGGCCTTACCTTTGGGGAGGGGTACGGCTTGACCATCTTCAGCGAACCGGACGAGGGCACGCTGGTCCGCATCCGCCTTCCGGCCCTGGACCGGGAGGAGGCGGAGCGCCGCCGGCAGGGGGAGGAGCCATGAAAACGGGAAAAAGCAGACTCATTCAAATCGCCATCCTGGCGGCCCTGGGGTTGGCGGCGGCGCTGTCCCTGGCCCTGCCCCAGCTCTTCCGGGGGGAGCGGAAGGAACAGCTGCTGTCCCTCACGGTCATGCTCCGGGACACGGACAGCTCCGGCTGGACCGTGGCCCGGCAGGGCATGGAGCAGGCGGCGGACGAGCTGGGGGCGGAGCTTCGCTTTCTCACGCTTGCCGCCGCAGGCGACAGCGAAGAGCAGGCGGCCCTGCTGCTCCGGGAGATTGAGGACGGCGCGGCGGCGCTGGTGGTGGTTCCAGCGGACCCGGCGGCGCTGTCCGCCGCGCTGGACCCCTGGCTGGTGGTGTGCCCCGTGGTGACCCTGGAGTCCCCCATGGAGGGGGCGGCGGGGGTGGTGTCCCCGGACAATGCCCTGCTGGGAGAGAAATTGGCGGAGGCGCTGCTGGAGGACTGGGACGGCGGGGAGGCGCTGCTGCTGGACACCGCCGGGCGGTGCGCCGGGGTATCGGCCCGGCTGGCGGCGGCAGAGGAACGGCTGGCGGCGGCGGGGGTCCCCGTCCGCCGGGAGGCGGAGCTGGCGGAGGACTCTCCCCGGTGGGTGATGTCCTTTGAGCCTTCGGTGACCCAGCGGGCCGCGGAGAAACGGGAGGCGGAGGGGCGGGAGTTCACCCTTTACGGCGTGGGAAGCGCCGCCGCCGTCACCGCCCAGCTGGAGCGGGGGAACATCGCAGCCGTTGCCGCCTGGAGCGACTACGCCGCAGGGTACCTGGCGGTGCGGCGGGCGGTGAACGCCGTCCGGGGAACGGAGGGAATGCTGAGCCCCCTGCCGTTTTCCATTTTGCGAGAGGAGGATATCTATGCGCCGGAAAACCAAAAGCTGTTGTTTCCCATCATGTCGTCCTCCAGCCGGTAGGCTGGGGGGCGCCGCCCTGCTGGCGGCGCTGCTGGTTCTCTCCGGCTGCGGAGGGGGAAAGGACAACAGCCTGCGCATCGGCGCGGCTCTCTATACCCAGGACGACACTTTCATTTCCGCCGTGGCCCAGGATCTGGAGGGATTGGTTCGGGAGGCGGAGAGCGGGACGGGAAATAAGATCACCCTCTTCATCGCCGACGGAAAGAGCAGCCAGAGCACCCAGATGGACCAGGTGGATCGTTTCCTGGCCCGGGGCTGCGACGTGCTGTGCGTGAACCTGGTGGACCGGACGGCGGCGGCGGTCATCGCCGACAAGGCGGCGGCGGAAGGCGTGCCCCTGGTGTTCTTCAACCGCCAGCCGGTGGCGGAGGACATCCAGCGATGGGACCGGATTTACTACGTGGGAGCTGATGCCCGGGAGAGCGGCGAGCTCCAGGGGAAGCTGGTGCTGGATGCCTGGCGGACGGACCGGACGGCCCTGGACCGCAGCGGCGACGGGGTGCTCCAGTATGTAATGCTGGAGGGAGAGCCGGGGCACCAGGACTCCCTCCTGCGGACGGAGTACTCCATCAAGGCCGTTACCGACGGCGGCGTGGAGGTGGAAAAGCTGGCCAATGAGACCGCCAACTGGAACCGGGCCCAGGCCGCCGCCCGGACGGCCCAGTGGCTGGAAGAGTTTGGGGACGGCATCGAGGTGATTTTTGCCAACAACGACGACATGGCCTTGGGAGCCATCGACGCTCTGGCGGATACGCCCCGGGAGCGATGGCCCCTCATCGTGGGAGTGGACGCCACGGCTCCGGCTCTGGAGGCGGTGGCGGCGGGGCAGCTTTACGGCACCGTTCACAACGACGGCCGGGGACAGGCCGAGGCCATGCTGGATTTGGCGTTGGCCCTTTGGAACGGGGAGGACCCGGCCCAGGCGGTGGAGCTGTCGGCGGGACACTATGTTTGGCTTCCGTACCGGCCGGTAACGATGGAGAACCTGAAGGAGTTTCAGGAAAAATAAAAGAGGGACCGGCCTGAAAAGGCCGGGTCCCTCTTGCTTACTTTGCGGAAAAACGGAACGCCGCCGTGTGGCGGAAGATCTCCCCCGCCCGGAGGACGCAGGAGGGGAAATTCTCATGGTTGGGGGAATCCGGGTAGAACTGTGTCTCCAGGCAGAAGCCCCAGCGGTTGGCATAAGGTGCGCCGCCCTTTCCGGCGGGGCAGCCGTTTAGGTAGTTCCCCGTGTAGAACTGCACGCCGGGCAGGGTAGAAAGGACCTCCATGGAAATACCCGTGACAGCGGAGAAGGCCCGGGCGATGGGCCGGAGGGTCCCCGCCTCATCGTTTGGAATCCAGTTGTGGTCATACCCTCCGGCCTGGAGGAGCTGAGGAAACGCTTCACCTATATGGGCGCCGATGGGGGTGGGCTCCCGGAGATCCATGGGAGTGCCCTCCACCGGGGCGATTTCCCCGGTGGGGATGGACAGGGGATCCGTAGGGGTGTAGAAATCCGCCGGAAGCTGAATCGTCTGGTCCAGCACCGGGCCGCTGTCGTGGCCGGAGAGATTGAAATACGCGTGGTTCGTCAGATTGCAGACCGTGTCCTGGCTGCTCTGCGCCCAATAGTCAATGGTCAGTCCCTCTTCCGTCAGGGTATAGGTCACCCGGACCGTCAGATCTCCCGGGTAGCCCTCCTCGCCGTCGGGGCTGAACAGGGAGAGGGTGAGATAGTTGTCCCCGGCGTCCTCCGCGGTCCAGATCCGGTGGTTGAAGCCTACCAGTCCGCCATGGAGGTGGTTGACCCCATTATTGTTTGCGGCCAGGGAATAGGTTTTTCCGTTCAGGGGGAATTTCGCCCCGCCGATCCGGTTGGCGTACCGGCCCACCAGGGCCCCCAGAGATTTGCCGTGGGTGAGATAAGGCTCCAGAGTATCAAAGCCAAGAAGCACATCCACGGGCTTGCCCGTCCGGTCCGGGACCCGAAGGGAGTGAAGGGAGCCGCCGAAAGTGATGACGCTGCAAGTCAGCGCCCCCGCCGTCAGCGTGTAAAGTTCTACGGCCGTGCCGTCCGGCGCAGCGCCGAAGGGGATGGAATGCGGCATGGGAATACCTTCTTTCTGGATGATGTTGTTGAAGCTCTGGAACATCGCCAAATTGCGGATGTTCCACCAGCGGCCGGAAGGCCCGCTGGACGGGCTCTGACCGTGTGCTTCTGCTAGGAAGCCAAACGCACGACCGCTTACGCGGTCCCTGGCGGCAGGTTTGCTGCCGCCAGGCCGAAAAGAATCAGATGGATTCAATTCAAGTGTGCTGACGATAAGATGGGATCAGCATAGCACATTTTCCCAGCCTGGTCAATCCCAAAGGCCCCTCCCTTTGCGGGGAGCGAAGGAAGTCCCCGCCGCCGGAGGGGGATTTATGCTCTAAGAGACTTGTTTATCCGATTTTTCGGTAAAGAAGTAGAGACTCTTAGAGCATTTTTCATTGAAGGAGGATTGTGCCAATGCTGAAA
>JAAWTB010000139.1 GCA_022801815.1 Oscillibacter sp. | reverse complement strand
CAATACGAAGATGGTCCTCATCCCCGACATGGACCAGGGGCAGATCTCGGTCAACGTCAGCATGCCCATCGGCTCCCAGCTGAACGAGACGTCCGTCATCGCCGACCGGGTGTCCGCCATCACGGAGGAGACCGTCCCGGAGATTGAGGAGATGTTCTATATCGCCTCCAACGAGTCCGTCACCATGATGATGGACATAGGCTCCAAGTCTCAGCGCCAGCGGAGCAGCAACGACATCGCCAAGGCCCTCCGGGAAGCCCTGACGGACGTGGCCGGGTGCGAAATTACGGTCTCGGCCTCCGACGCCAGCGCCATGATGGGCGGAGGCGGAGACATCGCCGTGAACATCGAGGGCGACGACTACGACACCCTAGAGTTCCTGGCGAACGACCTGATTTCCCAGATCGAGGCCCTGCCCGACGCAGTGAACGTGAAGAGCTCCCTCTCCGACGAGGTGCCCCAGGTAAAAGTCACCGTGAACCGGGAGGCCGCCGCCCAGTACGGCCTCACCGCCGCCTCCATCGGCCAGGCGGTCCGCTCGGAGCTCACCGGCTCCACCGCCACCAAGGTCACCATCAACAGCCGCGAGCTGGACGTAGTGGTCCGGGGCGGCGGCGCGGCGGCAAAAAGCCTGGACGCGCTGAAGTCCATGGGCGTGCCCTCCGCCATGGGCGGCACGGTGCCCCTGGGCTCCGTGGCCAGCGTCTCCATTGAACAGGCCCCCCAGACCATCGTCCGGGCCAACCAGACCCGGCAGGTGACCATCTCCGGCGAGACCGTCAGCGGCGACACCGCCGCCATGACCGCCGCCGTCTGGGAGATTCTGAATAACTACACCTTCCCCCAAGGCTACGCCGTGGAGACCGACGGCTCCTATGAAACCATGATGGAGAGCTTCGGCGACCTGCTCATTGCCCTGGCGGCGGCGATGCTGCTGGTGTACTTCGTTCTGGCGGTGCAGTTCGAGAGCTTCCTCATGCCCGTCATGGTCATGCTGATTCTCCCGGTGGCCTTTACCGGCTCCCTCTTCGGTCTGCCGGTGACGGGGCGGGACCTCTCCATGCTGTCTTTGGTGTCCATCATCATGCTGGCGGGCACGGTGGTCAACTCCTCCATCATTTTGGTAGAGTACATCAAGATCCGCCGGGCCCGGGGCGAGGACCGGGAAACCGCCATCCTCCACGCCTGCCCCCTCCGGGTGCGGCCCATTCTGATGACCACCCTGACCACGATCCTCGCCATGGTCCCCATGGCAATGGGAATCGGGGAGACCAACGAGATGATGTCGGATATGGGCATCACCATGATCGCGGGCATGGTGATCTCCACTGTGGTCACCCTGGTGTTTACCCCGGTGTACTACTCTGTCATTGACAACCTCAGCCACGTCTTCCGCCGGAAGAGCAAGGGGGAGAAGCCCCCGAAAAAGCCCCGGAAGCCCCTCTTTGGCCGTAAGGGAAAAGGCGAACGCCTTTCCGAAACCGCCCCGGAGACGGCGGCTTCCCAGCCGGAGGCCGTTCCGGCAGAGACCATTTGAGAACATGAAAAAGCGGGCCGCCCAAAGGGACGGCCCGCCTGTTTTGCGATTCAGCCCACATCCGGTTCGCCATTTTCCAGCCCCAGGAGCGTCCGGCCATGGGGGCCCAAATGGGGCCGCAGCTGGTCATAGGTCAGGCGGAACACTTGGGGCCCGGCGGCGTAACAGGCCAGTTCATAGGGGGAGAAGCCCACGGTCATGCCCTCCTGGTCAAAACTGACGGCGTAGCTGCTCCAGTCCGCCAGGATATCCGCATAGTCCTCCCAGAAGAACTCCTCCGGAGCCAGGCCGTTTTCCAGGGCCGCCTCCTCCGCCTGACGGACCAGCTCCTCCGCTACGGCCTCTTTCAGCTTCCCGTCCTCCTCCAAAAAATTCGGGTCGAAGAAGGTCCCGCTGTCCAAATCAAAGTTCCAGCTCATAAGAATGCTGTTGGGATGGGCCCCGCCGGTGTAGGTGTAATAGACGCCGGAGACGCTGATGAGATGGTCCGACTGATAGACGGTGCAGCGCAGATCGTCGGTGTAGGCCACGGGGTCCAGGCCGGATTCGTCGCGAAAAGCCTGATCCTCCTTGGCGGCATCCGCCAGGGTCTTGGGATTGGTCTTCCACTGGGCAAACCGGGTGTTGAAGGTCTCCGCCGCCGCCAGGGCCCGGGTCTGTGCCTCCGAAGCGGCGGACTCCAGGACCTGTCCGTCCTCCAGCCGGACGGTCAGCACCGGCAGCTCGTAGGAGCACTCCGCCAGCACCGCGCCGTCTTCCGCCAGGACGGTTTCCTCATACTGCTCCAGTTCCACCGAGAAGGCGGCCCCGGCGGGCGGAGCCGGCAGGGCGTTTTTTACGTTGGTCAGCGTCTCCCCGGCGCAGCCCACCAGGGAGCTCAGCACCAGCAGCAGGGCGATCATGGTACTCATCAGGGTTCCTCCTTTGTTCAGCCCGCCCCCTCCCGGATAATCACCGGGCCTGTCCGCCACGCGTCCGGGACAGCGGCGGGGTCCGGACAGGCTAAGGCGTAGAGACGGTCTGCCCGGGCCTCCAGAGAAAACAGGCTTTGGGCATCAGGCTCCAGGCGGCGGACGGCGGCGGGCTTGGTCAGCACTGGCGCCGAGGCGGTGTTCCGCATCCCGGCCAGCAGGGCCGTCCCCCGCCCATTGGCCGCCAGGACCCGCAGATAGGCGGGCTTTTCCGGCGGTGCAGAGGGCAGTCCCAAATAGGCCCGGAACACCATCCGGCGGAGCCGGGCCAGGGGGTAGCGTTTTGTTTTCACGGCTTCCAGCAGCTCCGACACCGACGCGGCGGAGTGGGCAAAGCGGGCAAAGCGGCGGTACAGGCCCTCGTTCCCCAAATCCAGGGCGGCCCAGTCCTCCTCCTCTAAAAAGCGGAGCCGGGCCAGCATGGCCCGCTCACAGTTTGGAAGCGCGGCGGGGGCGCGGCCTACGGCCTGTTCCTGCCGGTACGCCTCTGCCATGGCGGGGGCCATAAGGGACAGGGCAGTTTTCTCCTCCCCCCGGCAAATCGCGCGGCGGATGGCGGAGGCGGAGACAAAGCCGCCCTCCGCTGTTTCACTGTCGTGTCCCGCCCCCCGGCGGCGGACGGCCACGGGCTGGATGCCGCTGCCCCGGAGAGCCTTGCAGTATTCCACGCCCAAGGTGTCGTTGGGCCGGGACAGCGCCGCCGCGTCCTCCGCGGAGAGCAGGGCCTCTACAGCCCGCTGGCGGGCGGCGGGGAAGCTGTCCCCCTGTTTCAGCTCTTCCCGGAGCCTCGGGGGAAAGCCTTCGGAGCACAGAACTTCCGCGCAGCGGCACAGGGACGCGGCGTCCCCGCCTTCGCTCCCAAAGACCAGGTGGGTGACGGCCCCTGTGGCCTTCAGGATTTCCACGGCCCCGGCGGCGAAGCCCTCTGCCGAGGAAAGGGCCCAGGGGACCGGCAGCTCCAGCACCAAATCCGCTCCGCTTCGGACGGCGGCGGCGGCCCGGGCGGCCTTGTCCGCCAAAGCGAAGGCCCCTCGCTGAACATAGTTCCCGCTCATAACGCAGAGAATCCCCGTCTCCGGCCCCAGAAGGCGGCGGGCCTCCGCCATCAGGTGGACGTGGCCCATGTGGAGGGGATTGTATTCTGTAATGATACCAGCGGCGGCCATAAAATTCCCCCTTGAAGTGGTGACAAAAAAGTGACAGTTTGGTAAAAAAGCGGTTGTAACTCCCAAAAAGTCTGATATAATGGAGTGGAACCACAGGGAATACGGACCCTTTGTCCCTCCCTGCCGTTCTATAGTATACGAAATTTGGGAAGGGCGCAAGCCCTTCCCCCAAAAGAGGAGACGGTCATCATGAACATTTTGGTCATCAACGCGGGGAGTTCCTCCCTGAAGTATCAGCTTCTGGACCCGGAGAGCGGCGTTCTGCTGGCCAAGGGCCTGTGTGAGCGCATCGGGATTGACGGCAAGTTCACCTATAAGGCCGAGGGGAAAAACACCCTGGACGCCGTCGACATCCCCATGCCCACCCACTCCGAGGCGATTCAGGCGGTGCTGGACGCCCTGGCGGACAAGGACAACGGCGTGATTTCCTCCATGAGCGAGATCGGGGCCGTGGGACACCGGGTGGTCCACGGCGGCGAGGCCTTCAACAAATCCGTGCTGATCGACGACGCGGTGCTGAAGGCCATCGAGGACTGCATCCCCCTGGCCCCCCTCCACAATCCCGCTAACCTGACGGGCATCCGGGCCTGCCAGAAGGTGATGCCCGGCGTGCCCATGGTGGCTGTGTTCGACACCGCCTTCCACCAGACCATGCCCGCCAAGGCCTATATGTACGCCCTGCCCTACGCCTGGTACGAGGAGGACAAGGTCCGGCGCTACGGCTTCCACGGCACCAGCCATAAGTACGTGGCGGGCCGGGCCGCCGCCATGCTGGGCAAGCCCATCGAGGATCTCAAGCTCATTTCCTGCCACTTGGGCAACGGCTCTTCCGTCACTGCGGTCAGCGGCGGCAGGAGCGTGGACACCTCCATGGGCTTCACCCCTCTGGCGGGCGTGCCCATGGGCACCCGGTCCGGCGATTTGGATGCGGGCATCCTCCAGTATGAGATGAATAAGCGGGGGATGGGGATTGACGAGATGCTGAACGCACTGAACAAAAAGTCCGGCGTGGAGGGCCTGAGCTGCGTCAGCTCCGACTTCCGGGATCTGGAGAGCGCCGCCGCCAAGGGAGACGCCAAGGCCGCCCTGGCCCAGGAG
>JAAWTB010000138.1 GCA_022801815.1 Oscillibacter sp. | reverse complement strand
CTTTTGTTTCATATCCGCTCACCTCTGGGACAACCTATGTCCGGCGGGCGGGAAATATGTCAGTCTTGCAATCCCGCCCCATTCAGTATATACTTGGATCGGAATAGTAACCTTGCTGAAAACCCCGATTCCACAAAAGGAGCTGAACCTCGTGACAAGAACCCAACTCGCCGGCGGCGTGTTCCTCACGTACCTCCCGGCGAAAAAATTCAAGACAAGCCTCCTCTCCGCCCAGTTCGTCGTTCCCCTGCGGTGGGAAACCGCCTCTGCCAACGCGCTCCTCTCCGCCATCCTCCGCCGGGGCACTGCGGACTGCCCGGACATGGGGGCCCTGTCCCGGCGGCTGGACGAGCTTTACGGCGCCCGGATTGACACCACCGTCCGGAAAAAGGGGGAAACCCAGTGCGTGGGCTTTGTGGCCAGCCTCATCGACGACTGCTTCGCCCCCGGCGGCGAGCGTCTGCTGGAACCCGCCGCCGCCCTTTTGGGGGAGCTGATCTGCCACCCCGTCACCCGGGACGGCCTGTTTTTGGAGGAGTATTTCGAAAGCGAGAAAACCAACCTCATCGACGCCGTCCGCAGCATCCTGAACGATAAGCGGGCCTATGCCGACAGCCGCCTCCTCCAGGAGATGTGCGCCGGGGAGCCCTACGGCGTGCCCCGGCTCGGCAACGAGCAGATCACCGCCGCCCTGCACCCCCAACTGCTCTTTGAGGCGTACCGGGAACTGATTTCCACCTCCCGGCTGGAGATTATTTACTGCGGCAGCGCTGAGCGCCCCCGGGTGGAAGACGCCCTCCGCGCCGCCCTGGCGGACCTGCCCCGAACGGACGCCGCCCCCTCGCCGGAACTGGCCCCCCACGTCCCGCCGGAGGAGCCCCGCGTCATCGCCGAACGGCTGGACGTCACCCAGGGAAAGCTGGGCATGGGCTTCTCCTGCGGCAGCGCGGACTCCGCCGCGCTGCTGCTGGGCAACACCTTGTTTGGCGGCAGCAGCAACTCCAAACTCTTCCTGAACGTCCGGGAAAAGCTGTCCCTCTGCTACTACGCCTCCTCCCTCTTCCACCGGCAAAAGGGCCTGATCACCGTCTCCTCCGGCATTGAGTTTGGGAACTACCAACGGGCTTACGATGAGATTATGGCTCAGCTGGAGGCCGTCCGGAGGGGCCATCTGGAGACTTGGGAGCTGGAGGCCGCCCGGAGCACCCTGCTGAACGCATACGCCTCCATGGGGGACTCCCAGGGGAAGCTGGAAAACTTCTGCCTGGGCCAGGCGGCCACCGGCCGGGACGAATCGCCGGAGGACCTGGCGGACCAGGTCCGCGCCGTCACCCCGGAGCGCATCTTTGAAGCTATGGGCACGGTGAAGCTGGACACCGTATACTTCTTGCAGGGAAAGGAGGCAGAGGCATGAGAGCCGTCCAATATCAGCGCCTGGGCGAGACCGTCTATTGCGAGACCCTGCCCAACGGGCTGGAAATCCGCGTGGTCCCCAAGCCGGGACACGTGAAGAAATACGCCTTCTTCGCCACCCGGTACGGCGGCATGGACACCCGGTTCCAGCTGAACGGCCAGTGGCTGGACACCCCCGCCGGCATCGCCCACTATCTGGAACACAAGATGTTCGACACCAAGGAGGGCAACGCCCTTCAGGAGCTGGCAAAAAACGGCGCGGAACCCAACGCCTTTACCTCCAACGCCATGACCGGCTACTACTTCGACTCCACGGACCACTTTGAGGAAAACCTGGAGATTCTCCTGTCCTTCGTCTCCGTCCCCTACTTCACCCAGGAAAGCGTGGCCAAGGAGCAGGGCATCATCGGCCAGGAGATTCGGATGATTGAGGACAACCCCGACTGGCAGATCTACACCCAGATGCTCCGGGCCCTCTACCGGGTCCACACCGCCCGGACCTCCATCGCCGGGACGGTGGAGAGCATTTCTCATATCACGGCGGAGACCCTCTACGACTGCCACAAGGCGTTCTACACCCCCTCCAACATGATTTTGACCGTGGTGGGCGGCGTGGACCCCGTGAAGGTGTCCGGCCTGGCCCAGCGGGTGCTTCCCAAGGAGGGCGGTCCCGTAATCCCCCGGGACTACGGCCTGGAGCCGGAGACCCCGGCGGAGCGGGAAATCCGCCTGGCCATGGAGGTTTCCAGCCCCCAGTTCCTGAAGGGCTATAAATGCCGCCCCGCGGAGGAAGGGGAGGACCGCCTCCGGACCATGGTGCTGGGAGACCTGGCCTGCGACCTGCTCTTCGGCGAGTCCAGCCCCCTCTACCAGCGGCTTTACAGCCAGGGAATCATCAACTCCAGCTTCGGCGGGGCCTTTGAGCTGATGCCCGGCGCGGCCTTTCTCTACGCCGGCGGCGAAAGCAAGGAGCCCCGGACCGCGGCCGCCGCGCTTCAGGAGGAGGCGGACCGCCTGGTCCGCCAGGGCGTGGACGGGGAGTTTTTTCAGCGGACGCTCCGGGCCAGCTTCGGCTCCAGCCTCCGGGGGCTGAACTCCTTTGAAAATATTGCCGTGTCCCTGACGGAAGGGTACTTTGGCGGCTATGACCCCTTCCGCTTCCCTGAGGTCTTCGACAGCGTCACGCAGGAGGATGTGCTGGCCTTTCTCCGAGACAACGTGACGGCGGAACGGTCCTCCCTCAGCGAAATTGTCCCTAAGGAGGCTTGATATGTCCGCTCCTGAACTGACCGCCCTGAAAAATATGCCCATCAGCTTTCCCGGCCTTTTCGGAGATTGGGAATTCAATCCGGACCCCATCGCCATCCACGTGGGCCACGGCGTCTACTGGTACGGCATCATCCTGGCTCTGGGCTTCCTGGCGGGCCTGATACTGTGCATGAAGCAGGCCAAGCGCTACGGCCTGACGGAGGACCACGTGCTGGATTTCGTCCTCTGGGCGGTGCCCTGCTGTATTTTGGGTTCCCGTATCTACTACGTCCTGTTCTACCTGGACCTCTACCGGGACGCCGAGGGGGGCCTGGACTGGGGCCGCATCGTCGCCATCTGGGACGGCGGCATCGCCATTTACGGCACCGTCATTGCCGGGGCCCTGACGGTCTTCTTCTTTACCCGGCTGAAAAAACTCAAATTCGGCGCCATGACGGACCTGGCGGTGATGGGCCTGCTGCTGGGCCAGATCATTGGCCGCTGGGCCAACTTTATCAACCGTGAGGCCTTCGGCAGCGTGACGGACCTGCCCTGGCGGATGCGGGTATGGGTCAGCGCCTACCAATCTGTGGAGGTTCACCCCACCTTCCTCTATGAAAGCTTGTGGAACCTGGCGGGCCTTCTCCTGCTCCTCTTCGTGGTCTCCAAGAGCCGCCGGTTCGACGGGGAGAATACCTGGTTCTATTTCCTCTGGTACGGTCTGGGCCGGGCCTGGATTGAGGGGCTGCGGACCGACAGCCTGTATCTCTTCGGCTGGACCCTCTTTGGCCAGCCCATCCGGGTCTCCCAGGTCCTGAGCGCCGTTATGGCCTTCGTCGCGGCTCTGGCGCTGTTCTATGAAATCAAAATCCGGAAACGCTCCCCGGAGGACCTGCTGGTAAACCGTCTGGCGGCCGCCGCTCAAGAGGCGGGGGAGGATCCCGCCAAAGAGGACGCTCCCCCGCCGGATGAGGAGGGCGGCGGACAGGCATGACGACCCAGCCTCCAGCCCCCGTCTCCGGCGGCGCCGGCGGCAAACGTTGTAAAAGCACTGGTCGGTTTTGCTGAAACCGGCCAGTGCTTTTTGGTGTACCCTCCAATCTCTTTTCTTATTTTCAAGGAAATGTTGACATTTTCAACAGATTGGGTATAATTAACAAAAACAGTACAATATGATACAGGTGGGTAGTTTGTATAGGCTGCCCGCTCCGCTTACGTTTGCGGGATAGATTGAGGTGGGTTTTTTGCTGGTTACAAGAGAGATGGATTACGCCCTGCGCATTCTCCGGGCCCTGCACCGGGACGGGCTGCTTTCCGCCGCCGCCGTGGCCCGCCGGGAGCACATGCAAAAGGCCATCACCCTGAAGCTGCTGAACCGCCTCCTGTCCGCCGGCGTGGTAGAGAGCCGCCGGGGCGTCAGCGGGGGCTATTTTCTCAAACGCCGCTGCGAGGACCTGAGCATTTACGACGTCTTTCAGGCCATCGGCGAGCCGCCCCTTCTCAACCGCTGCCAGCGGGAGGGCTACCAGTGCGAGAACTTCCCCCAGGGCGGCTGCGGCGTCTGCCGGGAGCTTAACCGCATTCAAGAAGCCTTGGACCAAGAGCTCCGGCGCATGCCGCTGAGCGATATTTTCTAGCGTATCCAGGTTTTATCCGTCTCAATATGCCACAACTGACCATTAAGGGAAAAGGAGGCACTCAACATGCTGTACCAAACCACGCAGGCCCACGAAGACCTCCGGGCGAAAGTCCGGGAATTCGCGGAGGCCGAGATCAAGCCCATTGCCTTTATGCTGGACAAGGAGAACCGCTTCCCTGCCGAGGCGGTGAAAAAGATGGGAGAGCTGGGCCTGATGGGCCTGCCCTACGGCACGGAGTACGAGGGCGCGGGGTCCGACGCCCTGAGCTACGCCATCGCCGTGGAGGAGCTGGCCCGGGTGGACGGCGGCGCGGGAGTCATTCTCTCCGCCCACACCTCCCTGGGCACCTATCCCATTGCCGCCTTCGGCAATGAGGAGCAGAAGAAAAAATACCTCCCGGATCTGTGCAGTGGCCGGAAAATCGGCGCCTTCGGCCTGACGGAGCCCAACGCCGGGTCCGACGCCGGCGGCACCGAGACCACCGCCGAGGACATGGGGGACCACTACCTC
>JAAWTB010000137.1 GCA_022801815.1 Oscillibacter sp. | reverse complement strand
ACAAAAACTAGTTTTTGTTTAATTAAGAGCACTAATGCATAGAAGAGGACCGCTGTCCGGGGCAGGGGACAGCGGTCCTTTTTCATCCCTTCCTGCGCCGGAAGAGAAACGCGGTCAAAATTCCTGTCAGGAGGATTGTCAAAGAGACGGCCGTCAGGAATAAATCGCTTCCGCTGATGGCAGTGGGGGACTCGGACAGAAATGCTCCGCCGGGAAAACCGTTTGCTCCAGGCCCTTCCGGCGGCCCTTGCCGGAGGATTTCCGCCGTTTGCGCTTCTGTGGCCGGGATTGCCGTGTGCTCCTGGTCTGAAAGGCCGGGAGGCCCTGCCGAAGCCTGTGCTTCTCTTTCTCCCGGACTGTCGCCGGGAGGAGATGCCCTATCAGCGAAGCCGCCGCCCCGGTCCATGGTGCCCATATCGGAGAGGGTGATGGAAGAGGCGTCTATCAGGGCGGAGGCGTCCGCCGCCTGACCCTCCTCAGTGGAGGGAATGGTTCCGTTCAGCTGTCCGGCGATGCTCTCTGACCGGAGACGGCAGAAGGTTCGGAGGGTCTCCACACCGGTCTCGAATTCCTCATAGGTATAAAAGCGGGTAGGGTCTTTTTCCACATAGGGCGCAATCAGCGATTCCGCTTCGGCAATCAGCGCCGCAGAGTCCACCGTTTCCAGGAATTCCTGGAAATACTGGTGGTACAGGGCCGTATACGCGGGGCTGTCAAATATCCAGTCCACCATAGGGCGGCTGTCGCCTCCGGAAACCGGGGAATCAATGGGTGCGTTGACTTCACTGTCCGCATCGCCGCCCTGGAAGGTGCCGTAAGCCAGGTTATAATCCCAGGGAATCATGGAGAGGCGGCCCTCTTCTTCATAGAGGTAATAATTATGAACCATGGAACCGGTGTAGCTGTCGCCGTTGCGGACAAAGTGATGCACCACGAAATAGCGGAGGACCTCGTCCATATCCAGAATGTTCTCCAGGTTTTTCCCTTCACTAAGCGATTTCAAAGAGGCGATGAGCCGGGTCTGGTCCGCCTTGGAGACATCCGTCTTGGCATTTTGAAAGATGTTGGAATAGCTGTCTGGGTTGTCGTCAATATACCGCAGCTTTACATCATCGCTTCCCATGCCAAAGCCTCCGGGGGTGTTGGTCATGTCCCCCTTTCCAGAACTGTTCCGCTCCGCGCCGGCCGCTGGGTTATCCGGCGGGGAGGGAAGGGGAAACTCCCCGGCGTCCTGGGTAAACCGGCTTCGATTTTCTGCTCCGTCATCGCTGGAGCGTTCAAACGCTTCCATACGGAATTCCCGTCCGTTGCCCCGGCCGCCGCCGAAGCTCATGCTGTCTGGCTTGTACAGCGCGCCGGAATCTCTGCCGTAATTCCGTTGCAGGAAACTGTCCTCCACTCCTTCCACCGCCAGATAGAGTCCCCAGTCCTGGCCGTTGACGGTGATGAAAACATAACTGCAAAGCGGCGCGTCCACGCCGAAGGTCCCCATCATTTGGTAGGTGAGATAGTCCTTCATGTATGTGGTGTCCTGAATAATGTTGTTCAGGCTCAGCTTATCCAGGCCGTAGTAGGTCCTGCCGCTGTCGTAGTGGTCAAATTCCAGCTTGAAGCTGTAGCGGTCGCTGTCCATGGCGGAGACCATGGTGAGAGAGGTGTTTCCCTTAGCCCGAATGGCAGTATTTTGATACGACTCACCGTCGATAACCACAGCGCACTGGGCATATTCCTCGTTTTCGCAGGTCTCCAGAAAGCTGTCCCAATCGTCCATGACGATATCTAGGGTGTGGACCCGCTCCCTGTCGAAGAGCCGGGTCTCATAGCCCATGACGGAAGCGGCGGACCGAATGCCCAGGACTTCGCCGTTCATGAAGGCGGCAGTCAGCAGCAGACAGAGGACCAAGGCGGCGGCACAGAGCGTATCCATATATTTGTGGGTTGACATGGAGGACCTCCTTTAGGCCATGTAATCCCCGTTGTAGCTTACCAGCACCGCACTGCGCACGCCGGGGAAGTCTGCCAGAGCGTTGATAAAGCCGGTGTTTTCGTCCTTCAGCCGGATTTCTAAATTCAGCTCCACAACATCTTTCTGGACGGTTTTGCTCTTTACCACACAGCGGCGGGTGTTCTGCCGGAGGAAATCCGCCGCCCGGGCCTCGCTTTCCTGGCTGTCGCATTGGAGGACGGCGATGTAGGGGTCGCAGCGGGATTTCCGGTTGACGAATACCAGCAGCATGAACCCAATGACCATACTGCCGAAGACCGCCAGCGGAATCAGCCCCGCCGCCAGAACGATGCCCACGGCAATGGACCAGAAGAGGAAGGCAATGTCCAGAGGTTCTTTGATGGCGGTGCGGAAGCGGACGATGGACAGCGCGCCCACCATGCCCAGGGACAGCACCACATTGCTGGTAACCGCCAGGATAACCATGGTGGTAATCATGGTCAGAGCCACCAGGGTCACGCCGAAGCCGGAGGAGTACATGACCCCGGTGAAGGTCTTCTTGTAAATCAGGAAGATGAACAGGCCCAGGCCGAAAGCCAGGACCAGAGCCAGGCTCATGTCCAGGAGACTGACGCTGGTGACGTTCTCCAGAAAGCTGGATTTAAAGATGTCCTGAAAAGTCATAATGAATCGTTCCTTTCTTGATTATCCGTAAACGCGGCAGACCGCGTATTTGGAAAAGGCGCAGGTGTGCCGTCCGGGAAGCTGCACCGCTTCCCGAATGATATCCGGGAGGAATTCGTCCCACTTTACTTCCAGAATGGAAGGGGCGTCCCCGGCGGGGACGGTGACGGAGTCCGGATTCAGGAAGTCCGTGGATCCCAGGCCGGTGCGGATGTTGTAGTCCAGGGTGACCCGCACGTTTCCGGCGGGGAAGACGAAGGCGTCCCGGGTGTAATCCACGATGGTCCTGGGCCGCAGGACGTTGGATTTCATCTTCCAATAGAGCTCCTGAACCAGAGGCCTGCCGCTGTCCGGCATCCAGTCCAGGTCCCCATCCAGAAGGGCCAGGACCTCCTGGGTGCTGAGGAGGACGGAGCGCTTGCCGCACAGGCCGTCCCATTTGCTCTTTTTCTCCAGGCAGATGTACGAGGCGTCGCCGCCGTAATACCGTATTCGGAATTTCTCCCGCCGGGACACGCCGTCGATTTTCTCCCGCAGGGCCGTGTCCTTGGGGTCGTCGAAATACAGGCTCCGTATCTCGTAGCGGCCGTTCTGCCCGTGGCTGTCCCGCCGGGCCACGGCGGAAAGGCGGGAGGCAAGGATCAGGCGGTCGGCGGCGGTGATCTCGTGCTTCCACTCGTGCCGAGGTTTCATGCTGGAACTCCTTTCGTTCAACAGGATGGGGGCATCATACAGCGGCTTTCTTAGTTCAACCTTAAAAAAGGAAATATGGGAAAAATTTTTTCTGGGGCCTGAACCGCTTGAAACAGGCGGAATTTGCCGGATTCTACCGCTGGTCGGTTGCTTTTTTTCCGGGGTTGGGTGTAGACTGACAAGGAGGTGAAGCACATGAACAAACAGCAATTCGGAAATTTTATCGCGGAGAACCGGAAAGCCGCCGGGCTGACGCAAAAGGAATTGGCGGCCCGGGTCCATGTGACGGACAAGGCGGTGAGCAAGTGGGAACGGGCCCTGAGCTACCCGGACGTGACGCTGCTGGAGCCCCTGGCGGAGGCCCTGGGCCTGGGAGTGGAGGAGCTGATGGCCTGCCGGAGAGTGGAAGCGGCAATGGAACAGATAAAGGAGGAGCCTATGCGGACGATGGAGAAGGAAAAACCCGTGCAGAACTTATTGGAAATTTCCCGGGAAAGTATGCGGTCAGAGCGGCGGAAGCATATTTGGCAAACGGCCCTGGCCCTGGCGCTGATGCTGGCGGCGACCTTGGGGACCATTTGGTATTGCGGTACATACGTCCGTGAGCAGCTGGACAACACCATCGTGCTAAAGGAAACCGTGGGAAATGAGAACTACCTCTATGTGGAAAACCAGGGCCACTTGCTCCGCCTGAAGTGCGGGGCGGATGTGGACTTCGACAGCATCACATTGGAAAGTGAGCATGGCGATGAGCGGTCCTATCGTATGGACTGCCGTTGGAACCGGCGGACCTATGAGGGAACCGTTTCCTCCTGTGAGGCAACAGGAAGCATTATTCTGGGCGGGATGATGGATGTGCAATTTGAAGTGGAGAGAGACCGGCTGTTCTGGTATGACGAGGTCAACTACACCAGCGAAGACTACTACCCGGACCCCTATAGTGAACCTAGAGGATTGCTTTATCTCTGTAACTTCCGCTTCTGGACCGGAAAATGGGACATGGAGACCGGCGAGTGGAAGGACCGGGAAACCGTGCTGCTGGTGGAGGACTGCTTGAACGCCGTAGTGGACGACATCGATGGGGACGGGCACAACGAGGTGGTGGTCCGCACCCGCTGGCCGGAGAAGCCCTACATGGTCTACGACTGGTGCGGCGACAATCAAGTCAAGGAAATCGACCAGTATTGGCTGGACAGCGTCTCCCCGGAATTGCAGGAACGGCTATTGACCATACCGGAAGAGTCTGCCTGGGCTCAAGCGAGGCTGGGCAGCCACCCGCCCGTCATCGGAGAGATTCTATAATCTATAAAAGAGGACCGTCCGCAGATCATGCGGACGGTCCTCATATATTGCGAGCAAAACTGTAAGCCGGGTTCTGTATTTGACAGCCATCTATCTAGGCGCGCTGTTGCCAACGCGCTCCAGCCACCCCGGGAGCGGCCGGGCCAGCCTTTCGGGGACGAACCCCGACGCTCCCATACCGGTGTTGCTCCGGATAGAGTTTACAGCATCGGACTGTTCCCAGCCGATGGGTGCGCTCTTACCGCACCTTTCCACCCTTACTGGAACGGCGGAGCCGAACCAGCGGTATATCTCTGTTGCACTTTTCCTGAAGTCGCCTTCGGCGGGCGTTACCCGTTATCCTTGCCCTGTGGAGCCCGGACTTTCCTCATGGACGGCCTT
>JAAWTB010000136.1 GCA_022801815.1 Oscillibacter sp. | reverse complement strand
GTTACACGGAAATTCTGGATTGGAATCAGGAATACGGCGAGCTGGTCCTGACCAGCCGGGAGGAGTACACCGATGAAAACCGCCAATGACCTGCGCCTCACCGTCACCCTCCGCCTTTTGGACGATGAGGGCCAGCGGCGCTTCGGCCCCGGCGTTGCCGCGCTTTTGTCCGAGGTCCGGGAAAAACGCTCCCTCCGGGCGGCGGCGGCGTCTATGGGCATGGCCTATTCCAAGGCCTGGCGCATCGTCCGCGACGCCGAGGAGGCGCTGAACTGCAAATTGCTGCGCTCTACCATCGGGGGCCGCCACGGCGGCGGCGCAGCGCTGACGGAGGAGGCGGAGGCCCTCCTCACGGCTTACCAGCTCCTCCGGGACGAGGTGTCCGCCTTTGCCCAGGAGCGGTACCAGGAGCATTTCCGGGACCTTTGAGGGGCCTTGCGCATAGGATGGAGTACATCCGAATGTAATAGGAGGTCCTTTGAATGGAATCTATCTGCAACGAGTGCGGCCAGGAGATGGAGCGCCGGGAACCCGTGGTCATGAACGCCCGCATACTGCGGGTGAACTGCTGCGACCTGCTGGTCTGCGATTTGTGCGGCTGCCAGGAGGTGCTGGTCCATACCAACGACGCCTGCTGCTTCCGCCCCGGCGAGTGCGTCTGCATTGAGTACAGCGGCGCCATGACCATGAGCCTCCCGCCCCAGATCAGTGCGGAGCGCATCCGGCGCGTCCCCTGCGGCGGGTGCTGCTGCTGAATTTAAAGAGGCCCCCCTTTCTAATGAGGAGGGCCTCTTTTCTATGCGTTCTTCTTATGTATCCAGCTTTTTCAGGTGCTTCGCCGCCGCCTTCAGCATCAGCTTCTTCTCTCCCGCGCCCTCGAACTCCACCCGGACCAGGGCGTCGCCTCCCATGGGCTGGACAGACAGCACCGTCCCCCGGCCAAAGACGCTGTACTCAATCCGGTCCCCCTGGCACAGGGTGAGGGCGGGGGCCGCCGTCTGGGAAACCGCGGTGCGGCGGGCCTCCTGCCAGGCGGGCCGGGCCGGGCGGGGGGCAGGCTGCCGGGCCCCGCCGCCGTCCCCAAAGGTCCCGCCGCCGTAAGCGCCGCTTCCATAAGCCGAACCGCCGAAGCTTCCGCCGGGCCGGAGGTCTCTCCCTTCCCAGTTCCGGTTCTCCTCCGGAATCTCCTCTAAAAAGCGGGAGAGGCGGTTGCTGGCGGTCTTGCCGTACAGCATCCGCTGGCGGGTGTGGGTCAGGGTCAGACGCTCCTTGGCCCTTGTCATAGCCACGTAGCAAAGCCGCCGCTCCTCCTCCAGCTCGTCCTCCTCAAACTGGGCAGAGCTGCCGGGGAAAACGCCCTCCTCCATGCCCACCACGTACACCAGGGGAAACTCCAGGCCCTTAGCGGCATGAATGGTCATCATGGTCACGCAGTCGCCGCCATCCTCCAGGGAATCCAGGTCCGTGTACAGGGCGATTTCATTCAAGAAGCCGGAGAGGGTGGCGTCCTCCGGCTGGCGGTCCAGGAAGCCCAGGATGTTGGACTTCAATTCCTGGACGTTCTCCAGGCGGCCCCGGCTCTCCATATCGTTTTTGTCCCGCAGCGCCTGGGCGTATCCGGTCCGATCGCACACCTCATCGTAAAACTCCGGCAGGGCCAGGGTCCCCCCCGCCTTGCGCAGGCCGTCGATGAGGTCCGCGAACTGGAGAAGCTTTTTCGCCGGGGTTTTCAGCTCCGGGAACAAATCCGCGTTGCGGCAGATTTCGTAGAGGGAGGCCCCCTGCTGCTCCGCCAGGGCCGCCACCTTATCCATGGTGGTCCCCCCGATGCCCCGGGGCGGGGTGTTGACGATGCGCCGCAGTCGCAGGTCATCCAGGGGGTTGTTCAGCACGCAGAGGTAGGCCAGCATGTCCTTCACCTCCGCCCGGTCGAAAAACTTCATGCCTCCCACCACTTTATAAGGCACGCCGCTGCGCTTCATGGCGTACTCCAGAGCGTTGGACTGGGCGTTCATCCGATAGAGGACGGCGGCGTCTCCGAACCGTCTCCCCCGGCCCGCCTCCGCCAGAATGTCCCCCACCACGAAGGCGGCCTCGTCCTGCTCGTTCAGTACGGTGCGCACGCCCACCTTGTCCCCGCCGCCGTTTTGGGTCCAGAGGGTTTTCCCCTTCCGGCCCGTGTTGTTTTGAATGACGGCGTTGGCCGCGTCCAGGATGTTCTGGGTAGAGCGGTAATTCTGCTCCAGGCGGATGGTCCGGGCGTCCTCGTACTGGTCTTCAAAGTTCAGGATGTTTTCAATATTGGCCCCCCGGAAGCGGTAGATGGACTGGTCGTCGTCGCCCACCACGCAGAGGTTCCGGTATCCCCCCGCCAAAAGGCTGGTGAGGAGATACTGGAGGCGGTTGGTGTCCTGGTACTCGTCTACGCAGACATAGCGGAACTTCCGCTGGTAGTACTCCAGCACCTCCGGCTCCTGACGGAGCAGAGTGACGGTGTGGTAAATGATGTCGTCAAAGTCCAGCGCGCTGGCGGCGGCCAGTTTTTTCTGATACGCGGCGTAGACCTTGGCAATGCGGCCCATCCGCCAGTCGGTTTCCGCGCTGTGCTTCCGGGCGAATTCCTCCGGGCCCAGGTACTGGTCCTTGGCGGCGCTGATGACGGAGAGGACGTTTTTTGGCTGGAAGGTCTTGTCGTCCAGGTTCAGCTCCTTCAAAACGTCCTTCACCACCCGGCGGGAGTCGTCGGTGTCGTAGATGGTAAAGTCCTTGGCAAAGCCCAGGCGGTCAATATCCCGCCGGAGAATGCGGACGCAGGCGGAGTGAAAGGTGGAGGCCCAGACGTCGTTGGCCATGGGACCCAGCCGGGCGGCCAGGCGGTCTTTCAGCTCTCCCGCCGCCTTGTTGGTGAAGGTGATGGCGATGATTTCCCAGGGCCGGGGTACATCCACGGCGCATAGCCGCCGGGCCCGGTCCGCCTCCTCCGGGGCGGGGTTTTGGGGAAAGCTCTCCAAAAAAGCCAGATCCTCCTCCCCCGCGGTTTCCGGGACGAAGTCGGAGTCGCTGCCCCGGCCGTAGGTCAGCAGGTTGTAAATCCGCTGAATCAGCACGGTGGTCTTGCCGCTGCCCGCCCCCGCCAGGAGGAGAAGGGGCCCCTCGGTGGTCATGGCCGCCTGGCGCTGGGCCTCGTTCAGCCGCCGGAGGTCCCCGGCGATGACCCGCCGCCGGGCGGCGATGTAGCGTTGGTTGAAGTCGTTCATAGCGTCACTCGTTTCTTTGTCGTTCATATGGAGTCCTGTCTATTTTAGGGCAAAATCCCCCCTGGGTCAAGAGCGGGGCGCTCCGGGCCGAAAAAACCGGGCGGACCCCTGGGTCCGCCCGGCGCGCGCCCGGCCTCAAGCCTCCGGCGTCTCCGGGGGCCGGTATTCCCGGAATATCCGGGCCGTCCGCCAGAGGCATACCATCTCCAGTACCGCCAAAACCAGCAGCCCGAGACTACAGGCCAAAACCAGCAGCAAGCCCAGAACGGGGATCATCAGTAGCAGCAAAATGGAGGCGGCTATCCCGCACATGTCCCAGACGGTGTACTTCCAGAGCCGCCGCCACTCCTCCGCCAGAGCGCTGTCCACTTCGTCCAGCGCCTGGGCGTGGGCGGAATAGGCGTGGTAATTCCGATAGAGCCCCAGGCCGATGACCCCCAGGCCGATCACGGTCAGGGCCGGGTGCCCCTCCGGGAGGAACTGACCGGAGACATTCAGGACAACGATGGCAAGCTGGCACAGGGCGGCCGTGCGGTATCCCTGCCGCACCGGCCCCAGCTTCCAGAAAAAGAACGCGGAGGCCAGGGCGCAGACAAGAACCAACACCGTCTCCAAACCGTTCATCCAGGGGAAAACCAGGCCCAGCAGAGCCGCCAGCAGTCCTCCCGCCTCCCGGGGCACCACCAGCCAGAACAACAGCCACAGCCACTTCCCCAGAATGGGGGCCTGCTCCGCCAGGGTTTCCTGCCGGGCCCGCTCCGCCTCCCGGCGGCGAAGCTCCCGGGCGGGAACCTCGTCCCGTCCAGCCCAAGGGGGGCAGCCGCTCACATGGCCGCAGGTATCGCAGCGCTGGTGCCCCTTCTCCCGGCAGCAGGCGGCGATTTCGCAGGGGCCGGAGAAACGCCGCCCCATCCCCTCCTCACAGCCGGCGCAGCGCAGCCGTTCCTTCCAAGTACAGGATTCACAGTCTTTTCCGCAATAGCTTTCCATAACCCGCGTCCTCCTTTTTTCTCCATTTTAACACGGAGCCCGCCGAAATTTCGAAACAAAACGGTTACAGTTTCCGCCTTTTGCGCGTTTTCACTCCGAGGCCCGGGGATAGGGCGCCGGGTCGCCGGTTAAGCCCACCAGGCAGTCTATGGAAACACCGTAAAACCGGGCAATCCGCATGAGGATGCTCACCTTTGGTTCGTGGGCGCCCAACTCGTAATTTTGATAAGCTTTTTTTGTGATGTCACAGTAAATGGCAACCTTTATTTGAGGCAAACCTGTTTTTCCCCGGCATTTTTTCAGCCGCATTGCCAAAATGCCTTTCATACAAAGCACCTACAATTGTTGTTGGCAAGTGCACTATATGGCATTAAACAGAGGCAATACCAAAGATTATCGCGGAACATTTTTAGGTGGCAGGAGAACAACATGGAACCAAAACTCGCAAAAGCCCTCTACGAAAACGCCCTTGGAGAGCTGGCGGCAAAGTATCTGGAATTCCTGCGGCCCGCCGATCTGGTCCCCCTGGCGGAGTCCAACGCCCTGAAGCTGATTGCCGAGATCCGGCCATTTTGAACGACGACACTCCGGAGGGCCCCGCGTGCCTCCACCGGATTGACGCCATCGCGGACGCCTTCCACGCCCGGAACATTTCCACCAGCCGCCACGATTGGTAAGGGAGGAATTTCCATCCGGCGATGATTTCTCCCCTTTTTGCCGGCGGATGTCAAGAGTTTTTTTGACACCCTGAGAAAAGGATGTCACACAAGAAATGTGCTCGAGGAGCAGCTGCGGCCATGGAGATGTGTTACAGACCG
>JAAWTB010000135.1 GCA_022801815.1 Oscillibacter sp. | reverse complement strand
CCTCCGGCTGCCGGAGGAAAAGCGGCGTCGCTTTCTCGACGCCGCTTGGGCGGAGTTCGCCGGGGCCCGCTTCACCGACGTCTCCGTCAATCAGATTGTCCGCCGGGCGGGCATTCCCCGGGGGAGCTTCTACCAGTACTTCTCCGATAAGGAGGACCTGTTCGCCTACCTTCTGGAGGAGGTGCGCAACCACATCAAGGAGGAGTACCGCCGGATTTTGAAGGCCAATGGCGGGGACATCTTCCAGGCGCAGCTGGACTGCTTTGACCATATGACCGCCCAGGAGACCGCCCTAGACCCAATGATGAAGCGGTGCATGAGCTTTATTCGGAACAACCAGGGGGTGGATATCCAAAAATTCCTCCCCACCCGCCCGGGCCAGCGGCTGCTGGACGGCATTTGGGACCTGACGGATCTCTCCGGCCTCCGGGACCCCAGCCCGGAGTATGGGCGCATCGTCTTCTGCCTTCTGATGGCGGCCCTGGGCAGCGCCTGTATGGACGCCATGCTCTGCCCGGAGGATCGGGCGCTCCACCGGGAGGAGCTGGCCGCCAAGCTGGAAATTGTGAAGTATGGAAGCCTGGCTTAAAATTTTCCTTGACCTTCCCCCAGGTGGAAGGTGTAAAAATAGGGGAGAGCCCCTGGAAGCGGAGACGCTTTGGCGTTTGCGCGGAGAAATACCATACATATAAGGAGGACCACATGAGGAAACAATGGATCGCGCGGCTGCTGGCCCTGGTCCTGGCGCTGGCCCTGTGCGCCATACCGGCCCTGGCGCAGACGGAGGGGGCCGGACTGCCGGCGGAGGGCGAAGCGTCCGAAGAGGGCGGGCCCGCCGGGGAAGAAGGCGGGAAGGACGCCGCAGAGGAGCCCCCGGCGTCCTCCGGGACCATCGTCGTGGAGCCGGGAGCGCCAACCGGGAACAGCGCCATGGACGACGAGCTGGTGTTCACCGGGGAGGACGACTTCCGCTATCTGGCCTTCGAGGATTTGAAGGCCAAAGTGCTGGAGGGGAGCCTGACGGCCCGGATGCTGGAGGAATCCATTGCCTCCATCGACGCCATGGACTACACGCGGATGTACCAGGAACTTTCTTCCCAGATGAGCAGTCTGGAGGCCGCGCAGATGATGTACGCCCAGATTCCCGTATCCTCCCCCATGGAAGGGGCCATGCAGGGCTTTGTGATTTCCAATCTGGCCAGCTCCTATGCCAGCTTAAACAGCACCGTGACGGACCTGGCCACCGGCAAGCTCCAGAAGGACGCCGCCGCCGCCCGCCGCCAGCTGAAAAACGCCCAGGATCTCACCGTGGTGGGGGCGGAGTCCCTGTATTTTGCCATTTTGGAGCTGGAGCAGACCAAGGGCACCCTGCAGCGGAACCTTGCGGCGCTGAACCGGAGCCTGCAGGAGATGGAGCTGCGCTATGAGCTGGGGCAAATTTCCGCCCTGACCCTGGAGCAGGTGAAAAACGGCAGGGCCAGTCTTCAAAGCAGCCTCAGCACCCTGGAAATGAACCTCCGGCGGTGCAAGCTGCAAATGCAGTCCATGATTGGAGCGGGGCTCAACGGCTCCCTGACGCTGGGGCCCCTCCCGGCGCTGAGCCAGGAGCTGGTGAACGCCATGGATTACAAACCGGACCTGGCGGAGGCCAAGGATCGCAGCTACGACCTCTTCGCTGCCAAGAAGAAGCTGGACGAGGCGTCGGACACCTATGACGATACCCGGGCCGGCTATGCCCAGGATACATATAATGTCCGCAGCGCCCGCCACACCTATGAGGCCGCCCTTTACGAGTACAAGATGTCGGAACAAAACTTTGAGATGAATTTCCGCAGCACCTTTGACTCCGTAAAGGACTACCAGCAGGTTCTGAACTCCGCGCAGACCTCCCTGGCCTACCAGGAGAGCGCCTACGCCTCCATGGAGCTGAAATACCGTCAGGGGACCATCTCCCGCAACGCTCTTTCGGACGCGGAGGACGACCTGGCAGAGGCCAAGGACGCCGTGGAGACCGCCCGGCGGAACCTGTTCACCGCCTACCGGACCTACTACTGGGCCGTGAACTACGGCGTAATGAGCAGCGGACAGACCGGGACCTGAGGACAAGCAAGGATGATTGGGAGGAACTACATGACAAGGAACAAAATCCTGGCGGCGCTGCTTGCCGCCGCGCTGGCGCTGTCGCTCGCCGCCTGCGGCGGCGGGACGGACGAGACGCCGGAGGAAGAGCCCGCGGCGGCGGGCGTAGCCGTTCAGGTGGAGACCATTGGGGCGGATACCATCTACACGGAGAACACCGTCTCCGGCCAGCTGACGGCGGAAGAGCAGTCGACCATCATGGTGGCTGTCAGCGCCAAGTGTACCGCCGTCTATGCCGAGGCGGGGGACGAGGTAAAGGCGGGGGAGACGCTCTGCACCCTGGACCTGGGGAGTACCCTGTCCAGCTACAACGCCGCCGGTATCAGCTACCGCTCCGCCGTTCAGAGCTACAACGACCAATCGGCGGTATTTGAAAAGCAGATCGCCCTGGCGGAGAAAAACGTCCGGGATTTGAAGGAGCTTTTTGAAATCGGCGCGGCCTCTCAGATGGAGATCGACCAGGCGGAGCTCCAGCTCCAAAGCGCCGTGGCGCAGCGCAACTCCACCCTCTCCCAGCTGGAGGCGGGCATGCAGAACGCCCTTTCCAACGTGGAGCAGCTGGACACCGTGCTGGAAAATGTGGATGCCCGGGGCAACGTCGTCGCCCCCATCAGCGGCACCCTGGTGACCATGAACGCTGCGGAGGGAAGCTTTATCTCCAACACCATGCCCCTGGCCGTCATCGACGGAGCGGAGCAGATGAAGGCTGTGGTCCAGGTTTCCGAGGCGCTGGTACCCAAGCTCTCGGCAGGAGACAACGCCAGCGTCAGCGTCAGCGCCGCGAACCGGAGCTTTGAGGCGGTTATTCGCTCCGTGGAGCGGGCGGCCAATATGCAGACACGGCTCTATACCGTCACGCTGTCCCTGCCCTCCGGCACGGACGGACTGCTGGCGGGCATGTTCGCCGACGTGACCTTCCACACCGACGTGTCCGAGAACACCATCGTGGTGCCCACGGAGGCAGTGCTGACCCGTGGCGAGACCCAGTACGTCTTTGTGGTGGAAGACGGCGCCGCGAAGTATGTGGAAGTCACCACCGGCCTCACCGGCAACGGCGTGACGGAGGTCCTCACCGGTCTGGAAAGCGGGCAGATGCTGGTCACCGTGGGCCAGGCCTACCTCAGCGACGGCGACCCGGTCCGCATTGTCCCCGGGGGGGACGCCTCCGCTCCGGCGGCGGACACGGAAGCCGGCGGAGACCCGGCTTTCGAGGATGGAGAGGACCAGGGGGAATAAGGGAAGATGAGTATTGCCAAAGCAAGCATACAGCATAAGGTGGCCACCATCCTGGCCAGCATCCTAATCTGCGTCTTCGGCCTGATGTTTGCCACGCAGCTCCAGATGGCCCTGATGCCGGAAATGGAAATGCCCATGGCGGTGGTGGCCTGCTACTACACCGGGGCCAGCCCCAGCGACATCGAGGAGCTGGTCACCCGGCCCCTGGAGGGCGCCATCATGTCCGTCCCCGGCGTGGACACGATTTACTCCACCTCCTCCGACGGCGTGAGCCAGATTCAAATCACCTACGTGGATGGCACGGACCTGGACATCGCCGCCACAAAGCTCCGGGAGCAGTTCGACATGGTGAGCCTCCCGGAGGACGCCATGGACCCGGTCATCATCAACATGAACCTCAGCGCCCTGATGCCCACGGCCATGATCGCCCTGGTAGGCGAGGACCTGAGCCAGCTCCAGACTCTGGCGGAGGACCTGGTAGTTCCCGCCCTGGAGCGCATCAACGGCGTGGCCCAGGTGACGGTGAACGGCGGCGTGGAGCAGCAGATCGCCGTGGAGCTGGACCCCACCCGGACGGCGGGCTATGGCCTGAGCGCCTCCTACGTGTCCCAGTTCCTGGCGGGTCAGAACCTCATCTACCCCGGCGGGAGCCTGGAAAACGGGTCCAAGAAGCTGACCGTCTCCACCGACGCGAAATTCCAGACGGTGGACGACGTGCGGAACATGATCCTCTCCCTCCCTACCGGCGGCACGGTGCGCCTGGGCGAAGTGGCCAACGTCACCCTGGAGGACAAGGACATGGACGCCATGGCAAAGTCCGGCGAGTCCGCCTGCGTGGTGCTCCAGGTCTCCAAGCAGTCCGCCGCCAACGAGGTCTACGTCTCCGAGCAGGTGGTAAAGCGGCTGGACAGCCTGAAGGCGGATAACCCCAGCCTCCGCTATTCCGCGCCGTACCTGGCCAGCGATTACATCAACCAGACGGTGGACGCCGCCTATCAGAACATCCTTCAGGGTGTGCTGCTGGCGGCCGTCGTGGTGCTGCTGTTCCTCCGCCGGGGCGGGGCCACCCTGACCATCGCCGTGTCTATGCCCATCTGCATTTTGACGGTCTTTGTCCTCATGCGGGCCTTCAACCTGACATTGAACATGATGAGCCTGGGCGGCATCGCCATGGGCGTGGGCATGATCGTGGACAACTCCATCGTGGTCCTGGAGAACATCTACCGCTTCTCCGCCGAGGGCCGCAGCCGGGCGGACGCCTGTATCGAGGGCACAAAGGAGGTCACCTCCTCCGTCCTGGCCTCCACCCTCACCACCGAGGCGGTTTTCGTCCCCCTGGCCCTCACCGGCGGCATGGCGGGGATGATGTTCAAGGACTTCTGCCTGACCATTGCCTCCCTGATCTTTGCCTCCCTGGTCATCTCCCTGACTCTGGTGCCCCTCCTCTGCTATTTCACCCTGGACGAGGAGAAGGTCCGCCGCCGTCAGGAGAAACAGGCGGAAAAACAGCCCGGCCCTCTGAAGCGGCTGACCGGGAAGATCAGCAGCTTTTACCTGAAAACTCTGAACTTCTTTGTCCATCACCTGTTTTTGGGCATGGCGGCCTCCTTTGCCTTGGTGGTCCTCTTCGGCATCACCCTGGTCAATACGAAGATGGTCCTCATCCCCGACATGGACCAGGGGCAGATCTCGGTCAAC
>JAAWTB010000134.1 GCA_022801815.1 Oscillibacter sp. | reverse complement strand
AGATACTCCTTTTCCTGCAAGTCCATTTCAATTCGTTTTCCCATGTCTGCTCCCCCTTGTTTTTATTGTTTCGATGTCTGTCTTATAGGGAGCATATCATTACGTCCGGGAGTGCGTGCTGGACGAGGTGGTCCTGGAGGACCTGCGGCGCGTGACAGCAATGGCCAGGGAACACACCAGGGAGTTCGCGGAGTACATCGGCGGCAGGCAATCGGCTGAAATTCAGCGGGAAATCCGCAGGCTAGAACGGGAGCTGACCGCCATGCGGAAGCGCAGCAATGAACTAGACGCTATTTTCAAGAGGCTCTACGAGGACCGGGTGCTCGGCCACATTTCGGTGGAGCAGTTCCAGACGCTGTCCGGCAGCTACACGGAGGAGCAGGGAAAAGTGGCGGCGGAGATTCCTGCGAAAGAGGCGGCCATCCAGAAGCTGCGGGATACGGTTTCCAGCACCGACGGCTTCATTGCCAAGGCCAAGCGCTACACCGACATCACGGAGCTGACGCCGGAGCTGCTGCGGCTGTCCATCCAGAAGATCGTGGTGCATGAAAAAAGCACCAAGTGGTCGAAGAAGGCCATGCAAACCATTGAAATCCAATACAGCGATATCGGCTTCATCGGCGGAGACATTCCGCAGGGCAAGGAAAACCCCCGGCAGGAAATCTCAGCGTGATTCCTGCCGGGGTGCTTCCCCAAACCGTAGATACCCTGTTAAGGGGAGGCCGAAGTCCCCGGGCTTTTTTATGCAAACAGCCGTTCCGGCAGACGGATATCCTCCCGCGGCACCTTTTCCCAGGAAAACTCATCCAGCAGCCCCTCCGCCGGAGTGGGCGCGCCGGAGGGATGAAAGCCCGCCAATTGCGCCAGTTGGCCCAGCAGCTTTTCCGCCGAAACCTGCCCCCGGAGGCTGTCCAGCCCCGCGTCTGCGTCCCGCTTGGAGAGCCGCCGCCCGTCGGGGGCCAGCAGAAGGGGGAAGTGGAAGAACTCCGGCGGCGTCAGCCCCAAGAGCTGGTAGAGATAGAGCTGTCTGGGCGTGGAGGACAGCAGATCCGCCCCCCGGACCACCTCCGTCACCCCCATGGCGGCGTCGTCCACCACCACGGCAAGCTGATAGGCAAACATGCCGTCGGACCGGCGGAGGAGGAAGTCCCCGCAGTCCCGCTCCAGATTCTCGGCATAAGGGCCCATGTGCCGGTCCTGAAAGGAAAACTCCCTGTCAGGTACGCGCAGCCGCAGGGCAGGGGAGCGCTTAGCCGCCCGCTCCGCCCGCTGGGCGGCAGTCAGGTTCCGGCAGGTCCCGGCGTAGACGGTTTGCCCGTCCTCCCGGTGCGGGGCGCTGGCGGCGTGCAGCTCCGCTCGGGTGCAGAAGCAAGGATAGACCAGTCCCTCCAGGCGTTTTAAAGCGTCTTGATAGAGCGCGGTCCGCCGGCTTTGGAAATAGGGTTCGTCCGGCCCGCCGCTTTCCGGCCCTTCGTCCCAGTCCAGCCCCAGCCAGCGGAGGTCCTTGATCATCTGCTCCGCGTAGCGGATGGGACAGCGGGCGGCGTCCAGGTCCTCAATCCGCAAAATCACCTTTCCCCCCTTTTGCCGGGCGCTGAGCCAGGCCAGGAGACAGCAAAGAATATTCCCCAGGTGAATGCGCCCGCTGGGGGAGGGAGCGAAGCGGCCAGCCGTCATGCCGGGACCTCCTTTCAAACGCAAAACAGGCCCGGACCCAAACGGTCCGGGCCTGCTGTTCATTCCATCGAGATGATATAGTAGTATACAGGCTGTCCGCCGGAGAGGACCATGACCTCCGCGCCGGGACAGGCGGATTCAAAGAAGTTCCCGGCCTCCTGAGCGTCCTCCTCCGTCACGTCCTCGCCGAAATACAGGGAGATGAAGGAGGCGTTCCGCTCCGCTGCGTCCGCCGCCAGCTTCTCCAAGAGGCTGTGGAGGGATCCGTCCGTGCCGAAAAGCTTCCCCTCTTTCAGGGCCAGATAGTCTCCGGCCTTGATGTTGAAGCCGTCAAAGTCGGAATCCCGGGCCGCGTAGGTGATCTGGGCGGTGGTGACGCCGGAAAGGGCATCCGTCATGGCTCCCGCCAGCGTTTCGGCGTCGGGAGCTTCAAAGTCCGCGTTCATCATGGCGGTGATGCCTTGGGGCACGGTCTTGGTGGGGATAACCACCACGTTCTTTTCCGTCAGCGCCGCGCACTGCTGGGCGGCCATGATGATGTTCCCATTGTTGGGCAGGACGAATACCGTCTCGGCGGGAATCTGGTCCACCCCCTCCAGAATGCTTTCTGTGGAGGGGTTCATGGTCTGCCCGCCGGACACCACGCCGTCCACGCCCAGGTCCTGGAACACGGCGGCCAGGCCGTCCCCGGCGCAGACGGAGAGGAACCCATACTTTTTCTCCGGCGGAGCTACTGCGTGCCCGCCCTTGGAGCTCCCGGCGGTCTCCATCGCCGCCTCCTCCATCTCCAAATCGTCCACGCTCTGGGCCTTCTTCCCGGCGGCCACGTCCTCGTACTGGGTTCGCATGTTTTCAATCTTCGCCAGCTCCAGAGTGCCGTACTTTTGGCCCTCTGTCAGGGCGCTGCCGGGAATGTTGGTATGGACGTGGACCTTGAACGCCTCGTCGTCCTCGCCGATGACCAGACTGTCTCCGATGCTGTTCAGGTAGGCCCGGAAGGGTTCCAGGTTCACGTTGGGATCGTTTTTGCGGACGATGAACACCGTGTCGAAGGCAAAGGTAATCTCCTCGGTGGAGAAGACTTCAAAATCGGCTTTGGCTTTTTGCGGCTCTTCCTCCGCAGCCTCCGGCATAGGTTCGCCCCGGAGCTCCGCCAGCATGCCTTCCAGGATCAGCAAGTAGCCCTTGCCGCCCGCGTCCACCACCCCGGCCTTTTTTAGTACCGGGTTCATATCCGTGGTGGCGGCCAGAGCCTCATAGCCCTCCTGGATGGCGGCATCCAGCACCTTTTCAAAATCTGCCTCCTCAGCGGCGCACTCCGCCGCCCGCTTGGCGGCCAGGCGGGACACGGTGAGGACGGTACCCTCGGCAGGCTTCATGACGGCCTTGTAAGCGGAGGATACGCCTTCTTGCATGGCGGCGGCGAAGGCGGCGGCTCCGGCGGTCTCATGTCCCTTCAGGCCCTTGGAAAGGCCGCGGAACAGCAGGGAGAGGATGACGCCGGAGTTTCCTCTGGCCCCCCGGAGGAGGGCGGAGGCGGTGATGGATACGGCTTGGTCCAGGGCCGCGGGCTCGGACTTGCGGAGCTCCGTTACCGCCGCGCCGATGGTCATGGACATATTGGTGCCTGTGTCGCCGTCGGGGACGGGGAAGACGTTCAGGTCGTTGATGGCCTGTTTCTGGGCTGTGATGGCGGCGGCGCCGTGGAGAATCATCCGCTTGAACAGCCCGCCGGTAATTTGTTCATTCATTCGCTTTCTTCCTCCCTCACAGGGTCATGGAGTCCACGCACACGTCCACGGCACGGACCTTGACGCCGGTGTTTTTCTCCACCACGTAGCGGACCTCGTTCATGATGGACCGGCAGACTGCGGGGAGGTTGACGCCGTTTTCCACAATGATATGGAGCTCGATGGAGATGGAATCGTCTTCGTGATACGAGATGCTGACACCCTTGCTCATAGCCTCGCGGCGCAGCAGGTGGACCAGGCCGTCGGTCATAGAGCGGAAAGCCATGCCCTTGACGCCGAAGCAGTTGGTGGCGGCCATGCCTGTGATGTTGGAGAACACGGCGCTCGAGACGGAGATCTCACCTTGTTCAGACTTGAATTGGATCATGAGAACGTCCTTTCTTTCCGATAGTCAAGGGGCGGCTCCCGCCCCCGGCTGAACCAGCACTTGCCCCATATTATAAACGATCCCGAGACAAAGCACAAGTGGTAAAAGAGGAAAAACATGCCTGGAGGCGCGGTTTCCGGCCCTTCGAAAGAGGCGGGAAGAAAAATTTCATATACTATCAGAATAGTATTGACAAACTGAAACTACTGTGATAGTATGGGAACGTAAACTACCGCGATAGTTTTACGAGAAGGAGGAACGTATGAAGCTGTTCGATTCGGAATTGAAGGTCATGGATGTCCTCTGGCGTCTGGGGGACCGCACAGCCAAGGAAATCTCCGCCATTTTGGGGGAGGAGACCGGCTGGAATGTGAACACCACCTACACGGTTATTAAAAAATGTGTGGCGAAAGGGGCCGTCCGGCGGAGTGAACCCAATTTCCTCTGCCACGCCTTGGTTACCAAGGAGGAAATCCAAAAAGCGGAGACGGTGGAGCTCATTGGACGGCTCTTCGACGGCTCGCCGGACCTGCTGTTCACATCCCTGCTCAGCAGCCAGACGCTTTCACCGGAGCAGATCAGCCGTCTCCGGAAGATTGTCAACGAAATGAGGTGAGGCGTCCATGACCTTCCTGGAACTCTCCATTTCCGGCGGAATATTTGTCCTGGTTATTGCGGCGTTCCGGGTCTTGGCCCTCCGCCGCCTGCCCAAGGGGACCTTTGTGGCGCTGTGGTGGCTGGCAGCGGCCCGGCTGCTGCTGCCGGTAAAACTGGCTTCCCGGTTCAGTGTCTACACTTTGCTGGAGGCCCTGGGCCCCAAGGCGGCGGATCCCGCGCTTCCTGCTGCTCCGGCGGCTTCCGCGGTGCCTGCCGCGCCCCCGGTCCTCATTGTTCCCATCCAGCCCGCGATTGCGCCACCCGCCTCCGCGCCGTTTCCGGTTTGGATAGCCCTGTGGCTGGCGGTGGGTCTGCTGCTGGCGGCTTGGTTCCTGATTCGCTATGTCCGCTGGCGGCGGCGCTTCCGGGAGGCCCTCCCGGCGGATTGTCCGGGTCTGGAGACCTGGTTCCGGCGCAGAGTGGAGGTTCGGGTTACGGACCAGATTGCCGCCCCGCTGACCTACAGGCTTTTCCGCCCGGTGATCCTCCTGCCTAAAACCATGGACCTGGCCGACGAGGAGGCCCTGACCTGCGTCCTGGCCCACGAGGGGGCCCATATCCGGCGGCTGGACGGCCTTCTCAAGCTGGCGCTGACGGCGGCGCTGTGCCTCCACTGGTTCAACCCCGCCGTGTGGCTCCTCTACGTCC
>JAAWTB010000133.1 GCA_022801815.1 Oscillibacter sp. | reverse complement strand
GCACTCGGCGTTGGCCCCGCAGTCGCACAGGAGCATCCGCCCCTCCGCCGTGGGCAGGACGGGCCCCATGGCCGCCCGGCGGACGCCCCGGATGCGCTTGACCACCAGGGTGGCTCCCGCCAGCAGGGCCCCGGTGGACCCGGCGGAGACGAAGGCGTCTCCCTCCCCGTTTTTCAGCAGGTTCAGGCCCACCGTCAGGGAGGAATCCTTTTTCTTCTTAAAGGCGGTGGCGGGATCGTCGGCGATCTCCACCACCTCCGAGGCGTCCCGGAGCTCCACCCCGGAGGGGAGGTTCTTCTCCCCGCACTGCTCCACGGCCTTCAAAATGTCGGCCATGCGGCCCACTAAAATCACGTCGGTGCCGTATTCCTTATGCGCTTCCAAAGCCCCCTGGACCACGGCCAGCGGGGCGTTGTCCCCTCCCATAGCGTCCACGATGATTTTCATGCTTGAACCCTCCCCTGTGTCGTTTCTGTTTATTCCAGCACGGTCTCCCGCAGCTTCTCTATGATTTCCAGGGACCTCCGGCTAAGCTCCGCATTCTTGTTCCGCTTCCCCCGAACCCGATGGCTCAGGGACGGCATGATGCCGAAGTTGATGTTCATAGGCTGGAAGGCCGTGACGGACTGGTTGGAGATATACAGCCCCAGCGCGCCTATGGCGGTCTCCTGGGGGAAGTCCACCGGGGGCAGTCCCCGGAGCCGCCGGGCCGTCTCCACCCCCGCCAGAAAGCCGCTGGCGGCGGACTCCACGTAGCCCTCCACGCCGGTCATCTGTCCCGCAAAGGAAATCCGGGGCTCCGCCTTGAGGCGGTAATAGCGGTCCAGAAGCCGGGGGGAATTCAAAAACGTATTGCGGTGCATGACTCCATAGCGGAGGAACTCCGCGTCGTGAAGGGCGGGGATCATGGAAAACACCCGCCGCTGCTCCGGAAAGCGGAGGTGGGTCTGGAAGCCCACCAGGTTATAGACGCTGCCCTCTTGGTTGTCCCGCCGCAGCTGCACCACGGCGTAAGGCTCCTTCCCCGTCCTGGGGTCCGTCAGGCCCCGGGGCTTCAGGGGCCCGTAGCAAAGGGTTTCCCGGCCCCGCCGGGCCATAACCTCCACGGGCATGCAGCCCTCGAAGACCTTCTTGTCCTCGAAGCCGTGGACCTCCGCCTCCTGAGCAGTTATGAGGGCCTGCCAGAAGGTCTCGTACTCTTCCTCGGACATGGGGCAGTTCACGTAGTCGGCGGTGCCCCGGTCATAGCGGGAGCCCATCCAGGCCCGTTCCATGTCGATGCTCTCGGCGGAGACCAGGGGGGCCGCCGCGTCGTAGAAGTGGAGGGCGGAATCATCCCCCAGCAGGGCTTGCAGCCGCTCCGCCAGGGCGTCGGAGGTCAGGGGGCCGGAGGCAATCACCACCTCGCCCTGGGGGATCTCGGTGACCTCCCCGGGGACCACGGTGATGTTGGGATGGCCCGCGATCCGCTCCGTCACCAGCCGGGCAAATCCGTGGCGGTCCACCGCCAAGGCCCCGCCGGCTTCGACGCGGGTGGCGTCGGCGCAGGAGAGGATGAGGGAGTCCAGACGGCGGAGCTCCTCCTTTAAAAGGCCCACGGCGTTTTCCAGCTGGTCGCTCCGCAGGGAGTTGGAGCAGCAGAGCTCGGCGAAGTAGGCCGTCTCATGGGCGGGGGTCTTTTTTTCGGGCTTCATCTCGCAAAGGGTCACGCTGATGCCTCGTTTGGCAAGCTGCCAGGCGGCTTCGCTGCCGGCTAGGCCGGCGCCAATTACTGTTACCCGCATGGGGGGTCACCTCCTAGGTGGGGGGTTGTACTCGCCCTTGCGGGCGGGGAAGGGATTCAGCCATGATGATGGCTGGGCATTGCACCCCCCGTTTTCTCTTTTTCTTCCAGAAGAAAAAGAGAAAACGGGCCGTGCACGGTCCAAAAGAGAAAAAGAAGTATCACCCCTGCGGGGGACGAGGGACTGGGGCGCACAAGGCGTGCCTCCGTTTTTTACGCATGTCTCCTGCCCGCGGCGTAGCCTTAGCGGGAGTTTTGGAGGTTGTTGAATGGACCAGCTCCTCTTTTCGCTGCCGCTGATGCTCCGATAAACGGACCTGTAGGGGCCCCGCCCTGCGTCCGCCGTTGGCGGCGTACACCTTGCGGGTGCTCGGCGGCCCGTTCCCCGATGACCACCTATCTCTCCTCAGATCTTCCCAACAAATAATCGGTGGACACCCCAAAGAAATCCGCCAGCTTTATTAACATCTCATAATCTGGGCGGTGTTCGTCGCTTTCATAATATTGATAGGTGCGAACGCCAATTCCCAGCAATTTTGCAGCATCGGCTTGCCGCATATTTTTTCCCTTACGCAACGCCTTGAGACGTTCTGCAAATTTTACCATAATTCTGCAATTCGCCTCTTGATGCGCATAGATTATTCGCACACTATATACACGAATAAATCTCGCGTAAACGGAGGGCTTTTATGTCACCCTTAATACAAACCACCTGCGGTAAACTCCGGGCGTGCGCTCTGGACCGCTACATAGACGGCTTCGAGCGGGACGCCTATGCCGCCGAGTTTGCACAGCGCTACGGCGCGCTGTCCGCCGCCCTGCCGGAGTGCTGTCAGGCGCTCTTCCAGCAGTACGTCCTTGCCTTGAACGCCCGCGCCCTCATGGAGCAGGAAGCCATGTTCCAGGCCGCCTTTGCCGCCGCGAAAGAGCTCTCTTAGCCCTCCTCCGGCGTCTCGGCTTTCTTGGCCGCAGTCTTTTTCGCAGTAGTCTTTTTTGCCGCAGTGGTTTTCTTCTCCGTGGTCTTTTTCTCTGAGGCGGCTTTCATGGTTTTCCCCGCCGTCTTCTTGGCGGAGGCCGCTTTCGTGGTTTTTGCCGCCGTCTTCTTGGCGGAGGCCGCTTTCGTGGTTTTTGCCGCCGTCTTCTTGGCGGCGGGCTTCTTCTCCTCGGGCTTCTCCTCTGCCGCGGGGGGCTCCGTGTCTCCCTCCTTCTTGGCGGCGAAACGGGGATAGCCCCGTTTGTCTTCCGGCAGGAAATTGGAGCACGCCGGGTTAATGCAGAAGGGTTTCCTTGCGCCCTTGCCCGCCTTCTTGAACATAGTCTGTCCGCAGGCCGGGCAGTCGTCCTTCACCGGCACATCCCAGGTCATGAAGCCGCACTTCTCCGCCTCCACCTTACTGGTGGAATGCTCGCAGCAGTAGTAGGTGTACTGCTTCCCCGTTTTCTTGCTTTTGCCCGTGCGCTTCATCAGCCGCCCGCCGCACGTGGGGCAGCGGCCCGGCATCTCCACCACCAGAGGCATGGTGAAGCTGCAGTCCGGGAAGCCCGGACAGGCCAGGAAGCGGCCGAAGCGGCCGGATTTTACCACCAGGTTCCGCCCGCACTCCGGGCAGATTTCCGTGGAAACCTCGTCGGGCACCTTGATGCGCACGCCCTCCAGGTCCTGCTCCGCCTTCTTAAGATTTTTATCAAAGTCCCCGTAGAAGTCCCGCAGGACCCCCTTCCAGGGGATGCTGCCCCCCTCCACGGAGTCCAGCTTTTCCTCCATGTGGGCGGTGAATTTCAAATCGGCGATGTCGGTGAATTTGTCCTTCATCAGCTCCGTCACCACCCGGCCCAGGTTGGTGATTTTCAGATATTTGCCCTCTTTTTCCACATAGGCCCGGTCCAGAATGGTGGACACGGTGGGGGCGTAGGTGGAGGGGCGGCCAATGCCCTGCTCTTCCATGGCCCGGATGAGGGACGCGTCCGTATACCGGGCGGGGGGCTGGGTGAAGTGCTGGTTGGGTGCAAAGCTTTTAAGGTCCAGGGGATCCCCCTCTTGAAGCTCCGGCAGGGGAGATTCCTTTTCCTCCTTCTCCTCATCCTTGCCCTCCTCGTAAACGGCGGTATAGCCGGCGAATTTCAGGCTGGAGGAGCTGGCCCGGAAGTCGTGTCCCCCGGCCTCGATTTCCACGGCCACGCTGTCGTACACGGCGTTGGACATTTGACAGGCCACAAACCGGCTCCAGATGAGCTTATAGAGCCGGTACTGCTCTCCCGTCAAATCCGCCTTCAGGTCCTCCGGGGTCCAGCGGACGTTGCTGGGGCGGATGGCCTCGTGGGCGTCCTGGGCGCTGGCCTTGGCCTTATAGCGGTTCGTTTTTGCGTAAGCGTCCCCGTAGCGGCCCAGGATGAACTCCCTGGCCTCCGCCAGGGCCTCCTCGCTGAGGCGCAGAGAGTCGGTACGCATGTAGGTAATCAAACCCACGGTGCCCTCCCCGGCGATGTCCACGCCCTCGTAAAGCTGCTGGGCGATGGCCATGGTCCGCCGGGGGGTCATGCTGAGCTTCCGGGACGCCTCCTGCTGCATGGTGGAAGTGGTGAAGGGAGGAGAGGGGCTGCGATGCTTGTCGGTGCGCTTTACGCTTTTCACCGAGAAGGCGGCGTTTTCCGTCTCATGGACCACCGCGTCTACTTCGGCCTGGGATTTCAGATCTGCTTTCTTGCCGTCCTTCCCGTGGTAGCGGGCGGCGAAGGGCTTGTGCCCGCCCAGGAGGTTCGCGTCCAGGGTCCAGTACTCCTCGGGCTGGAAAGCCTCAATTTCCCGCTCCCGGTCGTCCACCATGCGGGTGGCCACGGACTGGACCCGCCCGGCGGAGAGGCCCCGGCGAATCTTCTTCCACAGCAAGGGGCTCAGCTCATAGCCCACCAGCCGGTCCAGGATGCGCCGGGCCTGCTGGGCGTCCACCAGGTTCTGGTCAATGGCCCGGGGGGACTGGATGCTCTCCTGCACCACCTTTTTGGTGATTTCGTTAAAGGTTACCCGCCGGGTCTTCTCATCCGGCAGGTCCAGCAGATGCTTCAAATGCCAGGAGATGGCTTCGCCCTCCCGGTCCGGGTCGGTTGCCAGAAACACGGTGTCCGACGCCTTGGCGGATTTTTTCAGGTCCTTGATAATATCTTCCTTGCCCTTGATGGGCTGATAAACCGGCTCAAAATCCTGCTCTGGGTCCACGCCCAGCTTGCTTTTAGGCAGATCCCGCAAATGGCCCATGCAGGCCTTGACGGTATACTCCTTCCCCAGATACTTCCCGATGGTCTTGGCCTTCGCCGGGGATTCCACGATGACCAAATACTGCTTTGCCATAGTTACCTCCGTTGTTTCCCGCCCTGCGGGA
>JAAWTB010000132.1 GCA_022801815.1 Oscillibacter sp. | reverse complement strand
GCGGGCTCCCCAGGCCCGGATCATCCCCATCAAGAACTTCATGGGCGCGCCGGAGTACAACACCCTGGTGCAGGAGCTGCTGGACGCCCGGAAGGGCGGTTCCGCTCCCGTCCCCGCCGCCGTGGAAGAGGCCCCTACCGCCGCGGAGCACCCCATCCTGCTGGAGAAGAAAAACATTGTCCTGAACTGCAAGCCCGTCAGCCCCGAGGAGGCCATCAAGGCCGTGGGCCGGCGGATGGTGGAAAGCGGCTATGTGGAAGAGGCCTATATCCAAGGCATGCTGGACCGGGAAGCCAGCTTCTCCGTGGCCATCGGCAGCCACGTGGCCATTCCCCACGGCACCGAGGAATCCCGGAAGGCCATCAAGAAGACCGGCCTCATCGTCATGACCTATCCCGAGGGCATCCAGTGGGGCGACGAGCTGGTGCGCCTGGTGGTGGGCATCGCCTCTACCGGCGAGGATCACTTGGGCATCCTGGGCAAAATCGTCGAGGTGGCCGAGACCGAGGAGGACACCGACAAGCTGGTGGACAGCGCCGGCGTGGACCAGCTCTACAAGCTGCTCAACGGCCTGGAGTAATTTATGCGCTCAAAGGGTGTGCGTCTCTACGGCGCCTATGACATCCGCCTGGAGGAGTTCGATTTGCCGGACATCCGGGACGATGAGATTCTGGTCCGGGTCATGAGCGACAGCATCTGCGTGTCCACCTACAAGCTGCTGGTCCAGGGCAAGGCCCACAAGCGCTGTCCCCCGGATGTGGATGCACACCCCGTCATCATCGGCCACGAGTTCGCCGGAGACATTGTGAAGGTGGGGAAGAAGTGGCTGGGCGAATTCTCTCCCGGCGAGAAATTCGCCCAGCAGCCCGCCTTGAACTACAAGGGAAGCCTGGCCTCCCCCGGGTACTCCTATCCCTACTTCGGAGGGGCGTGTACTTACTGCGTGGTCCCGCCGGAGGTGATGGAGCTGGGCTGCCTTCTCCACTACAGCGGAGAGAGCTATTTCGAGGCCAGCCTGGGCGAGCCCATGAGCTGTGTGGTGGGGGGATACCGGGGGAACTACCACACCTCCCGCCACAGCCACGAGCATGTTATGGGCGTCAGGGAGGGAGGCAGCGTCCTCATTCTGGGGGGCTGCGGCCCCATGGGGCTGGAGGCCATCGAGTACCCCATGACTTTGGAGAAAAAGCCCGCCATGATTGTGGTGACGGACCTCTCGGAGGAGCGCATCGCCCGGGCCCGGCGGCTGATTCCCGAGTCTTTGGCCGCCGCTCGGGGCATTCGATTGGTGTACATCAATTCCGGAGAGTGCTCCGACGAGTTCGCAGAGCTGATGGCCCTCACCGGCGGCAGGGGATACGATGACATTTTCGTCTACAACGCAATCCGCTCCCTGGCGGAGCTGGGGGACCGGCTGCTGGGCTGCGACGGGTGCATGAACTTCTTCTCCGGTCCCACAAATAAAGACTTCTCCGCCAGCATCAACCTTTACAACTGTCATTATTCCTCCACCCATATCATCGGCACCACGGGAGGCACCACCGATGACCTCCGGGAGTCCCTCCGCCTGGCCGCCGAGGGGAAGATCCGCCCCGCCGTCATGGTTACCCACGTGGGCGGCATGGATTCCATTGTGGAAACCACAAAAAACCTGCCCCATCTTTCGGGGGGGAAAAAGCTGGCTTATACCCAGTTCGACATGCCCCTTACCGCTATTGAGGACTTCCGGGAGAAAGGCCGGACGGACCCGCTGTTCGCCCGCCTGGCGGACTGCTGCGATGCCCACGACGGCCTTTGGAACTCTGAGGCGGAGAAGATTTTATTCAAGCACTTCGGCGTCCTCTGATATCAAAAAACAGCCGGACCTCACGGCTGCGAGGTCCGGCTGTCCTATTCAGGATACTGCCGCCGGCCGCTTACTCCACCGTCACGGACTTGGCGAGGTTTCTCGGCTTGTCGATGTCGCAGCCTCTTTGCAGCGCCACGTAATAGGCGAACAGCTGGAGCGGCACAATGGACAGAGACGGCTGGAGCAGCGGATGGGTCTCCGGCACGGCGATCACCGCGTCTGCGGTCTTCTCCATCTTCTCCCGGAAGCCCTCCGTGGTCACCGCCAACACCGTCGCCCCTCGGGCCTTCACCTCCACCACGTTGCTCATGGCCTTGTCAAAGAGGGCGGCGTAGGTCCCCAGGGCCACCACCAGCGTCCCCGGCTCGATGAGGGAGATGGTCCCGTGCTTCAGCTCTCCGGAGGCATAGGCCTCTGAGTGGATGTAGCTGATCTCCTTGAGCTTCAACGACCCCTCCAGGCCCATGGCGTAATCCAGGTTCCGCCCGATAAAGAAAATGCTGTCGTGGTTAAAGAACCGGGAGGCAAAGTACTTTGTGTCCTCGAAATTTTCCAGATAGCGGCGCATCTTCTCCGGCAAAGCCTGGAGCTCGGTTAGAATCGCGTCGTACTCGCTCTTTTCCACCGTCCCCAGCAGGTCCGCCAGATACAGACCCACCAGGTTCAGCGCCGCCAGTTGGGTGGAATAGCCCTTGCTGGTGGCCACGGCGATTTCCGGCCCCGCCCAGGTGTAGAGAACGTCGTCCGCCTCCCGGGCGATGGAGCTGCCCACCACGTTGCAGACCGCCAGAGTCCGGCCTCCCAGGCGCTTCGCCTCCCGGAGGGCGGCCATGGTGTCCAGGGTCTCCCCGGACTGGCTGATGGCAATCACCAGGGTGTGTTCATCCACCAGCGGCTCGCTGTAGCGGAACTCCGAGGCCAGCGCCACCTCCACCGGGCGGCGGAGCAGCCGCTCCCAGGTGTACTTCCCCACAACTCCCGCGTGATAGGCGGAGCCGCAGGCGATCATGTAAATATGGGAGATGCTTTTGGCGTACTCCGCCGTCAGGCGGATGTCGTCCAGCACCACCCGGCCCTCCCGGACGCGGGGAGAGATGGTCTTCCGCAGGGCCTCCGGCTGCTCCAGAATCTCCTTAAACATGAAGTGGGGGAAGCCGCCCTTCTCGGCGGAGGCCGCGTCCCAGTCGATGCGGCTGTGCTCCTTCTCCAGAAGATTCCCCTCGCCGTCGAACACATCCACGCTCTGGGCTGTCAGCACGGCAATCTCCCCGTCGTTCATATAGGCCACATCCCGGGTGTGCCGGATGATGGCCGTGGCGTCGGAGGCGATAAAGTTCTCTCCCTCCCCGAAGCCGATGATGAGGGGGCTGTCCTTCCGGGCGGCGATGAGGGCGTTAGGGTAGTCCGAGCAGATGATGCCGAAGGCATAGGACCCCTCGATCCGCCGCAGGCACCGGCCCACGGCCTCCAGCATGTTCCCGCACTCCTGGTAGTGAAACTCCAGGAGGTGGGCCGCGACTTCCGTGTCCGTCTCGGAGGTGAAGGCCACCCCCTGCCGGGTGAGCTGTTCCTTTAGCTCCAGGTAATTCTCGATGATGCCGTTATGTACCAGGGCGATTTTTCCGTCCCCGCTGACGTGGGGGTGGGCGTTGACGTCGTTGGGCTCCCCGTGGGTGGCCCAGCGGGTGTGCCCGATACCCAGGGTTCCCTCCAGGTCCGCCCCGTTATGGGTCAAGTCCGCCAGGACCTGTAAGCGGCCCTTGGATTTGCGGACCTGCAAGCCCTTGGTTTCGGAGCGGACGGCCACGCCCGCCGAGTCATAGCCCCGGTACTCCATCTGCCTCAAGCCCTCCAGCAGCACGGGGGCAGCCTGTTTTTGGCCTACAAAGCCAACAATTCCACACATGGAAATTCGTTCCTCCTAATTTGAAAAATTAAGAGGACAAATGCGCAGTCACTTGTCTCCTCAGGACGGTCACGGCCCTTCTGTTTTGCGGTCGCCCGCATATTTGTAAGCCGTGTCACGCGCCCGCCCAGGGCACGGAGGGGCATCCGCCGAACAATTCGATACTCCCCTCACCTCGTTATCCGGCCGAAGCCGGCGCATGGCGCTTTGATGGGACTTTTCCCATGGCCTCCTTTCACCTCTGCGATTTTGATTTGGCCTTCCGGCCATACTGCATTATACGGAAGCGGATTCCAATTGTCAACCTGCCTGAGAAAGGAGTGGTTTTTTGAGCAATTTCGACGGCAAATTTTGGAACACTCTGGATCGCCTGGTCCAAGCCTCGGAAATCGTCATCGACCGTCCGAAGGGCTCCGCCCACCCCAAATATCCAAGCCTCGTTTATCCCGCCGACTACGGCTATTTAAAAAACACCGCCTCCATGGACGGCGGGGGCATCGACCTATGGCTCGGAGAAGGAGAACCCGCCGTCACCGCCGTCCTTTGTACCGTTGACCTTCTGAAACGGGACTGTGAAATCAAGATTCTGCTGGGCTGTACGGAAGAGGAGCTGGCGGCCATTTTGAAAACCCAAAACCGCACGCCGAACATGGCAGCCCTTCTGATCCGCCGTTGAGTTCCGGTAGGCCGTTCCCGAAAATTTTCCCAACTTTTTCCCCGCCCCGTCTTGCCGCCGACTTGACAAACTGTTATACTGGTTTCAGGTCCGCTTTCAGCGGAAGCCACAAAAAATATAAGACCTCACGGAAAGGAAGCTGCATCATGCTGAACGTCAAAGCCTTCCAGATTGAAAACTTTATCCCCGCCGGTTACCGGGACGCCGCCGCCCCCCGGCTGGCGGAGGCCCAGGAGAAGCTCCAAAAGCACAACGGCCTGGGTCACGAGTTCACCGACTGGGTCCGCCTCCCCGTGGACTACGACAAGGAGGAATTCGCTCGCATCCAGGCCGCCGCCCAAAAAATCCAGGGCGACTCCAAGGCCCTGGTGGTCATCGGCATCGGCGGAAGCTATCTGGGTGCCCGGGGCGTGGTGGAATACCTCTGCTCCCCCAACTACAACCAGAAGAAAAACAAGAAAACCCCCAACATCTATTTTGTAGGCAACGGCCTCTCCGCCGACGCCATGCAGGAGGTCTTTGATCTCATTGGGGACGAGGATTTCTCCGTCAACGTCATCTCCAAGTCCGGCACCACCACCGAGCCTGCCGTGGCCTTCCGCTTCTTCCGGGAAGCCCTGGAGAAGAAATACGGCAAGTCCGGGGCCAAAGGCCGTATCTACGCCACCACCGACAAGGCCCGGGGTGCGCTGAAGTCCCTGGGCAACGAGGAGGGCTGGGAGAGCTTTGTGGTGCCCGACGGCGTGGGCGGGCGGTACTCCGTCCTCACCGCCGTGGGCCTGCTGCCCATCGCCGTGGCCGGAATCAGCATTGAAGAGCTCATGGGC
>JAAWTB010000131.1 GCA_022801815.1 Oscillibacter sp. | reverse complement strand
ACGGTCCGTCCGTGCCTTTGGCGCCCCCTCCAGGATTCGTGTCGGGGCTAGCCGATCCCACATCAAGCCTGGAATTGGCCCCGCTGCCCGGCGTCCGCAAATGCAATCTAACAGGAAAAAAACAGGCTGACAAGGCTTTTTCCGGCCTTTTAACCGAACTGAAAATTGCCGCACGATATTCTGGGGGGATTTGCCGGAGCAACGTAACGCTGCCCAAATTTTCCCAGTTTTTTAGAAAACGAGGGCCGGGAAGCGGAGCCCCTTATCGGGTGTTCCGCTTCCCGGCTTTCAAGCGGGCTATTCAACTTTCCGCTCCTCCTGCTGGGGGAGAAAGTACTTTTGTCCAATCTGAACCAGGGTTCCCTCTTCCACCAGGCGGCGGAGCACCAGGGTACACTGCTTGGGCTGGATGTGCAGGAGGTCCGCGATGTCCTGCCGGTATGCGAATCCCGCCTGGGCCAGATAGCTCACAATCGTCTCCCGGTGCCGCTCCGGCGGAACCACGGTGCCAGGAAGATAGTATTTGGCTCCCACCCGAACCAGCCGTCCGTGCTCCGTCAGGCGGCGCAGGCGGGCATAGGTGGCCGTTTTGGAAAAGCCCAGCAACTCCGACACGTCTCCCCGGGAGACAAACCCCTCCTCCAGCGCCCGCTGAAGAATCCGCTCGTCCTCCAGATCCCGGGCGTCGTCCCGCTTCAGATCCCGGAGGGTCAGCCGCTCCAACCCGCCCCGAATTAAGGCGGCCCGGGTGAGCCGGGACAGCCGGGGCAGGTCCATGGGCCGCCGGGACCGCTCCGTCAAGAGAACATGGGGGTCCTCGCTTGGCGCCCGGCGACGGTATTCCTCTTCCAAAAGGCGGCGGACCGCGCTGGTCATGCTCGCCTCCCGGTCCGGCAGGCGGAGCACGCCCTCCTGAAAATCCACGTCCTTCCAGGTGAGGGCCGTTATCTCCTGGGCCTGGAGTCCCATTTGCCAGCTCAGCCACATGGCCAGCCCCGCCGCCGTGTTTCGCTCCGCTTGGAGCAGCTTCCACAGCTTGAATTCGTCTACCGGCGCCGCCGGGGCCTTGGGCGCCTTTCTGGCCGGGGCGCTGGCGGAAAATCGGAGCTGGAGCGTCGCCACCTCCACACCGCTGATTCGGGCGGCCTCGGGCCAATCCATCCGATCCAGACAGCGGATGATCCAGTCATAGCGCAGGTCCAGCAGCCGCACCCCCCTCAGCCCACCCCGGTCCAGCGCCTGCCTGGCCAGCCGGGAAATGGATTCCAGGCGCATGGGCCTGCGCTCCCGGGCGGAGAGAAGCACATGGGGGTCCCTTGGCTCCTCCCACTCCTCCCGGGCCTCCTGGAGCTTCCAGAGAAGGGCGCGCACCTCTCCCTCCAGGGGTACCATTCGGTCCGGCAGTTCCAGCCGGCCGTCCAAAAAGGAAACCTGGTCCCAGGTCAGCCCGGCAATCTCCTCCCGGGTCAGCCCCTCCAGCCAGGCCAGGCGGAGCACCAGGGCTTCCGGCCCCGTCTGTTCCCGCTCCAGAAGACGGCGCAGGGCGGCCTCGTCCAGGCGGCGGTTTTTTTCCACAGGCGCTTCCTCCTCTCCGGACCGGCAGGTTACATTTGTACGGCAAACGCAGCGAACTCTTGGAAAATATTTCAAATTTTGGGCGTTGGCGGCCCTCTTACTCCCCCACCGCAGCGGGCTGTACCGCCTCCTGGGGCACGGCGGCTTCCACGCCGGTGAGGTCCCAGCACCCGTATCGGGTCACCATCCCGCCGGAGAGCCGCCCCTGGTGGATTGTAAAAATGGCGTCATAAGGCAGCTTCTCCACCTGGGAGCGCAGGGCGCCGGAAATCAGATACTTGCCGCTTTGCAGCACGCTGCCGGAAAAGCGGTTCCGGCGGCGGAGCAGGCACAGCTCCCCGGAGACGGTCCCGGCCTCTTCCTGAAGCAGCAGCTCCCCTGCCCTGGGGCCCAGCTGGCTTTGCAGCACGACGGTGTAGCATACTTTTTTCACAGCATCACTTCCTGTTATGGTCCGATTATAAATAGGCGACCCTTTTTGCCAAAGGGACAGTTTTGCAAAAAGCGTCGAATTTTGGACATAATTTCTATAATTGTCAAAATATGTCCCATTCTGCCGGCGGTGCATGGAAAAAGAGGACGGGCATCCCCGTCCTCTCGTACCGTATTCCGTCTTTCAGCCCACTCCGTTCCACTCTCCCCGCTCCCGCAGCGTGTGCCACACAGCTCCCGCAGCGCTCCGTTCCGCCGCCCGCTCCAGGGCGTCCGCCAGTTCCTCCGGCGGCATCGCCTCGCCTCCCCGGAGCCAGCTTTCCAAAAGGGCCAGCAGCAGCAGCCGGCCGCACCGGCGGTCCCGCTCTTCCTCCGCACGGTCCGGCTGCACGCCGCATCGATTCCGGTAATAGACCTGGACCGTCTGCAGCACCTCCTCCAGCGGAACCAGCTCCCCCAGACCCGCCTGGCCGCACCGGTCCAGGGCCGCGCGGTAAAAGGCCCGTTCCTCGCTGACCCGGTTCAGCAGAGCCAAAAAGGCCTGCCGCCAAGTGAGGCAGTCCTCCAGCCGGTCCAGCAGCAGCGCCCGCTCCCGGCTCAGGCACCAGGCGAAGAGATCATAAATGTCGGTAAAGTGGTAATAAAAAGACTGCCGCCGAAGGCCGCAGCGCTCTGTCAGCTCCCGAACCCGAAGCTGTCCCAGCGGCTTTTGTCCCAGCAGCCCTCGCAGGGCGGCTTCCAGTTCCCGCCTGGTTCGGTTATCATTTTCCGGCATAAACCCCTCCTATCTGCCGGAGCTTCCGGCCCCGGCGTCTTTGAATCCGTTCCCGCCCCTGAGGCGGAATGTCCTGTCTTTGCCGATTTAAGCATACTCTACGCCCTTCTTCCCGTCAAGTTTCCTCTCTTTTTCATTTTTCCGGACTTCTCGACAAATTCAGACAAGTTATTTCCCGAATCTTGTGTATCATATCCGTATCCCCCAGCTATATTTTGTGTTTCATCAGAAAGGAAGAATCTGCTATGACCGCGATTTCTAAGGAATATCTGCTGTTGTTTAACACGATCACCGATACGGAACAGACCCTTTCCCATCTGCGGGAGACCCTTTTGGAGGCCCAGCGCCAGGCGGAGGAACTGTTCCTGGAGGAGAACCCGGCAGCAGGCCCGGCAGAGGACCCGGCGGAGCGCCCTCCGGAAGCGTCCTGACCGCCTGTCCGAAAAGCCGTTGACCTTCTGCCAAAAATGAGATACAATGGCGGTATATCCCGGCGGCCGCCGCTATGGCGGGGGTCTTCCCGTGGGAGGCCCCCGCTTTTTCAGCCGCGGGGCCGCCGGACCAATGGAGGCCAACTATGCCAAGTATCTCTGTCATCGTCCCCGTCTACCAGGCGGAGAAGTTCCTGCACCGCTGCATCGACAGCGTGATCCGGCAGACCTTTTCCGACTGGGAGCTGATTTTGGTGGACGACGGGTCCACCGACGGCTCCTCCGCTCTGTGCGGCCGGTTCGCCGCCAAGGACCCCCGGATCCGGGTTTTCCACCGCAAGCGCAACCAGGGTGTCAGCGAGGCCCGGAATCTGGGCCTCAACGAAGCCAAGGGGGATTTCATCACCTTCCTGGACGCGGACGACTGCTATGAGTTTCAGGCCCTGGAAACCCTCTGGAATCTTCGGGAGCAGTCCGGCGCGGACGCCGCCGCCTGCGGCCTCACCTATCTCTTCCCCGACGGGAAGGCCAGCGTCCAAGCCCAGCTGCCCGCCGGGGTCTTCGGCGAGGGGGAAATCCGGGAGAAGCTCATCGACCCCTTGGTAGGGGACCGGCTGACCCAGCCGGTATTCAACGGCTACAGCGTTTGCTACCTCTTTTCGGCGGACGTCATCCGCAAGGCCCGCATCGTCTTCGACGGGCCCTATTTAGAGGACGAGCTCTTTGTTCTGGAGTACTTCTGCTGCGCCCGCTCCCTGGCGGTAACGGACCAGCCCCTCTACCGCTACTTCCTGCATGAGGCGTCCGCCACCCACCATTACATGGCGAACTTCCCCCAGGTGTTTTCCCGCTTTATGGAGCGGAAGGAGGCCCTGGTTGCCAAGTACGGCCTGGAATCCTCCCGGCCCCAATGGCGGGAGAGCTCCAACTGGGCGGGCCTCCTGATTGCCGTGGGCAACGAGTACGCCCGGGACAACCCCAAGTCCATCCGCCAGCGCCAAAAGGCCGTAAAGGAGTTCTGCCAGCGGCCGGACATGCAGAAGGCCATCCGGGAGCTGGCCCCTGCGGGCCTCAGCCCCAACAAGCAGATGGTGGCGAATCTGGTCCGGGGAAAGCATTTTTTCACCCTCACCCAGCTCTACCGCTTGAAAAACCGCATTTGAGGAACACGCCATGACTCTATTAAAAGAAAGCCGCCTCTTCCATCTTCTGACCCTGCTCTTGGCCGCCTATGCGGACAGCGGGCTTCACCGCCTGGCCGTCCGTGCCGGGGCCTGGTGTACCCGCCAAATTGACGAAAGCGCCATCCTCCGCCCCTTGTGCCGGGAGGGGGCCGTGGCCCGCTCCTGGCCGGACAGTCTGGTCTGTAAGCTCCTGTCCCGCCTGGTGAATCTGCCTGGAAGGCTGCTGCGCCGCTTCTGCCTGCTTCTGGAGGGAACCTTTGCCGGCAGCGTTTTCGCCCGGCTGGCCTTTCGCCTGGGGGACGAGACCGCCATGGCCGAGGGCTGGCTGATTCTCCTGCTGTGGATCATTCCCTACGAATACTGGAACAACGCCTACACCCTCATGGCCTTCCTGGCCCTGCTGCTCCTGCTCCACGCCGGGGCCATGGGCCGGGGGAACCGCCGCCTAGACGTGGAAACCGTCGGGTTCTTCCCCGCCCTCTTCTTTGGCGCCGTGGTGCTGGGAGTGGTCTTCTCCCTGACGCGGAATGCCTCCGCCCGCTTTCTCATCTATCACATCTCCTCCGCCCTCTGCGTTCTGGTAACGGTCAGCGCCCTGCGTTCCGCAGAGGAGCTGAAACGCCTGGCGGCGGGGGCCTCCGGCTGCGTGGCGGTCTCCTCTTTGTACGCCGTCTTTCAGCGCGCCTCCGGCCTGGAGGTCAACGAGTCCTATGTGGACATGGATCTGAACGCCGACATGCCCAGCCGGGTTCTCTCCTTCTTCGACAACCCCAACACCTTCGCCGAGGTGCTGATCCTCCTTCTGCCCCTCACCCTGGCCCTGATTCTGTGCTCCAAACATTTTATTTCCAAGCTGGCGGCCTCCGCG
>JAAWTB010000130.1 GCA_022801815.1 Oscillibacter sp. | reverse complement strand
TTCCAGTTCTTCTCCCCGCCCCGCTCAAAGATGTCGCGGAAGGTATCCAGCAGGACATAATAGCCGGTGTTCCGGCCATAGGCCTCGTCGCCCAGGAAGAGGGTGGCCCACTGCTGGTTGGTCATGGCGGTGGTGCCGGAGTCGGACAGCATATCCACGGTCAGCATTCCGGAGGGGAAAGCGAACTCGTTGTAATGCGTGGCCTTCAGGGCCCGCTCACGCTGCTCCACGGTGACGGTGGGCAGGTCGCGGACGGCGAAGGTGAAGTGATGAGGAGCGGGAACGTCCAGGGGATAGTGCGTCATGTTCTTGTCCATTTTGATTTACCTCCATAAAGTGTGGCTTTCGCCAGATGTTCAGGAGGTACCCCGGTCGTCGCCGGTCCGGCTTTCCCATGGCCAAACCGGGCGCCTAGCGGACAGTACCTGGTGTAAGGGACGGGGATCTGCCAACACTCCCGGGAAAGGAGCATGGAAAGGGACGCCGTGCAAACTGCGGCGCCCGCTTCTTGGTGTGAGATAATTTTATCAGGACTTCAAAAAATTGTCAATCCTTTTTGGTCGCTTTGTATGAATCACTATTTTTCCATCCCGTTTTTTATATAAAAGATAAATAAGTTTTGAAAGGCCGACCTTTCTCGCGATGATAAAAAATTTTTTTGACAGAACAGTATTCTAGTAATATAATACTAAAATGAAGAAGAACACAGAGGAAAGGAGCCCCCTATGCCGGACACCGCCAACGCCCTGCTGCGGCAGTATGTAAAGCTGACAGAATTCCTGGGTGCCGCCCTGGGCCCGGACTACGAGGTGGCCCTCCACGACCTGACGGACAAAAACCGTTCCATCATTGCCATCGCCAACGGCTACATCAGCGGCCGGGAAATCGGCGCGCCCCTGACCAACATGGCCCTGGGCGTTTTGAAGGACGAGAGCTACGAGTGGCAGGACTACCGTCTGCACTACTCCGGCGTCTCCGCCGCGGGGAACGTTCTTCGTTCCAGCACCATGTTCATTAAGGAGGACGGCCGGCTCATCGGGATGCTCTGCATCAATTTTGACGACGGCCGCTATCAGGACTTTGCCCGGCAGGTCCTAACCCTTTGCCACCCCAACCAATTCTTTCAGGCCCTGATCCAGCCGCCGGAGGAAGGCCACACGGATCCCCCCCGGCCGGAGACCTTCCGTAATTCCACCGAAGCCGTAACTCAGGACGCCATCGCCCACGAGCTGGAGAGGCTGGGGGTCCCTGCGGACCGCCTGAACTCTGAGGAGCGTCTGCAAATCATCGCCAACCTGGAGGAAAGCGGTATTTTCCTCCTCAAGGGGGCTGTGAAGGACGCGGCCGAGGGCTTAGGCTGTTCCCAGGCCAGCGTGTACCGCTATCTGTCCCAAATCCGAAAATAGCGGCAGAGAAAAGGCCCTCCCGGCGGGAGGGCTTTCGCCTGCGCGGTCAACGCTGTTTTTCCATATGGATGCAGCCCTCCTCATCGGGGGCTCCCACGCCGTCTGAAAATTGATATCCCAGCCTGCGGTAAAAATCCCGGGCCGTAATGGAGGAGTGGACAACCACCCGCTCCGCCCGGAGGAAATACGGGTCTTCCTCCAGAGCCTTCATAATCCGCCTTCCCGCGCCTGTCCCCTGGTACTCCGGCAGCACGAAGACGGTCACCAGGATGCTCTCGGTTGCGCTGCCCATATAAGGCACGATTCCCCCGCACCCGGTAATCCTGTCCCCGTGCAGCAGAACATACAGGTGTTCGTCCCCTGCCTGCTCCAGCAGATTTGCCGGCACATACAAATCCAGCATCTCCTGAATGATTTCCGGGGGATAGTCCGGGGCATTGCTGACCCGCAGCGCCTCCCCAATGACGGCGGAGACCTCCGCCGCGTCCCGTTCCTGAAAGCGCCTGATTATAAAGTCCATGCTTTCACCTCTTCAAAAATCTGCGCCCGCAGCCGCCGCGCACCGGCCAAACCGTTTTACGCCTAAGCGCATTATAACAGACGCGTCTTCCAGTCGCAAGGCGTTTCCCCTCCCCGGCGTTCCAAAATATATTATTAAAAATATGATAATTACCTCTTCCCATCGGCGCAAAAGTTTAGTATAATAGTATAGTAACGTTATTTTAGACCAAGAAATCGAGGTGTCCGGCATGTCATTTAAGGACAAGATATCAAATCTTCTGTTCCATTCCAAAAAAGAGGAGCCCGCCGGCGAAACGCTCCTGACAGAACAGGAGCATATGCCCCAGGAGATCCCGGAAGCCCCAGCGGCGTCTCCTGACGACCCCACCCGGCTGGATCTGCCCGCAGACCACCCCATCCGCCAGCTCCACGAGCTCCGCCAGAAGGAGGCAGGCCCGCTGGCCTACCCCCATTTGTGCATGGACGAAAACGGCGAGCTGCCGCAGGAGCTGCTGGACAAGGAGAAAAACCGGCTGCAATCCTCCCTGAAAAGCGTCTGCGGCACCCGGCTGAAGGCGGCCAAAGGCCGGACCCGGGGCAAGCACAGCAAGAAAAAGGCCGAGGGAGAAGGGGAGGCCGAGGAAGAAGAGCTGATGATGGACGCCCGCCCTTGGTTCTATCTCTCTTCCGATAAAATCTACGCCTGGATGCTGATTTTTCCCCCCGTGGGGAAGGGCGCGGAAGTGACCCGGGACATGATTTACCAAACCCTGACGGCCCAAGGCATCTCCTTCGGCCTGGACACAGCCCTGCTGGACCGGGCGGCTCATGACCGGAACCGCTATTTCAGCCTGTATCTGGTGGCAAAGGGGAAGCCCGCCTTCGACGGGCGCAACGGCAACATTGTGGATTACTTCCCCCGGGCCCTTCAGCGGGTGCTGGAGGTAAACGAGTTTGGCCAGGTGGATTACACCGCCCTGAACCTCATCAGCAACGTGGAGGAGGGGCAGGAAATCTGCCACCTCATCCGCCCCACCGAGGGAGAGCCGGGCCGGACGGTGACCAACCAGGAGGTTCCCGCCAAGAGCGGAAAAGCCGTGCCCCTTCCCAAAGGGCGCAACACCGAAATCAGCGAGGACGGGGACACCCTCATCGCCTCCATGCCGGGTCATGTGGAGTTTACCGGCTCCGCCTTCCAGGTCAAGCCGGTTCTGGACATTGACGGGGACGTGGATTTCTCCACCGGAAACATCAAATTTGTGGGCGACGTCAACATCAAGGGCGATGTGCTCAGCGGCTTTACCGTCAAAGCCATGGGAAATATCTATGTGGGCGGCGTGGTGGAAACCGGCACCACCGTGGAGGCCGGCGGCGACCTGACCGTGGTCAAGGGTATCCTGGGCGATGGGACCACCGTCATCCGGGCCGGGCGGTGCGTCTTCTCCAAGTATATAGAAAACGCCACTATCGTGGTCCGGGAGAATTTGCAGACCGACTGTATCGTCAACGGCAAAATCTACTGCGACGGGGAGGTACTTATCCGCTCCGGCCGGGGCAGCATTATGGGCGGCCGCATCTGGGCCGCCAAGCGGATCAGCGCCAGCGCCATCGGCGCCAAGTCGGAGGTTAAGACCTCTGTCGCCCTGGGCGGCATGCCCTGCGCCACCTTGGAAAAAGACCTGGTCCGCAAGAAGCTGACAAAGCTGGCGGCGGAGCTGGAGCGGCTGGACGCCCAGCTGGACAGCCCGGCCAAAGCCAGCCTCATTGGCAAGGTCCGCATGAAGATCTCCGTGTCGGAAAACCGGCTGAAGCAGCTGGAAGAAGAACTGGACAACGGCCGGGAGGCACAGAAAAAACAAAAGGAGCAGGACAGCGGCCGCATGGAGTGCGGCGTGGCCTACGCGGGTACGGAAATCTGCATCGGGGACGAGTATTTCCGCGTGCGGCAGGAGACCCGCCAGTGCGTGGCGAAGCTGGTGTGCGGCGAGATTGTTCTGATGTGAAAGCAAACCTCTAAAACGCCAGTCAGGCGGCGGACGCTTTGCGTCCGCCGCCTGTTTGTCTCTGTCTATCTTCCGGAAAGGCCGCCCGCCTCCATATCCTTGACAAAGGGCGAAAGCTGGGAAATCATGTTGTCCATATCTTCAAACATGGCGCTTTTGGTAGTGCCCAGGCGGCTGGCCTGGTCGATGTGCTTGACGACCTCCTGATATTGGGCCTTGATCTGGTCAAAGAATTGGCAAAGCACCGCCAGCTCCTGCTGGGACGTCTGAATGACCCCGGAGATCTCCGTCTGCACGGAGGCGGAGCTCTCGGCGGTGGCTATGATCTTGCGGAAGCTCTCGTCGGTCTGGCCCACGACGCCCACGCCCTGGTTCAGGGTCTGCTGGGAGGATTGGATGCTGCTGCTGAGCTCCCCTGCCCGGGTTTCCACATCGCATACGCCGGTATCCACCTCTCCGGCCAGCTGCTTGATTTCCTTGGCCAGCTCCTTTACCTGGGCGGCCACCACGGCGAAGCCCCGGCCCTCCACCCCGGCCCGGGCCGCCTCGATGGAGGCGTTGATGGCCAGGATGTTGGTCTGGTCGGCGATGGAGACGATTTTCCCCATGCACTGCTGGATGCCCCGGATGGCGGATTGAAGGTTTCCGAAGATGTCCGCCATCTCGTCGTAGGACGTCTGGATTTTCGTGGAGGTGTTTTTCAGCTCCTCCATCAGCCCCTGGGCCTCGAGGACCGTGCCGCCGATTTCCGCCCGGACGTGGGCGAATTCTCCCGCCACGTCGTCAATGTTGGCGAAGGACTGGCCCAGCTCCTGGAGCTTATCTTGAAAGTGGTCCGCCTCGTTCAGCACGCCGGAGAAGGTGGAACCCACCAGGCTCAGCTCCGAGAGGGAGACCACCTCTTTTTTCACCAGCTCCCGCTGGTATTCCTTCAGGCTGTCCGCCACATGGAGGACCGGGTAAAGGCTCTTTTCCTCCTGAGGCCGCTCCGGCTCCCGCCGGTTCTTTCCCGCGAATAACATCCCGACTCCCCCTTACTCAAAGACCGCGCAGGTCATGGACTGGTTGACAAAGCGGTTGTTGTAGTGCTCTCCGTAGCCCACGAGGCCCGCGTGGCAGCCCAGGGCCCCCATCTCCCGGAGGTAGGTCTGCATGTAGCCCCGCTCGGAGAACAGCTTATACCGGAACAGGCAGTTCACGGAGAACACCGCCGAGCGCCGGGGGAACTCCCGCTGAATCTGCTGGATGGTGTTCCGGGTGATGGCCTGATAGTCCCCCAGCTCCAGGAGGATCAAAACGTCGGAGTCGTTGACCTGCCGGAAGCAGGCCAGGGCGTTTCCGTTGACCTCTTTGATGGAGATGATGCAGGTGTCGTCCCCGTTGATTTTGCCGAAG
>JAAWTB010000129.1 GCA_022801815.1 Oscillibacter sp. | reverse complement strand
CCAGAGCTGCGGCCTGAGCCGGGATTCCGTCGTCCTGCTGGAGCAGGTGCGGACCCTGGACAAAAAACGGCTCCGGGAGCGCATGGGCCATGTGGAAGAAGCGGTGATGAACAAGGTGGACACGGCGATCGCGGTCAGCTTCGGGCTGCCCCACGACCAGTTGGTTTGAGGTTCCCCCCGGCGGAGGACGGTCCTCCGCCGGGGGGCGTACAGAGGAGGTACATATGAAAAAAGACAGATGGCTGCTGCGCTCCATCGTGCTGCTGGCCCTCAGCGCCGTGCTGATGACCACCGTGTCCCTGGCGGCGGAAGCCGGGTCCTCCGGCGACCCCCTGGTGACGCTGAGCTACTTGAACGACACCTTTTTTAACACCCTCATGCAGCGGGTGGATCAAAAAATCGCGGAGCGTACGGGACAAGCCGTCCCTGGGGGAGGTTCCTCCAGCGCCGCCTCCTTCGCAGTGGTGACGCTGAGCGAAGGGCAAACCCTTACGGGGGACATCGGCTGTGAGGTGATGCTGCGGGTGGGCGGAGCCGTCTGTGTCTCTCCCTCAGACCCGGGCCTCATCGACGAAACCACCGCCTCCACCCTGGCCAACGGCGGCGCCCTGGTCCAGAACCACCTGTACATGATGACCATCGAGGGCCGGGGCGTCCGGGCCACCGCCGCCGCCAAGGTCCTGGCCCGGGGAAGCTATACCGTGACTTGAATCGCGCCGTTACATAACCGAACCCGTCTGCGCATAGGATAGCGCAGACGGGTTTCATTTTCAGCGGCGGGAGGGACGGCGGACATGGACAAATTCCCCTTACTACAAGACGGCAGACCCGCGGGGGAGCTGACGGCGGAACGGGAGGGCCTTTATACCTGGTTCTCCGCCCGCTGTCCCCTGCCGGAAACCGGCCTTTGGTGCGCCTGGGCCGTAGGAGACCGGGGGGAGCTGCGGCTGGGCGTGCTGGAGCCGGAGGGAACCCAGGGTTCCATCCGCCGCCGCTTCTCCGGGCGGCTTACCGCGCCCCTGGGCCGCCTCCTCCGAGGGGAGATCCGCCCGGCGGGAGCAAAGGAGCCGGAAATCTGGGAGCCCGCCCCCGCCCCGGACCAGCTGTTCCGGGCCCCCTGGCTCCGTCAGAGGCTGAAGGGGGTCCAGGGAGCCCGGGTCCGCCGGGAGGGCGAGACCCGGTACCTGGCCCTGCCTTATGACAAGGCAAAGCCCTTCCCCCTGACCACCCTGTTTTGTTTTGCCCGCCTCCGCCGGATCGGGCAGGACGCCTATGTGGTCTACGCCTTTGACGGGCAGGACCGGCCGGTATTTTGATTTTCCAGAAACAGGGAAAATTTTTTCAAAAAAATTTGACAAAATTCTATCAATTTTAAAAAACGCGTGATATAATACAGCCTAACGTTCCCGGGACATCCCCGTAACGCCTTGGGAAGTACCAAAGGTGTCCGTATGTACGGACGCGGGCCGCCGGAAAACCGGCGGAGGATCAGGAGGTCCCTTATGAAATGTCCCTTTTGCGGTTTTAATGAGAGCAAGGTCATCGACTCCCGCCCGGCCGACGAAAACAACAGCATCCGCCGCCGAAGAGAATGCCTTTCCTGCGCCCGGCGCTTCACCACATACGAGACGGTGGAAAGCCTTCCGGTGGTGGTGGTGAAAAAAGACGGCAGCCGCCAGAGCTTTGACCGGGAAAAGGTCTTGGGCGGCATGATCCGGGCCTGTGAGAAGCGGCCCGTCCCCTTAGCCCGGCTGGAGAAAGTGGCCGCAGAAATTGAGCAGGAGCTTCAAAATTCCATGGAGCGGGAAATCAGCACGGAGGTCATCGGCGAGCGGGTTATGGAAAATCTGCGGGCCATTGACCAGGTGGCGTATGTCCGCTTCGCCTCCGTCTACCGGCAGTTCAAAGATATCGACAGTTTTATGGAGGAGCTGACGAAGCTGCTGGCGGAACAAAATCAGCGTTAAGCGTCCCCGGCCCGCCGGAAAAATTCCGGCGGGCCGGGCGTTTTTTTCTTTGCAAAGGAGGGAAACTTTGCTATACTGTATTGTTAGATTGGAGGACGGCTATGCTGTATCACATTCTCGCCGTAGGCGACGTAGTGGGGGAGCCTGGACTGCGCCACCTGGAAAAGGTCCTGCGGCCCCTGCAAAAGCTCAAGAATATCTTCTTCACCGTGGTCAACGGAGAAAACGCCTCCGGCGTGGGCCTCACCCGGGACCAGGCGGAGCGCATCCGGGACGCCGGGGCCGACGCGGTGACCCTGGGGAACCACGCCTTTGGCAAGGCCCAGATCGCAAGCTTCCTGGAGGACGTTCCCTGGCTTCTCCGGCCCGCCAACTATTCCGGCCGGGCCCCGGGCCACGGCTGCCAGGTGTTTGACCTGGGCGAAATCCGCATCCGGGTGGTAAATCTCATCGGCCGCTGCGGCCTGGCCTGGGGGGCGGACAACCCCTTCCTCCTGGCGGATCGGCTGCTGGAACAGGGGCAGGCGGACTTCACCCTGGTGGACTTCCACGCCGAGGCCACCAGCGAAAAGCTGGCCCTGGGCTACCATTTGGACGGGCGGGTCTCCGCCCTCTGGGGCACCCACACCCACGTTCCCACCGCCGACCAGCGGGTCTATCCCAAGGGGACGGGCTATATCACGGATCTGGGGATGACCGGCCCCATCGAATCCGTGCTGGGCATCGAGCCCTGGCAGTCGGTGGAGGGCTTCCTGGGGGGACTCCCGGGGCGGTATAAACAACCGGAGGGCCCCTGTAAAATGGAGGGGGCCATCTTTACCCTGGACAGCGCCGCGGGGCTTTGCACCGCCGTGGAGCGTATTGATATCCGATAATTCCGTCAACAGAAGAGAGGGCACACAGTCATGTCTATTGAAAAAGTAAGAGCGTATTTCAAACCCTTGGGCATAGACGGCCGCATCCAGGAGTTTGCGGTCTCCTCCGCCACGGTGGAGCTGGCGGCGGCGGTCGTGGGGGTGGAGGGCGCCCGCATTGCCAAGAGCCTCAGCTTCAAAGTGGAAGACAAACCCATTGTCATCGTGGTGGCCGGAGACGCAAAAATTGACAATGCCAAGTACAAGGCCCAGTTTCACGCCAAGGCCAAGATGCTCACCCACCAGGAGGCCCACACCCTCATCGGGCACGACGTAGGGGGTGTGTGCTCCTTCGCCCTGCCGGAAGAGGTGCGGGTCTACCTGGACGTGTCCTTGCGGCGGTTCGATACCGTCTTCCCCGCCGCGGGCAGCGACAACAGCGCCATCGAGCTGACCTGCGAAGAGCTGGAGCGGTATTCTTCCAATTTCCAGCAGTGGGTTGACGTCTGCAAGGCGTGGCAGGCCGAACACTAAACCGTTTGGAGGGGCGATTATGCTGAAATTCATCCACGCGGCGGACTTCCATCTGGACAGCGCGTTTGCCGCTCTCCCCGCCGGGCGGGCGGCGGAACGGCGGCGGGAGAGCCGGGAAACGGTTTTCCGTCTAGCGGACTATGTGAACAGCCACGGCATCCAGCTGGTACTGCTGGCGGGGGACCTCTTTGACAGCGCCGCCCCCTACCGGGAGACCGGCGAGGCCCTGGCCCAGGCTCTGGGGCGGATGAAGGCCCGGGTTTTTGCCGCCCCGGGGAACCACGACTGGTACGGTCCGGGCAGCCCCTGGGTTACGGTGGACTGGCCGGAAAACGTCCATATCTTCCGGGAGGGCGCCATGACCTCCGCAGACCTGCCGGACCTAGGCGTTACGGTCCACGGGGCGGCCTTCACCTCTCCGGAACAGGGAACCAGCCTTCTGGCAGGCTTTGCCCCGCCGGAGGACGGGCGCATCCACCTGGGCGTTCTCCACGGCGAGACGGACCCAGCGGAGGCCCGCTACAACCCCCTGCGGGGGGAGGAAATCGCCGCCAGCGGCCTTGCCTACCTGGCCCTGGGGCATATCCACAAGCGGGGAGAACCCCGGCCATACGGCGCCACCCTCTGCGCCTGGCCCGGCTGCATGGAGGGCCGGGGCTTCGACGAGTTGGGGGAAAAGGGATTTTATGAGGGCACGGTTGACGGCGGGAAGGTTTTGTTAACCTTTGTGCCCTTCGCCCGGCGGCGGTACGAAATTCTGGAGGCCCGCGTAACGGGCCGCTCCCCCCGGGAGGCTGCGGAGGCCGTCCTGCCGGAAAACACGGCGGAGGATCTTTACCGGATTCTCCTCACCGGGGAAACCGGAGAGGGCGGCGCGGACGCCAAGGCCCTGGAGGCGGCCCTGTCCGAGAGGTTCTACGCTCTGGAGGTCCGGGACCACACCCGGGTGGCGGAGGACGTCTGGGCCCGGGCGGGGGAGGACTCCCTCCGGGGCCTGTTCCTCCGGGAGCTCCGGGCAAAGTGGGAGGCCGCCGGGGACGAGGCGGAGCGGGAGACCGTCACCCGGGCGGTACGCTTCGGCCTGGCGGCCCTGGACCACCGGGACATGGGATAAGATGCCGCTTCCCGGCGGCGTCCGCCGATTCTCCCCTTGCCTGGCGGGGAAATCCATGGTATACTAAGCCCTAACAAAACTGGGAAGGATTTCCCCGGGAGGTGACCGCAATGGGAAAAAAAGGCGTGAAAATCGCCGCCCAGAACCGGAAGGCCCGCCACGACTACTATGTCCAGGAGAAATACGAGGCGGGCATCGAGCTGGCCGGAACGGAAGTCAAATCCGTCCGGGCCGGAACGCTGAATCTAAAGGACTCCTACTGCTCCGTCAAGGACGGAGAGCTCTTTGTCCTGGGGCTGCATATCTCCCCCTATGAAAAGGGGAACATTTTCAACAAGGACCCCGTCCGCCCCCGCCGCCTGCTGATGCACAAGCGGGAGATCCGCAAGCTTCACGCCCTGGTGAAGCAGGACGGCTTCACCCTGGTCCCCCTGTCCGTCTACTTCAAAGACGCCCGGGTTAAGGTGGAGGTGGGCCTGTGCAAGGGCAAAAAGAATTATGATAAGCGGGACGCCGCCGCCCAGCGGGACGCGAAGCGGGAGATGGACCGGGCCATGAAGGCGCGGTGAGGCTGTGAACGGGCGGAGATTTTTCGCGGCGGCCCGGGGCGCCGCCGGGGCGGCTCTGGGCACGTATCTGGCGCTGCGGCTGTGGATTGCCCTGGGCTTCGCGCTGCGGGCTTTCCGGCTGGAGACCTCCCTGATGGTTCTGGGTCCGCTTTTTCTCTGCCCCGCCGCGTACTTGGGCTATTGGTGCTTCCGGGGACTGCGGGAGAGGCGGTTTGCCTATTGCACCGCCTGGGGCTGCGCCTTTTCGGCCCTGCCGCTGGCGGCGCGGCCGGATTCTCCGGCGGGCTGGCTGGGCGTGTGCTTTCTCAGCGCCCTGGCTGTTCTGCTCTC
>JAAWTB010000128.1 GCA_022801815.1 Oscillibacter sp. | reverse complement strand
GAGCCCGGTTTTCCGGCCCGGGGCGTGGGCAGCGAGGAGTTTTTGGACGCCATTGCGGCCAGGCTCTGAGGAAACGGCCCGGGAAACGCTATACGGCGGACTCGAATGGATACATTCAGGAGTAATCCCTCTTTTTCCAGCGCAAGGCCCCCCGGAACCCCAACGGGTTCCGGGGGGCCTTGCATTTGTGGATTTCCGGTTCTTGTCAAAACACGGCCTGCGCCGGCGGGCCCTGCTCCTCTTGAACATACTTTGCCGGGTTTCAGGGGTTTGAACTACATCCCGATGCTCATGCAAAAGCGATGGAGAATCGCCGCCGCCTGGCCCCGGGTTGCTCCGCCCGAGGGATTCAGGCGGCCATCGGAAGTGCCGTTGACCAGTCCTGCGCCGTTGGCCCAGGCCAGGGCGTCCCTGGCGTAGGAGGCCACGGAATCCCCGTCGGAGAAGCTTCCCAGGTCCGCCTGCTTGGCTGTCTGATAGCCCTTGTGGTTATTATAGCGGTAGAGGAACGCGGCCAGCTGTTCCCGGCTGATGGGGGCGTCAGGACGGAACAGCCCGTCGGCACCTCCGGCGGTAATGCCGTTGGCTGCGGCCCACTTCACCGCCTTTTCGCAGTAGGACCCGGCCGCCACATCGGGGAATCCCACGCCGCTGACGGCAGGCTGGCCCTCCAAGCGGTAGAGAATGGTGACCAGCTGGCCCCGGGTGACAGCTTCTTCAGGACGGAAAAAACCGCCTTCCTTGCCGCTCATCAAGCCTTTTTGGCTGACAAAAGCGATGTCCCCGGCAAAGGTGCTGCCGGATGCGACATCGGAAAAAGCAGAAGGGCCGGCAGGTCGGTTTACAGTAAATTTTACACTCAGCTTTGCCGCTTCGCCGTCGCCGCCCCGGACCTCGATTACACTGTCGTAGAGATTCGCCGGCAAGCCCGTCCGAGGACGGATGCTGAAGGTAATGCTGCCTCCTGCGGCCAGAGAAGTTTTTTCCAGCAAGCCGATATCGTAATTGTAAGAGGTGGGCTGTTCCAAACGCACGGCACGCTCGGTGTTATTTTTCACCGTGACCGTTTTCACAGAGAGCGCTGAATACCCCTCCTTCTCGCTTCCGAAATCCAACGTGCCAGGCTCCACTGTCAGGGGGTCCAGTTTCTTTTCAATCACCAGGGTGACCTTGCACTCGGCGGTGGCACCCTCGCGGGTTTGGAAGGCGATTTTATCGGTGTAGGTCCCCGCCGCCAGGTCCTGCTTAGGGACAATGGTGAATGCGGCCTTCTTGCCGGAATCCAGCCAGTCGGAGCTGGATTTGACGGCGGTGACGGTAAAGTGGTCGGCTCCCTTCACGCCGTTCAGGCGCACATCACCGGCGCCCTTGTTTTCGATGGTAACCGTGAATTCCTTTGCCTCGGCGTCCTCCTCGCTGTACCCCTCTTTCAGCTTGCCCATGTCCTTACTGGAAGGATCGGCGGAAATGGTATAGCCCTTTTCCGTCACCTTGGCATAGACGGAGATGGAGAAGGTTCTGGAATCTCCCCTTGCTCCGCCGTCCTCATAATAGCCGCTGATCTGAACATTCCCGCTGTATTCCCCCGCAGTCTTGACGCTGGTTAAGGCGATGGACGCCGCCGCGCTTTTGCCGGGGGCCAGGGAAGAGGGAACGCCGCTCACAGAAAAGCCAGAGGGGCTGGAAACGCTGAGCGCCATGACATACCGGCCGTTGTTGGTAATGGTGACGGTTTTGCTCAGCCCGCTGGAGGCGCCTTTTTCCAGGCTGCCGAAATTGACGCTGCTCTCCGAAAAGGAGAGATCGCCGGAGCCGGGGGTCAGGGCCTGCCGCTTCTCCTCCTCCTGCTTTTTCTTTTCCTCTTCCTCTTTGCGTTTCTGCTCTTCTTCCTGTTTCTTCTTTTCCTCTTCTTCCTGTTTCCGTTTCTCTTCCTCCTCTGCTCTCGCCGCCGCCAATGCCGCGTCATAGGCTTCCTGCGCCCGAATCACTCTCGTGGAAGCCTCCGCTACCTTGCTCTGCAGTTCCTCCAATTCCTCTTGGGCCGGAGCAGCGGCTTCTGCGGCTTCTAAGGCCTTCTCCGCTTTTTCAACCGCCTCTTGGAGGGAATCTGTTTCCTCCCCGGCAGCGTCCTCCAAGTTTTTCCTGACCTCTTCCAGATGTTCCCGCGCCTCGTCTGCTGCCTCTGCGCGGCTTTGCGCATCTGCGAACGCCCGCTCTGCCGCCTCCCGCGCTTCCTTTGCTTGTTCCAGCTCACTTTCAAGCCGCTCTAAGTCCGGGGCCTCCGCCGCCGCTATGGGGACCACGCAGAGGTTTAGTGTGAGGCACAGCGACAGTAGCAGAGCAAAATGCCGCGTCTTTCTCTTCTGTTTTGACATGTTTTTTGGGTTCCTTTCTTAATATTTTTGGGGATATTCCCTAATTTTACTCTAGCACTTTCCACTGGGAAATACAAGTGTCATTTCCGCGTTTCGCTTTGGCCTTTGAAATATAGCTCCAAGGTTGAATCTGGTAGAACCAGCGGCCCTGATATGGTATAATGACGGGGAGAGAAAACGCCCAGCGGACTCTCAAAGACCGCCGGGCAATAAGGACTGAAAGGAGCCATATCATGGTTAACGGATTCATTGAGGGCTGCGTGGACTCCCACGCCTCTGCTCTGGCCGCCTGCCGGGGCGGAGCGGACCGGCTGGAACTCTGCGCCAATCTCTCCATCGGCGGCACCACCCCCTCCCCTGGTCTGTTCCGCCAGGTCTGGCGGGACTGCGGCGTCCCGGTCAATGTCCTCATCCGTCCCCGCTTCGGGGACTTCCTCTACTCCGAGGCGGAGGTGGAGGAGATGGAGGACTGCGTCCGTCTCTTCCGGGACCTGGGGGCCGGCGGCGTGGTACTGGGGGCCCTGACACCGGAGGGACGGCTGGACGAGGCGGTCATAAAACGGCTGATGGAGGCCGCCGGGAACATGGAGGTCACCCTTCACCGGGCCTTCGATATGACTCGGGACCCGCTGGAAGCTCTGGAGACAGCGGCGGCCCTGGGCTGCCGGACCATTCTCACCTCCGGACAGGAGAAGGACGCCTTGGCCGGGGCGGAAACTTTGCGAGTCCTCCAGGAGCGGGCGGCGGGGCGGATCGACGTTATGGCGGGCTGCGGCGTGCGGGCGGGGAACATCCGGGAAATTCACGCGCGAACCGGCGTGCGTACTTTTCACACCTCCGGACGGCGGGGCCCCGTGGACAGCGGCATGATCTACCGGAAGGCCACGGTGTCCATGGGTCTGCCCTCTCTGCCGGAGTACGCAATCTGGCAGACGGATGAGACGGAGTTCCGGGCCTGCGCGGAGATTGTGCATGGCCTGACGCCATTCTCCTAACCGCAAAAAAAGCGGCGCCCGCTTATGCGGGCGCCGCTGTCGTTTCTTCGGCTTAGTACATGCCGCCCATGTCGGGCGCGGCAGGAGCGGGAGCGGGGGGCTCGGGCTTGTCGGCCACCAGGGACTCGGTGGTCAGCACCATGCCCGCCACGGAAGCGGCGTTCTCCAGGGCGCTGCGGGTCACCTTGGCGGGGTCGATGATGCCGGAGGCCACCATGTCGCAGTACTCCTCCTTATAGGCATCGAAGCCGTAGCCCTTCTCGCCGGAGCGGACCTTCTCCAGAATGACGGAGCCGTCCAGGCCCGCGTTGGCGGCAATCTGACGGATGGGAGCCTCCAGGGCCTTGGCCACGATGCGCACGCCGGTCTTCTCGTCGCCTTCCACGCCGTCCACCAGGGCCTCCACAGCGGGGATGACGTTCACAAAGATGGTGCCGCCGCCGGCTACCACGCCCTCTTCCACAGCGGCGCGAGTGGCGTTCAGAGCGTCCTCGATGCGGAGCTTCTTCTCCTTCATCTCGGTTTCGGTGGCCGCGCCGACCTTGATGACGGCCACGCCGCCGGCCAGCTTCGCCAGACGCTCCTGGAGCTTCTCCTTATCATAGTCGCTGGTGGTGTTGGCGATCTGAGAGCGGATTTGAGCAACCCGGTCCTTGATGGCCTGGGAATCGCCGGCGCCGTCCACAATGGTGGTGTTTTCCTTGGTCACCTTCACCTGACGGGCGCGGCCCAGCAGGGAGATGTCGGCGGTCTTGAGCTCCAGGCCCACTTCCTCGCTGACCACGGTGCCGCCGGTGAGGGTGGCGATATCCTGAAGCATCTCCTTGCGGCGGTCGCCGAAGCCGGGAGCCTTGACGCAGACCACGTTGAGGGTGCCCCGGAGACGGTTAACGATGAGGGTGCTCAGAGCCTCGCCCTCCACGTCCTCGGCGATGATGAGAAGCTTCTTGCCGGACTGGACCAGCTGCTCCAGCAGGGGCAGGATGTCGGCGATGACGGAGATTTTCTTATCCGTGATGAGGATATAGGCATCGTCCACAATGGCTTCCATCTTCTCCATATCGGTAGCCATGTAGGGGGTGATATAGCCCCGGTCAAACTGCATGCCCTCTACAACCTCGCTGTAGGTCTCGGCGGTCTTGGATTCCTCGATGGTAATGACGCCGTCGGCGGAAACCTTTTCCATGGCGTCTGCAATCAGTCTGCCGATTTCCTCGTCGCCGGAGGAAACCGCGCCCACCCGGGCAATGTCCTTGGAACCGTCCACACTCTTGGCCTGCTTCTTAACCTCGGCCACGGCAGCCTCCACGGCCTTGGCCATGCCCTTTTTGACCACGATGGGGTTGGCCCCGGCGGCCAGATTCTTCAGGCCCTCGCCGATCATGGCCTGTGCCAGGAGGGTTGCGGTGGTGGTGCCGTCTCCGGCCACGTCGTTGGTCTTGGTGGAAACTTCCTTCACCAGCTGAGCGCCCATGTTCTCAAAGGGATCGTCCAGCTCGATTTCCTTGGCAATGGTCACACCGTCGTTGGTGATAAGGGGAGCGCCGTATTTCTTGTCCAGAACCACGTTCCGGCCCTTGGGGCCCAGGGTGATCTTGACGGTATCAGCCAGAGTGTTGACGCCGGTTTCCAGCGCCTTGCGGGCATCCTCGCCGCGCTTAATGAGTTTAGACATAATAGATCGTTACCTCCCGATTTTATGAAATCAAAAATTGCTTACTCGACAATGGCCAGAATATCGTTCTGGCGGACGACGACATACTCGACTTCCTCCAGCGTGACCTTTGTGCCGGCGTACTGGCTGGTGATCACCTTGTCTCCGGGCTTCACAGTCATGGTGACTTCCTTGCCGTCCACGGTGCCGCCGGGGCCCACGGAGATAACTTCGGCCACGGAGGGCTTTTCTTTCGCGGAGCCGGTGAGGATGATGCCGCCCTTGGTGGTTTCCTCGGTCTCCACCATCTTCAGGATGACGCGGTCTGCAAGCGGGGTAAGTTTCATGTCGGGTTCCTCCTTAAAATATAAAAATTTGAAAAACATAATCACTGTTAGCACTCAAACACCCGGAGTGCTAACAGTGATTATCATAGTACAGCCGCCCCCATTTGTAAAGGGGAATTTCCGCAAAAGTTATGAAGAATTTGTAAATTCCAGCTTGTTGTCTGCAAGATGTCGAAATATAAACCAATTGCGGCACAAAGGCTTTTGTATTCACTTGGTTTA
>JAAWTB010000127.1 GCA_022801815.1 Oscillibacter sp. | reverse complement strand
GATTCGGGAAACCCACACCTGGCCCATCATCATGCTGACGGCCAAGGACGCGGAAACCGACAAGATCACCGGCTTGACCCTGGGGGCCGACGACTATGTGACCAAGCCCTTCCGCCCCCTGGAGCTGGCGGCCCGGGTGAAGTCCCAGCTGCGCCGCTATAAAAAGTACAACCCTGCCCATGCCGGGGACGCGGGCCCCGCCGTCCCGGCGGACACGCTGATTCACAGCGATCTGGCGCTGAACAAAAAGGCCCACGCCTGCACGCTGGAAGGCCGGCCCCTGGATTTGACCCCCACGGAGTTCTCCATCCTCCGCATCCTGCTGGAAAACCGGGGAACCGCCGTGGGCGCCGAGGAGCTGTTTCATCAAATCTGGAAGGACGAGTACTACAGCAAATCCAACAACACCATCACGGTCCACATCCGGCACCTGCGGGAGAAGCTGGGGGACAGCACGGACAAGCCAAAATACATCAAAACCGTATGGGGAGTGGGGTATAAAATTGAAGCGGACGGATAGAGACGAGTATTCGGTCTTTCACGCCAAGCTCACCCGGCGGGTGTGCGGCAGCGTGGCCCTGTCGGTTTTCATCGTCGCGGCCCTGTACCGCCTGCTTTGGAAGCGGCGGATGGGAAACGTCATCGTCTGGTTTCTGGTTAACGTCATGAACATGAACCATCAGGAGGCTTTTTACTTTTACAGCGACCACTTCCGCCTCAACAAAGACCTCTTTTTCTGCGCGGCGGTGTTCCTGATCTTTGCCATGATGCTGTGGCGGCTCTTTCGGGGAATGAGCCGCTATTTCAGCGAGATCAACCAGGGTATTGAGTCCCTGCTGACAGACGGCGGGGAGCAAATTCACCTCTCGCCGGAAATGCTGCCCTTTGAGCGGAAGCTGAACGCCGTCAAGCGGACGCTGGCGGAGCGGAAGGAACAAACCGCCCTGGCGGAACGCCGGAAGGACGAGCTGGTTATGTACCTGGCCCATGACATCCGCACGCCCCTGACCTCAGTCATCGGTTACTTGAATCTCCTGGAGGAAGAGCCGGACAGCCCGCCGGAGCAGCGGGCCAAGCGGGTGCATATCGCCCTGGAAAAGGCCTACCGTCTGGAGACGATGATCCATGAGCTCTTTGAGATCACCCGCTACAACTCCCAGCAGATCACGCTGTCCAGGGAGACGGTGGATCTCTGCTGTCTGCTGGTACAGCTCATGGACGAGCTGACGCCGGTGCTGGCAGCCCGGGGAAACACAGCCGTTCTGCGTATGGACGAGGACTTGACCGTCCAGGGCGACGCCGAGAAGCTGGCCCGGGTGTTCGGCAACATCTTGAAAAACGCGGCGGCCTACAGCGACCCCCAGACCAAGATCACGGTTTCCGCCAGGCGGGCGGAGCAAGACGTCATCATTCGATTCCAGAACCGGGGGGAGGACATTCCGGCGGAAAAGCTGGAGGCCCTTTTCGATAAGTTTTACCGGCTGGACCAGGCCCGCTCCACCGGCACGGGAGGCACGGGCCTGGGGCTGGCCATTGCGAAAGAGATTGTCCTTCTCCATGGCGGGAGCATCCAGGCGGCCAGCGAGCACCGCACCATCACCTTTACCGTCCGGCTGCCTGGAGGAGCGTCATAAAACCTCTGCTTCCTCTTAGGAAATTCTTAATCATTTGACAATTCCATCTTAAAGTATGAGGCGCTTCTGTTTGGTAAAATCAAGCCCAATAGAGGCGCTTTTCCATTTACCAAAGAATCAGAAAGGAATGCTTACGATGGAAGAACAAATGATATGCCTTCAAAACCGGCAAGCTCTCCGCCGGAAGCGGCGGCGCAGGCAGCGCAGGGGGGCGTATTTTCTCTACGCCGCTGCCTGGGTGCTGACCCTTGCTGGAATGCTTGTCCTTGGGCGGGAGATGTTTTTCCTGTTCCGCCAGATTACTCCCCTGCCCGGTGAGCCGCCGTATGAAACGGCAGGTCCAGCGCGGGGCGGTCAGACGGCGGATATCCAGACTCCGCTGGACGGCGAGACCTTGCAGGCTCTGCAAGAGTTGACCGTGCAGGACCAGCGGGTTCAGGACGTAATTGACCACAGTCAGGATTACCCGGAGGACCTTTTAAAAATGCTGTCCCGGAATCTGGATATGCTGGATTTCGTGCTGGACTATCCGGAGAAGCAGGGGCAGGTATTTGCCGGCACCATCGGCGAGGTAAAGACCGGGGAGATTCCGCTCCTTCTGCAATACGACCAGCGCTGGGGCTATGGGGATTACGGGGCCAGCTCCGTAGTGGTCAGCGGCTGCGGGCCGGCGTGTCTTTCCATGGTGGCGGCCGGGCTGACCGGGGACGACGCTATTACGCCCTACGCCGTGGCCCAATACGCCGACCAGGAGGGCTACTATGTGCTCGGCGCCGGGACGGCCTGGAGCCTCATGAGCCAGGGCGCGGCCCACTTCGGCGTGGTGGGGGAAGAACTGCCCTTGATGAAGTCCAAGATGGAACGTGCGCTGCGGGAGGGCCGTCCCATTATCTGCGTGGTGGGCCCAGGAGACTTTACGACCAGCGGACACTTCATCGTCATCACCGGGATGAAAGACGGACAGTTTACCGTTAACGACCCCAACAGCACCGAGCGGAGCGGGATGCTCTGGGATTATGAGACGCTGGAGCCTCAGATTAGCAATTTGTGGGCCTTCCATGCTGTGTAAGGGGCTGGAAGCCCCTGTGATTGCCCGTGTCTTCATGGACCAGACACTGGTAGATGTGACAGGGATTTCAAATGTGGAAAGCGGAGATACAGCAGTGGTTATTGAAGCGTCCGGTCAGAGGGAAATCAGCACCTACGACTTATCCGAAGCGAGTGGGATCATTACGAGCAAAGTGTTAAGCCACTTAAATACGCGTTTCCATAGGATCACCATTTAGGCCTTGTTTGAAAATTGTCAAAACCATCTGTCCAATCAGCGTACCGGATGAATTCGGGCTATAATTTGACCTTTAAATGACAAAACTTCACCTATACAATGGCCTCTTGAAATGGTAAAATGAATTTGTATCCTGTGCGATATGCTTTTCTGCTTTGCCGTTTCGTGTAAATGGCTGCTTCGGAGGAGGTAAGAACCGTGGGAGATCGGACGTATCTGGCTGTGGATTTGAAATCCTTTTACGCCAGTGTCGAGTGTGTCGAGCGGGGGCTGGACCCCCTTACCACCAACCTTGTGGTGGCGGACCTGCGCCGGACGGAAAAGACCATCTGCCTTGCTGTGACGCCTTCCTTAAAAGCCTGGGGCATCTCTGGCCGGGCGCGGCTGTTCGAGGTGATTCAACGGGTCAAGGAGGTCAACGCCGCGCGCCTTCGCCAAGCTCCCGGGCGGCAGTTCACCGGCTCCTCCTCCAGCGATATTGAGCTGAAAGCGGACCCTGGTCTGGCCGTGAACTATATCGTGGCTCCGCCCCGGATGGCCCATTACATGGACTGGAGCACCAGGGTTTACAATGTTTACCTGAAGTATATTGCCCCGGAGGATATCATCAATTATTCCATTGACGAGGTTCTCATGGACGTAACCAACTATCTGGGGACTTACGGCCTCAGCGCCCGGGACCTCGCCATGAAAATCATTCTGGATGTGCTGGAGACTACGGGAATTACCGCCACGGCGGGCATCGGGCCGAATCTCTACCTCTGCAAAATTGCCATGGACATCTGGGCTAAGCGCATCCCGGCGGACAAGAACGGTGCCCGCATCGCACAGCTGACGGAGAAGAGCTACCGCCATAACCTCTGGACCCACCGTCCCCTTACGGATTTCTGGCGGGTAGGGAAAGGCTACGCCAAAAAGCTGGAGGCGGAGGGACTCTACACCATGGGCGACATTGCCCGTTGTTCCATTGGCAAGCCCACGGATTATTACAACGAGGAACTGCTTTACAAGCTTTTCGGCGTCAATGCGGAGCTGCTCATCGACCATGCCTGGGGCTGGGAGCCCTGTACCATCGCCGACGTTAAAGCGTATAAGCCTGAATCTAAGAGTATCGGCGCAGGACAGGTCCTGCAATCTCCATATCCTTATGAGAAGACCCGGCTGGTGGTTCGGGAGATGGCGGACCAGTTATCGCTGGATTTGGTAGATAAGGGGCTGGTAACAGACCAGCTGACCCTGACGGTGGGCTATGACATTGAAAACCTGACGGACCCCAGCCGCCGGAAGAACTACCGGGGCGAGATCAAGGCCGACCGCTATGGACGGGCGATTCCCAAGCACGCCCACGGCACGGCTAATCTGGAGGAGTATACCGCATCCACAAAGCGCATCATCACGGCCGCACTGGAGCTGTTTGACCGGATTATTGACCGGGAACTCCTGTCCCGCCGTTTGACGATTACCGCGGGCCGCGTGCTGCCGGAGAAAGAAGCCCCGAAAAAGAAGGCGTTCGAGCAGCTGGATCTGTTTACAAACTATGCCGCCCTCCAGGAACAGCAGGCGCGGGAGGCCGCTGCTTTGGAACGGGAGAAGAAGGTGCAGCGAACCGTGCTGGACATCAAGAAACGCTTCGGGAAAAATGCTATTTTAAAAGGCATGAACTTTCAGGACGGCGCTACGGCAAAGGACCGAAACGGCACGATTGGAGGACACAAGGCATGAGCGGCCCCTATGACGATATCATTGACCTGCCGCATCCCACCTCAGAGCGGCACCCCCGGATGTCCATGGCAAACCGGGCGGCGCAGTTCAGCCCCTTCGCGGCATTAACCGGCTATGAGGACGCTGTGAGGGAAACGGCCCGGCCGACCAGCCGCAAGGCCGAGCTGACGGAGGAGGAAAAGACGATTCTGGATGCAAAGCTCCAGCTTTTGGCGGAACGGGCTGGCGGAGAGGTCACGTTCATCTATTTCCAGCCGGACAGCAGGAAAGAAGGCGGAGCGTATTTCACCGTTACAGGCGAGGTCAAAAAGATGGACGGCCTTGTCCGCGAGGTCGTTCTGACCGACGGCCGGCGAGTGCCCATGGACGATATCCTGGATATCCAATTTTAAATCCTTGCGGCGGAAGGAGGAAGAGCCGGATTTTCGTACCGGGCCGTCTTCTTCGGTTTTCAGTTTGATGGAACATCCCTGGTCCGGTTCTGAAACCGGACCAGGGATTTAAGCGGTTCCGCTCGCTCCGGGGATTTGGAAATGGATACAGCGATTGGCTATGCGACCGCCCCTGCACAGATTGCCGTTCCCTCCGAAAAGAAAATATTCTATATTTTTGAATAGATTCTTACCTGACAATCGTATTAACAGTGAAGCCGGAAACGGCCATCAAGCATAACGGAGGAAGCACCATGAAGAAAACAATTTTAGGAATTTTGTCCATCGCCATCGCAGCATCCGTGTGCGTAGGGAGCGCATTTGCGGCAGGCCCGGGGCGCGGATACCGCTTTGTGGACGCGGGCGGTATCTGCGGCAATCTCGGCAGTAGATGCGCCTATACGGACGAAGACGGAGACGGTGTTTGCGACGTCTGCGGCGCGGATCATGCCCAAGCCGGAGGCGGGAATTTCACGGACGCAGACGGGGATGGTGTGTGCGATTACTTCTTGGTATACATCTCCCATTTCACCTCATTGCGTGCCTCGAGCTCCACATGTGTCATGACGCCCGTCTTGCGGAACATCTCGATGGATGACGGACG
>JAAWTB010000126.1 GCA_022801815.1 Oscillibacter sp. | reverse complement strand
ATCTCCATCCTGCCCCTCCTTTTCCCCAATCAGCGCCAGCTTTTTCCGGCGGTCCATGCGCTTGATGGCCGCCTCCCGCCGGAGGGCGGCGGATTTGTCCGCCGCTTCCTCCCGGTAAACCGGCTCCACCGGCAGGCGGCTCCGGGTGTACTTGGCGCCCCTGCCGCTCTGGTGGGCTGCCAGCCGCCGGGGCAGATCATTGGTGCAGCCGGTGTAGAGGGTCCCGTCCCCGCAGCGGAGGATGTACACCGTCCAGCCCATGCCGCCGCCTCCCTTCGTTCTCTGGTTCCGGGAAACACTATACCATACCGGCGCTTCAAATGCAAAGGCCGCATAGGGACTTCCCCGGTTTTCATAGGCTGAAAGCGGGGACGCTTCATCCCCGAATACGGTCCGCCGCCAGCCGGGAAAGCGGCAGCCGGGGCTTTGCGCTCCGGCAAGGAGGTCTTATGCTGTCTGCCGCTTTGCTGCTGTTCGCCAATACGCTGCTGTTCTCCCTGCGCCTCTCCGGCGGCGGGTCCTTTCCCAAGCCCTTGACCGCCGCCGAAGAACGGGAGTGGCTGGAGAAATACGCCGAGGGAAATCCAGAGGCGAGGCAGGTGCTGATCGAGCGGAATCTGAGACTGGTGGCGCATATTATTAAAAAATATTACACCCAAAGCGCCGACCAGGAAGACCTGATTTCCATCGGCACCATCGGCCTGATCAAGGGCATTTCCAGCTTCGATCCCGCCAAGGGGGCGCGCCTTGCCACCTACGCCGCCCGGTGCATTGAAAATGAAATCCTCATGTACTTCCGGGGTCAGAAGAAGCTCCAAGGGGAGGTCTCCCTTTCCGACTCCATTGACACGGATAAGGACGGCAACGCCCTTCAGCTTATGGATATTGTCGGCGTGGACGACACCATGCTGGAAGACCTCCACGACCGGGACAACGCTCTGCGGCTCCACAAGCTGGTCCGGGAACAGCTTACCGCCCGCGAGGCGGAGATTGTCCGTCTGCGCTACGGACTGGGGGGCACCATGCCCCTGACCCAGCGGGAAATCGCCGCCTCCTTCGGCATCTCCCGGAGCTATGTATTCCGCCGCGCTTACTGTAAGCAGAGCCGGCTTATCCCATACCAAATTCAGGCTCCATGAATTGAAAACCCGCCGCAAATTCATCGTCCCAAATACAGCATGAAGGAACCGCGGGCGCCCCGATTTGTTCGGGGCGCCCGCGGTTGACGTTTCTGCCGGATGCGGCTTGACGGGCCGGGTGCCGCCGCAATGGGCCTCAGCGGCTTGAGGAACCGTTCTTCAGCTTAAACCTCTCTACCAGCCCTCTCATAAGCTGCGACTGGCTGGACAGTTCTTCGCTTGCCGCCGCGCTTTCTTCCGCCGTTGCCGAGTTCGTCTGTACAACGCTGGAAATCTGGTCAATTCCCAACCGGATTTGAGAAACGGAGTCCGCCTGTTCGCTGCTGGCCTCCGAAATCTGTCCTATGATGCCGGTCATTTCGTTCACATCGTTTACGGCCTGAATCAAAGACTGCGCGGTATCGTCCGCAATCTGCGTTCCGTTTTCTACCGCTTTTAAGGAATTTTCAATCAACGCCGAGATGTTTTCAGAGGCCTCTGTACTCTTGTTGGCCAGATTGCGGACCTCGTCGGCTACTACGGCAAAGCCTTTTCCGGCGGAGCCCGCACGGGCGGCTTCTACGGCGGCGTTCAGCGCAAGAATGTTGGTTTGGAACGCGATATCCTCAATGATTTTCATAATTTTACCAATCTCGCTGGAGCAGGTGCTGATATCGCGCATGGCCTGTATCATCTGCTGCATTTTCTCTTTGCTCACGTTCATTTGCGTGCTGACACAGCCGGCTGCGGCGCTGGCCTGCCGCGCGCTGTCTGCGTTCTGCTTTACCTTGTTGGAGATTTCGTTAATGGTAGCAGCGAGCTCCTGCACAGAACTGGCCTGTTCCGTGGCTCCCTGGGCAAGAGCCTGGGCGCCGTTGGATACCTGTCCCGCGCCGCTGGCCACCTGGGAGGAGCTTTGACTGATCTGCATCATCGTATCGTTGAGTTTTTCCGCAATGCCCCGGAACGAAACGAGCAGAGGATAGAAGCCGCCTGTATACTCTTCGTCGCAGATGGAATCCACTGTAAAATCTCCCTCCGCCATTTTCGCGAGGAATTTATTCTCGTCCTCAATGATAACCCGAAGCTTATGGATCAACCGGCGCACCTGCGCCGCGAGAACGCCCAGCTCATCCTTGGAGGTATAGCGGATCTCAACGTCCAAATCCCCCTCCGCCATTTTGATAGCGGCATTTTCAATTTCGGAAATAGGCATTTTGATCAGGCGTATAATCACGAAAGAGAAGAAGACTCCCACAAGGATGATGGCGATGACGATTGCCGCCATCATCCACGTGGCGTTTCGGTAAAGCGCGGAACTTTCTTCCGCCGCGCTGTCGCTTCCTTCCGTATTGTACGCAATAATATCCTTGAAAGCGCCGTTTAACGAGTTATAAAGGCCGACGCATTCGCCCTCCAAAATTGCGCGGGCGTCCGACACGCGGCCCTGTCCGGCCAGCGCCATCATTCTTTCATCCGCTTCCCGGTACTGCGCCCAGAACTTCAACGCGTTATCATAGAGGCCGCGCTCTTCTTCGTCAATTAACGCCCCATATTCCACCAGCAGGGTTTCCATATTCGCCTTTTCCTTTTCGAGATACTGAAGGCTGGATTCCTCTACAGCATCCGAAATCGCAGTAAGGCGCCCCAATTCATTGAGGCGAATATTCGAAATGGTACTGCCCAAGCTCCTTCCGATATCCACGCTGGGGAGCCAGCTTTCCGCGATGTCATTGGTCATATCGTTCAGCCGCCCCATAAGGAAGAAGGACATCCCGCTGATAATAAGCATCCCAAGCAGAGCAACCCCTATGAGGATATACAGCTTTAACCTGATTCTTAAATTCCGTATGTAGTTAATCATGTTTCCCATCTCCTTTTGCGTTTCGCTGTCTGCAATTGCCGGTTGTCAAAAAACCATCTGACTCTCCGGGCAATATCTTCAAAGTATATCGGCAAATTCTCCCTGTTTGATAAGTAGAATTTGAGACGCAAAAAATTTTTGGTTCCTTGGGCGCAGCTCCCCCGGCGGCGGTCCGCCTGCCCGGCAGAAATTCCCGGAAGCCGGAAAATCGGGCACTGCCGGAGGAGCCCAGGGAGGCCCCTTTTATTTTGCCCAAACCGGCAAGCATGGCCTGCCGCCCGCATATAGTTTACCAATTTGAAGCAGGAGGTGTTTCGTTGAAGGCACAGGAAACCCCTTTGATATGCCGTTATACCAAGGACGGACTCCATGCCGCCCAGGTCATCCAGAATTCTTTTCAACTATTTCTCAAAAAAGAGCTGCGGCATATTGCGCAATATCTGCGCAGCGACGTATAGCGGACGCAACGAACGGCCGCTTTTCTCAGGAGGTATGCCATGTACGCAGAAATCCGCAATCCCGCGGACTACCGCGCGGCTTTATACATCCGCTTATCGAAGGAGGACGAACACGAAGGCCCGTCCGAAAGCGTCAGCAACCAGCAATCCATGCTGGAGGCGTTTGTCCAGCAGCACCGTTTGACCGTTTTCGACACCTACGTCGACGACGGATGGAGCGGAACGAATTTTGACCGCCCCAATTTTCAGCGCATGATTGCCGACATTGAGGCCGGGAGAGTCAATATGGTCATTACCAAAGACCTGAGCCGCCTGGGGCGCGATTACATCCTCACCGGCCACTATATGGAGCGGTATTTTCCGGAGCGCCGGGTGCGCTACATTTCCCTGCTGGACGGCATCGACACCGGGGTGGACTCCACCGCCAATGACCTTACGCCCTTCCGGGCCATCATGAACGATATGTACGCCAAAGACATCTCAAAAAAAATCTCCAGCGTCAAGCGCGACAAGCAGCGCAAGGGCTTGTTCATTGGCGGCAAACCGGTTTACGGCTACAAAATGCACCCGACGGAAAAAAACCGAATCGTCATGGACGAGGGCGCGGCCCCGACGGTCCGGCGCGTGTTCGGCATGGCCCTGGAAGGCATGAGCTGCCGGCAAATCGCCGTCCGGCTGAACGCCGAGGGCGTCCCGACGCCGGCGGCCTATGCCGGGCTGCCGGTGGCAAATCCCGGCCCATACACCGGCTTGTGGCGGAGTGAGCGCATTTCGGATATGCTGCAAAACGAAACCTATATTGGCAATATGGTCCAAGGCCGCACTCGGAAAGTCAGCTATAAATCCAAGAAGTGCATCAAGCAGGACCGCCGGGACTGGGTCGTGGTAGAGGGCACCCATGAGCCCATTATCGACCGGGAGACCTTTGACCAGGTACAGCGGCTAATCGGGAGCCGCAGGCACACCCGCAGCCGAACCTATGACTTTCTGCTTAAGGGGCTGATTTTCTGCCATGAGTGCGGCTGCCCGCTGGCGGTGCTCAACCGGAAAAACGCGGCAGGGGAGAATACGCTGTATTTCGTTTGCCGCACGTACCAGCGGTTTACCAAAGGGGGGGCCTGCACCAGCCACACCGTCAAGGAGCAGACCGTCACACAAGCGGTGCTGGAACAGGTGCAGGAGGTCTGCGGGGACTATTTGCGTGCAGACCAGCTGCTGCCCGCCGCCCGGCGGGAGGTTGCAGCGGCTCTGGCGGAGACCAGCGGCGAACGGGAAATTGCCGCTCTGAAGGCCAAAATCAGCAGTCTCACCATCCATCTGGACAAGGTCTATATGGATAAGCTGGAAGGCATCCTGGACGGAGACGGCTTCCAGCGCATCTATACCAGGGTCAAGGCCGACCGCGCCGCCCTGGAGCAGCATCTCAGCCAGCTGGACCGCCCGGCCCCCTCTCCGGAGGAGCAGCGGGACCTGGCGGAAAAATTGACGGAGCGGTTCCTGAAAACCGCGTCCGTCAACCGGGAGCTGCTGGTCAGCCTGATCGAACGGGTGGAGCTGACCCGCGACAAGCAAATCATCCTCAAATTTCGCTTCAAGCAGCCAAAGGACGGCTGACTGGAGCAATTTTTTAAAGGCCTCCGTTTACAATACCCGGGACGGGAAGTATCCCGCATCGAAAAACGGGCCCTGGAAAAGCTCCGGGAGGCCCTTCAGGAAAATCCGGTCTCCAAGGCCGCCCCCAAATAGCCGGAAACGGACGGAAGCCCTCCGGAATTTCTCTTACAGCTTTAAGGCTCCAATGGCCTCCCGCATCTGCTCCGCCGAGGCTGTCAGCGCCTCCCGCTCCTCTTCGCTCAGGGGCATCTCCAGAATTTCCTGCAAGCCCTTCCGGCCCACGACGGACGGAAGGCTCAGCGCCAAGCCGTTCATCCCATACTGCCCGTCCAGCACCGCCGACACCGGCAGCACCGCCCGCTCGTCCTTTACAATGGCTTCTGCAATGCGGCCCACCGCCATGGCGATGCCGTAATACGTGGCCCCTTTCCGCTCGATGATCCGGTAGGCGCTGTCCCGGACCTCCCGGTACAGCCGCTCCCGGTTCTCCGCCCCCAGGGTCTGCCCCCGGACCCGGCAGAAATCCTCCAGATCCAGGCCGGAGACGTTGGCCTCGCTCCACACCGCCAGCTCGCTGTCCCCGTGCTCCCCGATGATGAAGGCGTGGATGTTCCGGCTGTCCACCTCCAGC
>JAAWTB010000125.1 GCA_022801815.1 Oscillibacter sp. | reverse complement strand
AATCAGCGTGGTGAAGAAGCCGCAGACAAAGGAGTGCAGCAGGGGCTCCCACAGCACGGCCTTGGACATGTTGCTCATCAGCATGTACTGCCAATAGTAAAGGGTGAAGTCACCGACTTTGCCGTCCACACGGCGGAGCTCGCCCTGCGCCAGGGTGAAGGTGGACTTGATCATGGTCAGCAGGGGGATGACGATCAGGCAGAACAACACGATCAGGCTGACCAGCACGACCATGTTGAAGGGGTTTTTGAGCACGTTCAGGATCAGGTTTTTCAACCGACGTGCCGTCAATTTCTTTCTGGGGGGCCTTTCCTTGGTCACGGTTACTGCATTTGACACGATAACACCTCTTTCTGATAACTGCCGGGAACTCCCCGGGCGATCGAGTCCTCCCATCCGGTCACGCCCGGAACGTCCGCGCGTGGGCGGAAGCCCTTCCACTTTGCGCAAACGTTTGCGGTTTTCTGGTTTCATTATAAAGAATGTTCAACCGGTTTGTCAAGTGTCAGCCTCCCGATTTTAAGGGGGCTTTTTTGTTTGTTTTCACAGTTTGTTTGCAATTTACCCAAATACTCCCAGATCGGTTTTGCTGTTTTGTCAATTGCAATCCGCTTGATTTTCTGAAGCTGCGGATACGTTTTCGCCATGCTTTTGGAAAGTCAGGTCTGGAACTGGGCGGCGTAGAGCTGCGCGTAAACGCCGCCGGCGGCCAGCAGCTCCTGGTGGGTCCCCTGCTCCGCCGCGCCGCCCTGGTCCAGCACCAGGATGCGGTCCGCCCCCCGAATGGTGGCCAGCCGGTGGGCAATGACAAAGCAGGTCCGCCCTTGGCGGAGCCGTTCCATGGCCAGGCTGATCTCCCCCTCGGTCTCGGTGTCCACGTTGCTGGTGGCCTCGTCCAGGATGACCACGTCCGCGTCGGTGAGGAGGCACCGGGCGATGGCCAGAAGCTGTTTCTGTCCCTTGGATATGCCTTCGCAGGTAAGCACGGTGTCATAGCCCTGGGGGAGGGAGGAGACAAAGCGGTGGATGCGGGCGGCCTTGGCGGCCTCCACAATTTGCTCGCGGCTGGCCCCCGGCGCACCATAGGCGATGTTTTCCGCAATGGTGCCGCCGAAAAGCCAGGTATCCTGGAGCACCAGGGCCAGGCGGCGGCGAAGGCCGTCCCGGCTGTAGGCGTCCAGGGGGACGCCGTCCATGGTAATGGTCCCCCTCTGGGGCCGGTAGAACCGGAGAAGAAGGGAGACCAGGGTGGTCTTCCCCGCCCCGGTGGGGCCCACCACAGCGGCCAGACTTCCCGCCGGGATGTGGGCGGTGAAGTCCCGGAGAACCGGACGGGCAGGGTCATAGCCGAAGGTCACATGGTCAAAGCGGATATCGCCCTGCACATGCTCCACAGGCCGGGCCCCGGCCGTGTCCGCCGCCTCGGGCTCCTGATCTAAAAGGTCCAGCACACGCTCCGCCGCCGCCGCGCTGGCCTGAAGCTCCGCCAGGAGGTTAGCCGCCTCCCGGATGGGGCCGGAGAACTTCCGGGAGTAGAGGACAAAGGAGGAAAGACTCCCCAGGGACAGCCCGCCCCCCAGGTACAGCAGCGCGCCGAACACGCTGACGGCGGCGAGGGAGAGGTTGTTGATGAAGTTCACCGAGGGGCCCAGGGCCGCGCTGGCCCGGTCCGCGTCGTAATAGGCCTTGGAAGCCGCGTCGTTCCGCTGGTCGAAGAGGCCCAGGTCCGCCTCCTCCACGCCGTAGGTCCGGATGGACTTCCGGCAGCCCATCCGCTCCTCGGCAAAGGCGTTCAGGGCGCCCAGCTCCTTGGACCGGAGGCGGAAGAGGGGGTGGATGCGCCTCATCTGAAAGCGGGTCAGCGCCGCCGACAGGGGAACGGTGACCAGGAATACCAGCGTCAGCCGGGGCGAGAGAAGCAGCAGCATCAAAAAGGAACCGGCCACGGTGAACACGCTGGTGCCCAGCTGCAAAAGGTCCGTGGAGAGGGTGGCGTTCACCGTGTCCACGTCGTAGCAGACCCGGCTGATGAGGTCCCCCGCCGGGTGGGTGTCGAAGTAGTCCACCGGCAGCTCGCTCATGTGGTCGAAGGCGGCCCCCCGCAGGTCGTGGGACACGGCCTGGGCCGTGCGGATGAGGCGGGAGGATACCCAGTAACTGACTAAGGAGGAAAGGGCATAGCACCCCAGCATCCCGGCGCAGTTCCAGAACACGCCGGAAAAGTCCACGCCCCTGGCCCGGATGCCCACGGCATCCACCGCCCTCCCGGAGAGGAGGGGCGCGGCCAGGCTCAAAAGGTTCCCCGCCAGTAGCAGGGTTAAAAGAAACAAAAACCGCAGGCCATAGGGCCGGAGGAACCGGAGCAAGCGGACGAATATATGTTTTTTCATGCCGGCCCTCCCATCTGAAGCTCCGCCATGCGGCGGTAGCGGCTGCAGGTTTCCAGGAGTTCCCGGTGGGTCCCCTGGGCGGTAATCACGCCCTCCTCCAGCACCAGGATGCGGTCCGCGTCCCGGAGGGAGGCCACCCGCTCGGAGATGACCGCCAGGGTCACGCCGGGAAAGTCCCGGCGGAGGGCGGCGTGGAGGGCGGCGGCGGTGCGGTAGTCCAGGGCGCTGTCGGCGCTGTCCAGAATCAGGATGCCGGGCTTTGCCGCCAGGGCCCGGGCAATCAGCAGCCGTTGGCGCTGCCCGCCGGAGAGGTTGGCCCCCCGGATGTCCAGCCGGGCGTCCAGCCCGCCGGACAGCTGCTGGATGAAGTCCCACGCCTGGGCGGTTTTGGCGGCGGCGGCCACCTCCTCCCGGGGGAGATTCCGCAGGAAGGAGATGTTTTCGTAAACGCTGTCGTTCAGCAGGGCCTCGTTCTGAAACACCGCGCCGAAACGGCCCTGGAGAGCTTCCCGGCTGAGAGTGGAGACGTCCCGCCCTCCCAGCCAGACCACGCCGCCGTCCGCGTCGTAGAGCCGGAGGAGAAGGGAAACCAGGGTGGTCTTTCCCGCCCCGGTGGGGCCCAGGATGCCCAAGGTCTCCCCTTTTCTTATAGAGAAGGACGCGCTGTCCAGGTCCTTTTCCACCCCCAGGTAGGAAAAGGACACATCCCGCATTCCCAGCTCCGGCCCCTGGGCCTCTCCGGCCGGGCGGACCTGCTGGTCCTCCGGAGCCAGGAGTACCTCCTCAATCCGCCGGGCGGAAGCCACGCCCTTGCTGTACTTGACAAAAAGCTTCGCCAGGCCCAGGGTGGCGGTTTGAATGATGGTGAAATAGGAGAGAAAAGCCACAATCTGCCCGGAGGACATCCATCCCCGGTTCACCAGCGCCGCCCCGGCCAGCACCACCAGCACCAGCCCCAGGTTCAGCAAAAAGTCCGACAGGGGGTTGGCGGCGGCCATGACGCTGCCGGCGGTTTCCTCCGCCTCCTTGGCGGCCTGGCTGGCGGCGGCGAAGCGGTCCCGCTCCCGCCCCTGGCAGGACAGGGCCTTAACCACCCGGACCCCGGCGGCGTTTTCCCGGATGATTCGGACCACCGTGTCCACGGCCTCCTGGGCCCGGGCATACCGGGGGATGCCCCGGCGGGTTACCCAGCAGATGGCAAAAAAGGTGGCGGAGCAGACGGCAAGCTGCACCAGGGCCAGGGGCGGGGCCTGGAGAAAGGTCAGCACCATTCCCCCCAGTACCAGCATGGGCGCCCGGATGCCCCCGCGCTGAATTTTGTCAAACATCTGGTGCACGTTGTAGGTGTCGTTGGTCAGCCGGGAGACGATGGAGGACACGGAAAAGCGGTCCATCTGGGCCTGGGAGAGAAACAGGGTCCGCCGGTAGAGGTCCCGGCGGAGCTGCCGCGTCACGTCCATGGACACCCAGGCCGCCATGCGGTTGGCGGTAATGTTGCACAAGGCCGCGCCGAAAGCCATAACCAGCATCCACCCCCCCGCTCGGAAGACCCCGGGCAGGTCCCGGGCGGGCACGCAGCCGTCAATGATATGGGCCAGCAGCAGGGGGAGCAGCAGCTCCAGCACGGCGGCGGAGAATTTCACCGTCACGCCCACCGCCACCCGGGGGGCGTGGGGACGAAGATAGCCGAGGATGGTTTTCACGCTGGACCTCCTTCCGCGCGCATGCGCTCAAACGTTTGCGAAATGACTGAATTCATCATACTACGTCCCCCGACGGCAAGTCAATCCGAATTTCAGCGGAGGGACGAAAAAAAGAGAGGCCTTCGCCTCTCTTTTATTCTTCGGAATCTTACAGCTTTTCCTTGATCTTGGCAGCCTTGCCCACGCGGCCCCGCAGATAGTACAGCTTGGCCCGGCGGACGGCGCCGTTGCGCACAACCTGAATAGTGTCGATGGAGGGGGAGTGAATGGGGAACACCTTCTCCACGCCTATGCCGTAAGAGATGCGGCGGACGGTGATGGTTTCCTCAATGCCGCCGTGCTTCTTGGCGATAACGGTGCCCTCGAAGACCTGGATACGCTCCCGGGAGCCTTCCTTGACCTTCACGTGGACGCGGACGGTGTCGCCGATCTGTACCTTGGGCGTCTCCTTGCCCAGCGCCTCTTTGTTCAGTTCCTTGATGAGATCCATGGGTTGTTCCTCCTGTTATAATAGGCGTTCTTGCCCGCTTTTCCGGCGTGTTTTCCGCCCCGGCAGAGGACCGCCCTTTTTGTAAGCCTGAATAGGATATCACAATCCCCGGCGGATTGCAAGGACTTTTTCACAAAATCCCCTAAAATCTGCCTCGGAGGCCGGCGGCCCGACGAATAAATTCCAGTAAGTTTGTCAAGCGGCGCACTCCTCTCCGGAAAAAGCGGCCCCGGCAGAAGCCGGGGCCGCAGAAGGGCTTGGGGAAGCGCTGTGCTTACGCTGCGGGAATTACCAGGACCTGGCCGATTTGGATGGCGGCGGGATCCTTGACGGCGGCCTTGTTGGCGGCGTAAATCACGCTCCACTTGGTCCCGGTGCCATAGGTTTTCTGGGCGATACTCCAGAGGCAGTCCCCGGCCTTGACGGTGTAGGTTCCCTCCGCCGCAGCGGGAACCGGCTCGGGCTCCGGCTCAGGGGCGGGCTCGGGTTCCGGTACGGGAGCGGGTTCCGGCGCGGGCGCCGGCACGGGCTCTTCAGCGGGCTCCTCGTCCAGCGGAGGCAGGACGCCTGCGGCCCGCAGGGCGGGGCCGTTCAGGGAGGCGATGTTGGGGGTGCGGCCATCCTCACTGGTGGGAATCTCGATCTCGCCCGCCCGGACCTTCTCATAAATCAGGTCCTTCTGGGGATCATCCAGGTCCGCGCCCACGATTTTCCAGTTGTTGTCCACCTCGGGCATCAGGGGGCCTTCCAGGGACTCCACATACTCTGTGATCATATCCCGGACCGCGCCGCCCTCGTACACCACGTCCGCCTCGTTGATGAGGCCCGCGGAGACCAGGCCGCCGTAACGGTAGTTGTTCAGGGCCAGGATCATGGTGTCGTCGTCCTTCATGGGCTGGCCCTTGTAGACCACGTTCTGGATGCGGGACCCGGCGGGCTTGGAGATGTCGATCTCATAGTCCAGCCCCGCGAACATGTCATAGTTGTACAGGCGGATATTGGGGTTGAAGCTGATGGTCACATCGCCGGGCTGGTACTGGTTGAAGAAGTTCCCGGCCTTTTCCTCCATAATGGCCTTCATCTGTTTTCCGGTGACCTTGACGCCGTAGAGGGTATTGTCGTATTTGTAGATTTTCACGCTGTCGCGGTGGAGGAAGGGCCCCTCCTGGAGGTTGCTGGTGGAGTCAAACAGGGCCGCCAGGGACACG
>JAAWTB010000124.1 GCA_022801815.1 Oscillibacter sp. | reverse complement strand
TTTTCCCTCGCTCCAACATATTCCTCACCCCTTACTCCCTATTTTATCATCTTTACATGAAAAAGTCTGCCGGTAGGCAGACTTTTTCGACAAGCTGAGCTGAGGCGGCCTTTGGCCGCCTCAGCTCGGCTTATCCCCGTCCCGCAGGCGGAAGGCCGCCTTGACAAAGAGGTCCACTTCCTCCATGGTGTCGAAGCAGGCGATGGCCACCTGGTTTCCCATGGTCCCCGCCAAAGCGTCGGGCATCCGGGTGAAGAGCCGGGCCCGGTCGCCGCAGCGGGCCTCCAGCTGGCCCAGGGACATGACGTAGCGCACCCCGTCCCGCCGCCCGGCGTAGACGCAGTACCGGCGGGGGCCGATGTAGGTGTGGCGCGGCTCGTCGAAGGCCACCATGTCTGCCCAGATTTGGTACACGTCCACGCTCTGGCTGAAATCCAGCATGTCCGGGGTATAGCCCCCGGCGGGGCGCATGTTGACCTCCAGGGCAACAATGTCCCCCACGCTTCCCAGGCCCTCCTTCGCCTCCGTCAGGCGGAAGAACTCCAGGTGGAAGAAGCGGCTGGACGCGCCGAAGGCTTTCAGCGCGGCTTTGCCCGCGGCCTCCACGTCCGGCGGGACCTCCTTGTCCACGTAGTAGTACGTGGGCACATGCTTGTTCACCATGTCCATGATGGAGTTCCGGGTGACGTGGCTGGCGGCAAACAGCACCTCCCCTTTGGAATCGCAGACGCCGTCATAGGTGGTGACGGCCCCGGAAACGTATTCCTCTATAAGGTAGGGGGCGTCCGGCGGGTCCTGAAAGAAGCGCCGCAGGTCCTCCTCGTTTTCCAGCTTCCAGGTGGCCACGGCTCCCACGCCGTTGTCCGGCTTGACGACGACGGGATACCCGGCCTCCCGGACGAAGGCCAGGCCCGCGTCCAGGTCCGTCACCGGGGCGCAGCGGGCGCAGGGAATTCCAGCCTTTTTGTAGTACTCCTTCATGGCCAGCTTGCTTTTGTACTTTTCAATCTCATGGGCCTTGGGCCCGGTGGTGACATTGAAGTCCGTCCGAAGCCGGGCATCCAGCTCCAGCCAGTACTCGTTGTTGCTCTCCACCCAGTCGATCTTGCCGTACCGCCCGGTGAAGTATCCCAAGGCCCGGAGGACCTGGTCATAGTCCTCCAAACTGTCCACCCGGTAGTACTCGGTCAAAGCCCGCTTCAGGTCCGGGTGCAGGAAGTCATAGGGCGCGTCCCCCACGCCCAGGACATTGACGCCGTTTTCCCGAAGCCGGACGCAGAACCAGCGGTAGGCCTCGGGGAAGTTGGGGGAGATGAAGACAAAATTCATAGAGGATTCCTCCTTTGCCGGCGGTGATTTCACGCTTTAAAGTATAGCACATCTTTAGGAAAAGCGCAAGAGGCGGAACCGGGGAGGCGCAGCCTCCCTGGTTCCCGGTCATGTTATCCAAATTTCGCCGTCAGGCTGCCCTTTTGCAGGATATGGCCCTCCGCCGCCTTGAGGAAGTGCTTCTTCCTCGCGTTGGAGCTCAGGCCCAGGACGCAGTCCAGGGCGTAAACCGTCAGCCGGTAGGAGTGGACGGACCAGACGGGGGGCTTGGGCCCGGCGTAGCGGTGGATGCCGTAGGCCATGCCCTGGACCACGCCGCTCTCCAGCCGGTCCCGCTGGGGGATGCCCCCGGGAATGACCGGGCGGGCGGGGAAATTCCACATCACCCAGTGGGTGAAGCCCTTTATGGGGTGAGACATATCCTCCAGGGTGACCGCCAGGGTCTTGGCCTGGGGAGACAGGTTCTCCAAAACGATTTCCGGAGAAAGGTCCTTTCCCCGGCCGGTATTGTCCAGGGGGAAGCGTCCGCCGTCCTCCAGGCCGGGGCAGCGAAAGCGCAGAATTTCGATTTCCATGGTTACCTCAATCTCTCTCAAGCTTTCTCTTTGGGCAGAATCAGATTCAGCAGCACCGCCATCAGCGTGGCGATGACCACCGGGGACTTGCCGAAGATCATGGTAAAGCCCGCAGGGAACTGGCTCAGCGCCTCGCTGGCCTGGCTCACGCCCACGCCCAGGGCGGCGGACAGGCCCACGATGGTGGTATTCCGGGCCGTCAGGCTCTGGGAGGCGATGAGCTTCATGCCGGTCATGGCAATGGTGGAAAAGACGGTGATGGTGGCCCCGCCCAGCACGCACTGCGGAATCGTGGTCAGCACCGCCGCGAATTTCGGGGACAGGCCCGCCAGCAGCAAAAAGCCGCCGGTCATGGCAAAGACCACCCGGTTTACCACTTTGTTGGTGGTAACGATGCCCACGTTTTGGGAATAGGTAGCCGTAGGCAGGCCGCCGAAGAAGGCCGTCAGGATGTTACTGAAGCCATAGGCGATGATGCCGCCCTGAAGCTCCTGGTCCGTGGGGTCCCGGTCCACGCCGCCCACGGTGGTGGCGGTGAAGTCGCCGATGGCCTGGATGGAGTTGATGGCGAACAGCAGCCCAATGGCCACGCAGGAGGGCAGATCGAAGGTGATGCCGAAGTGCATCACCCGGGGCAGGGAGAACCAGGCGGCAGTGCCCACCTCGGCAAAGGAAACCATGCCGAAGAACACGGAAATTACATAGCCGCAGAGCATGCCGATGAGAATGGAAGCCAGCTTGCAGATGCCCTTGCCGTGGTTGTTCAAAAGCATGACGATGGCCAGCGTCAAGACGGCCACCAGCCAGTTCTGCCAGGAACCGTACACCAGGGCCTCGGTCTGACCCTTGGTTTCCACCACCAGCTCGTAGGTATTCGCCGTCCCTCCCGCCATGTAATTGATGGCCGTGGGATAGAGGGAGAGGCCGATGGTAAAGACCACGGTGCCGGTAATCACCGGGGGGAAGAGGAGGCGAATCTTTTTTACAAACACACCCACCAAGACGGCCACAATTCCGCCCGCAATCATGGCCCCGGCAATGGCTCCCACGCCGCCCCCGGCGGAGGCGATGGCCTGCATGCTGGGCACGTAGGCAAAGCTGACGCCCATGATCACCGGCAGGCCGGAGCCGAAATACTTGCCGGCAGGATAGAGCTGGAGGATGGTGCACACGGCGGACATAACCAGGGACGCCTGAATCAGCAGCACCCGGTCCGCCTGGCTGAGGCCGATGGCCCCGGCAATGATGATGGGGGGCGTGACGCAGCCCACGATCATGGCCACAAGATGCTGGAGGGACAGGGAGACGGCGGAGCCCAGGGGAGGGATGCCTCGGATTTGGAACAGCGTCTGTTGGTCAGAGGGGGTTCTCATAGCGGGGGTTCTCCTTCCTGTTTCTTCGTTCTGTCTTTCTGCTGGCGGCCCAGGAAAGGTCCACCTTTTCCAGTGTACAGGAGCGGCAGCGGGATGTCAAGGACAAAACTTTACTCCCCCAGAAGCCCCAGGTCCCGGCGGAATTCGCCGTCTACCAGGAAGCGGACCTCCTCCACCGCGTCCAGGGAGCGGAGGGAGCTCTCCAGCGCCAGCAGGGCGGTATGAAGCGCCTCCTCCGCCAGTCCCTCCAGCAGGGCGGAGGAGAGGTTCAGATAGCAGATGTCTTCCTCCAGCCAGACGGACTTCACCTGGAAGCCCTCCGGCAGTGGGGAATACAGATCCCAGCCCTCCGGTTTATCCTCCAGGGCCCGGGCCACGGCGGAAACCTGGGTGTCCCCCTCGTAAAGGTCCAGGGTCTGCTCCGCCGCCGTAAGGCGGCCCTCCTGGTTCAGGTAGTACAGCAGCGCCTCCACCGTACTGACGACGTCCTCCTCCGGCGTCAGCAGCAGCTCCCGGATGTTCAGCACCTGCCGCTCCCGGTAGGCCAGCTCCCGCCCCCGGACGGTGATTTGAACGGAGGAGACCTCCGGCACCTGGGAGAGGGTCATGGCGACAGCGCTGTCCGCCAGGGTCAGCGCCACGCCGGAAAGGCTTTCGTAAGAGGGGGATAAATCCACCCGGGCCTGGTCCCCGTCGATCTCCAATGCCAGCAGGGTGGTCCCGGGGGGGAGGGTGCTTTTCAGCGTCTCGTCGGCGGGACCCTTTAAAAGCTCGTTGATCAGCGCCTCCGCCAGGCGGGGCGCGGTGCCGGTTTCCGCGTCGTATAAGTAGATGGTCTCCGTGCGAAAGGGGGAATCCCCAGCGGCGTAGGTCAGGTCCGCCTCCTGGAAATAGAGCTGGTAGGCGGTGCGGGCGGGATCCTCCCTCCGGCAGCCCGCCAGCAGGAGCAAGGGAAGCAGCGCCAGGCAGAGCCGTCTTCTCATGTCTCCTCCCTCCTCTCCAAAGCGGACCAGCGGACGGTGAACACCGCGCCGCCGCCAGGGCGGTTGGCGGCCTCCACCACGCCGCCCCGGCGCTTTACCGTATCACTGACAATGGAAAGGCCCAGGCCCGTGCCCCCTGCGGCCCGGGAGCGGGCCTTGTCCACCCGGTAGAACCGCTCGAAAATCCGGGGCAGGTCCGCCTCGGGGATGCCCGCGCCGTTGTCCGCCACGGTGAGCACCACCAGCTCCCCCACCCGCTCCAGGGAGACTTGGACGGCGCCGCCGATGGCGGAGTACTTCACCGCGTTGTCCACCAGATTGTAGATGACCTGATGGGTCTCGTCCCGGGTGCCCAGAACCACGCACTCCCCCCCGGCGGAATAGGTGAGGTCCACGCCCTTCTCCTGGGCCACCAGGTTCATCATCCGCATAACCTGCTCCAAAACCGGCAGGATGTCCACCGCCGCCGGGGGATCCAGGACGCCGCTGTCCAGCCGGGTCAGGCGGAGGAGGTCCTCCGTGATGCGGGAGAGGCGCTCCGCCTCCCGGCCGATGTCGGTGACAAATTCCTTGGTGGTTTCCGGGTCGATGTTCTCCGTCTGCAAAATGGAGTCCGACAGGAGGCGAATGGCCGCCAGGGGGGTTTTCAGCTCGTGGGACGCGTCGGAGACAAAGCGGCGGCGGGCGGTCTCCGTGGTCTGGAGCCGGTCCGTCAGGCTGTTGAACTCATGGCCGATTTGGGCAATCTCATCCCGGCCCCGGATGTCCGCCCGGTGGCTGTAGGCCCCCTCCCGCACCTGCCGGATGGCGGTGAGGAGCAGGCCGATTTTGCGGGTCAGGGCCGTGGAGAGCACCAGGCTCAGCACCAGGGCCAGCACCAGCGCCACCAAGGACAGCCGCAGCAGCGTCTCCTGAAGGCCGGAGAGCAGGGCGGCCTGCTGGGTGTCGTACTCGTAGGCGTAGACTGCGCCGATGATCTGGCTCTGGTACATGATGGGGGACGAGGCCCGGCTGCGGAAGGCCCCCTGCCGGTAGGTGCAGCTGAACGCGTCATAGCCCAGCAGCGCCTGGGTAATCTCCGTGTACAGCGCCAAATTTCCCACGGCGGACCCGGTTTCCCGGGTGTCGTACAGCACCCGGCCCGCGCTGTCGGTGACCAGGATGCGGCTCAGGCCCGCCTCCTCTGCCACGGCCATGGCATCCGCCACGTTCTCCTCCGTCAGGGGGGAGAGGCCGGAGAGGGCGTTGACCATGACGGAGACGCTGCTTTGAAGGTTGGTGGCCTTAGCGTGGAACACCAAATCCTCGGACACCAGCAGGGGGTACGTGTTCAGCAGCAGCAGCACCGCCAGGATAACGGCGATATAGCTCACGCCGAAGCGGAACTGCAAACTGCCCCAATAGGGGCGTTCACTCCTTGAAATAGTACCCCACCCCCCACTTGGTCATAATGTGGTCCGGCTCCGCCGGGTTCTCCTCCAGCTTCTCCCGGAGGCGGCGGATGTGCACGTCCACCGTCCGGTAGTCCCCGGCGTAGCTGTAGCCCCAGACCACGTTC
>JAAWTB010000123.1 GCA_022801815.1 Oscillibacter sp. | reverse complement strand
ATCGAAAAATGCAAGAAGAATTTTCAAAAAAACAGAAGTTTTTTTGCGGAGTTTCCCTTCCATCTTCTGCATGGAAGGTGTTGCGGAATTGGAAGACTTCATATATAATGGAAGCAAACGCGTCATGGACGCGTAAACCAAGGACGCCCGGCCCCGCCGGGAAAAGGAGAAACGCCATGCGTGAACGCGGTTTAAAGGTGAAGGATTTCGTATCCCTCTTTAATTTGGAGGTATTAAACCCAGGCAGCGACTTTGAAAGCGCCCTGCTGACTGTTCCGGATCTGAACCGGCCGGGCCTTCAGTTCCAAAGCTTTTACGACTACTTTGATCCTTGCCGTCTTCAGGTCATCGGCAAGGCGGAGGTCACGTACCTCCGGGGACTCTCAGACGCCCAGCGCCGCAAGTGTTTTGACGACCTGTTCCTCTATGACATCCCCGCCCTGGTCATTGCCAGAAGCCTGGACTGCTTCCCGGAGTGCATTGAAAGCGCCATGGAGCACCAAAAGACCCTGCTGCGGACCGATGAGGTGACGGTGGCGTTTACCAGCCGGACCATTGAATATTTAAACCGGGTGCTGGCCCCCTGCGTCACCCGCCACGGCGTGCTGCTGGATATCTACGGTGAGGGCGTTATGATTACCGGCGACTCCGGCGTGGGCAAAAGCGAGGCGGCCATCGAGCTTATTATGCGGGGCCATCGCCTGGTGGCCGACGATGCAGTGGAGCTCCGGCGGGTCTCCGGCCGACTGACGGGTTCCGCGCCGGAGGTCATCCGCAACTACATTGAGCTGCGAGGCATCGGTGTCATCAATGTGCAGCAGCTCTTCGGCGTCCGGGCCGTCAAAAATGAGGCCCAGCTGGACCTGGTGGTGAATTTTGAGCCCTGGGACAGCGAGAAGTTCTATGACCGCCTGGGCATTGAAGACCATTATATCGACATTCTGGACATCCAGGTTCCCACGCTGACCATTCCGGTGCGTCCAGGGCGGAACCTGGCCAGCATCGTGGAGGTGGCGGCCATGAACAACCGGCACCGGAAGCTGGGGTACAACGCGGCGCAGGAGCTGGCCCAGAAGGTAGACGCCCGGGCGGATGGAAAGTTGTAAGGAGGCAGGCATATGTATATCGGTATCGACGTAGGCGGCACCAATTTAAAGGCGGGTCTGGTGGACGAGACGGGCCGCATTGTAAAGGTAGAGCGGATTCCCCTGGACTTTCAGGGACCGGAACATTTTGCCGGGACCCTGGCGGAGCTGTCCAAAAAGGTCATCGAGGAGAAGGTCCGGTGGGTGGGCGTTGGCCTGCCCGGGGCGGTGAACGGAGGCGATGTGCTCTTCACCACCAACATCCCTATGGAAAATGTTCCGCTGGAAAAGCTGTTTCGCCAACATCTGGATTTGCCGCTGCTGCTGGGGAACGACGCGGACTGCGCTGCCGTGGGCGAGTTCTTCGGCGGCGCGGGAAAAGGGACCCGGGACTTCGCCGTGGTAACCCTGGGCACCGGTGTGGGCGCTGGCATCATTGTGGATGGGAAGCTCCGGGGCGGCTTGGCCTCCAGCGAGGCGGGCCATATGGTCATCTGCCGGGATGGCGAGCCCTGCAACTGCGGCCGCAGGGGCTGCTGGGAACGCTATGCCTCCGCCACGGGGCTGATTCAGCAGACGAAGCGGGCCATGGAGACCCACCCGGAGAGCGCCCTCCATACGTTTGCCGGAGAGCGGGGCGTGGAGGGGCGGACGGCCTTTCAGGCGGCGGAAGCGGGAGATGCGGCTGCTCTGGCTGTTTGCCGGGACTATGTGCATTACTTAGCCAGCGGGTTGACCAACCTCATCAATGCTCTGCGCCCCGAGGCGGTGGCCATCGGCGGCGGCGTGGCCGCCGCACCGGAGCGGCTGCTGCTGGAGCCTTTGCGGGAGGCGGTGGCGAAGGAAAGCTTTGCCCGCCATGGGGGACGAGTTACAAAGATTCTCCCGGCGGAACTGGGCAACGACGCGGGCATCATCGGCGCGGCAATGCTGGGCCGGGTGATGTAAGTATTTTGAAAATAGGGAGGCCCTTGCATGGACTGGGTGACGCGGCTTGACAAACACATGGCGGATTACCTGCCGGACCTGCGGATACTGCAGGAAGAGCCTATGGCGAAGCACACCTCCTTCCGGGTGGGGGGACCGGCGAGGCGGATGGCCTTCCCGAAGCAGGGGGAGCAGCTGGTGCTGCTGCTGTCCATGGCCCAGGAGTGCGGGGCCCGTCCTTTGGTAATGGGGAACGGTACAAATCTGCTGGCCCCGGACAAAGGCTTGGACCGGCTGGTGATTGAGACCTCCGGCCTCAGTCGCTTAGAAGCCGGGGCGGAGCCGGACAGCCTTGTGGCGGAGTCCGGCGTTCCTCTGGCCAGGGCGGCGGACTTTGCCTGTAAGCAGGGCTTGACGGGGCTGGAGTTTGCCCACGGCATTCCCGGGACGGTGGGCGGCGGCGTGTGTATGAACGCCGGGGCCTACGGCGGGGAGCTGAAACAGGTGGTTGCCGGCGTATCGGCGCTGTTTCCGGAGGAGGGTGTGAAATTCCTGACTGGGGAGGAGCTGGCGTTTGGCTACCGCCGGAGTTTTCTCACAGAGCATCCGGAGGCGGTGGTGCTTTCCGCGGTATTTCAGCTCCTCCCCGGGGACCCGGAGTCCATCCGGGCGACCATGCGGGACCTGATGGCCCGCCGGAAGGATAGCCAGCCCCTTGAGTGGCCCAGCGCCGGGAGTACCTTCAAGCGGCCGGAGGGGCATTTCGCCGGGACGCTTATCGACCAGTGCGGCTTAAAAGGCCGGACAGTGGGCGGCGCGCAGGTTAGCGAAAAGCACGCGGGGTTCATTATAAACCGGGGCGGGGCCTCCTGCGCGGATATCAAAGAGCTGATCTGCCTGGTGCAGGAGACGGTTCTGAAAAAAACCGGCGTCCCGCTGGAGCCGGAGGTTAAGTTTGTGGAGTGAAGAGGGAGGCGTCCCATGGAAATTCTGATCATCTCCGGCCTGTCCGGAGGAGGAAAGAGCAAAGCGGCGTCCTTTTTGGAAGACAGCGGTTTCTATATTGTGGACAACATGCCTGCCGCCATGATTTTGAAATTTGCGGAGTTCTGCGCCGGCGGCGGCGGACGCTATGCCCGGGTAGCCCTGGTGTACGACGTGCGGACGGCAGAATCCTTTACCGAGCTGTTTGAGGTTTTGGATAAATTGAAGGGTATGGAGGGCGTGTGCCGGATGCTGTTCCTGGACGCCTCTCCGGCGGCCATTATTAAACGATATAAAGAAACCCGCCGCCGCCATCCCTTGGAAAAGGAGACCAATTCTTTGGAAGAGGCGGTGGAAACGGAGCGGGAGCTGATGCTTCCGGTAAAGGAGCGGGCGGACTTCGTCATCGACACGACCCGGCTCTCCACTGCTAAGCTCCGGCAGGAACTGCTGCATATCTTCAGCGGCGAAGGGGAGCAGGCGGGCATGACAGTGAGCGTCACCTCCTTCGGCTTTAAGTACGGCCTTCCTTTGGAGGCTGATTTGGTGCTGGATGTGCGGTTTATGCCGAATCCGTTCTATATGGAGGGGCTGCGGCACCAAACAGGGCTGGATAAGCCGGTTTCGGATTACGTGTTTAGCTTCCAGCAGACCCAGGATTTTCTGCGCAAGGTGGAGGACCTGCTGCGCTTCACCCTGCCTCTGTACGCGGAGGAGGGAAAAACAGGGCTGGTCATCGCCATCGGCTGTACCGGAGGACACCACCGCTCAGTGGCTATTGCCCACGCACTGGCGGAGTTCGTCCGGGAGCAGGGCTATCAGACAATGGAACACCACCGGGACATGGACAGAGCCATTTGAGGCAGAAAGGAGCCCTATGGAATACCAGCCATACCGCGCGCCCCGGAAGCACGGACCCCGGATCGCCGTCATCGGCGGCGGGCACGGGCTGTCCAATATGCTGCGGGGTTTGAAGGATTATACGGAAAATCTTTCTGCCATTGTCACAGTGGCGGACGACGGCGGCGGCTCCGGTGCACTTCGCCAGGACTTGGGGATGCCCCCGCCGGGGGATATCCGGAACTGCCTGGTGGCTCTGGCCAACACGGAACCGCTGATGAAGCAGATGATGGACTACCGGTTTCAAGAGGGTACCCTGGCAGGGCAAAGCTTCGGCAACCTGTTTCTGGCGGCGCTAAACGGCATTTCACCAAGCTTTGACACGGCGGTGCGCCGGATGAGCGAGGTTTTGGCCATTACCGGCCGGGTGCTGCCTGTCACCACCGCCGACGTACAATTAGAGGCAGAGTTTGAAAACGGGGCCAGTGTCATAGGTGAGTCCAAGATATTCCACTGCAAGAAGAAGGAAGACTGCCGAATTACGAAAGTGCGGCTGTTGCCCGAGCATCCCAAAGCTCTGCCGGAAGCTCTGTCCGCGATTCATGAGGCGGACATGATTGTCCTGGGACCTGGGAGTCTTTACACCAGCATTATCCCCAACCTGCTGGTGGACGGCATCGTGGATGCCATCCGGGAATCCGCCGCATTGAAAATTTATGTCTGCAACGTCATGACCCAAGAGGGAGAGACGGAGGGGTACACCGCCTCGGATCACATCGCGGCATTATTCCAGCATTCTGTACAGGGGCTGTTCCGGCTGTGCCTGGTGAACTCCTCTCCCATTCCTCCAGACGCTGCGGACCGGTACGCCCAGGAAGGGGCGGAGCTGCTGCGTTATGACACGGAACGCTGTGCCGCTCTTGGGGTGGAGCTGGTCAGCCGCCCCATCGCCACGGTAGAGGACGGCTTTGTCCGCCATCACCCTGATAGGCTGGCCCAGGAACTGATATTGCTCCACGCGGAACGAAACGTCCGTATTGCCGGGGGACGCTATCGAATAGAGTAAGGTAAAATCCTTTACATCACCTATGGACGAGGAGGTCTGGAAGGTGTCCTTTTCTTTTGATACAAAAAATGAGCTCTGCAAGCTGCCGGTTCAGCGGCGTTGCTGCGCCCAGGCGGAGGCTTACGGGATTCTGCTCTACTGCCACACCTTCGGCTCCTCAGAAGTCCGAATCATCACGGAAAATCCCAATTTTGCCGCCCGCCTTTCCCGGCTGTTTCAGCGGGCCTTTGACCTCCGGTTTGACCGTCAGCCGGACCTGGGTCAGGGAGGGGCGGGAAAGATGGTCTTTCAGATCACCGAGGAGCAAAAGCTGCACCATATCATTGACCAGCTGGGTTACGATCCCCGGCAGAGCCTGGCCCTTCATATTAACTTTGCCATGTTGGAGGAGGAGTGCTGCCGCGCCTCCTTCCTGCGGGGCTGTTTCTTCGCCGGGGGAAGCGTTACGGATCCGTTGAAGCGATACCACCTGGAGCTGACCGGTTCCCACCTTCAGGCCAGCCGGGAACTGGAGGTGCTTTTGCGGGAAAGCGGCTATCCTCCCAAAAGTGTGGCCCGGAACGGCAGCTCGGTCACCTACTTTAAACAAAGCGACCAAATCGAGGATTTCCTCACCCTTATCGGCGCACCGGCGGCGGCCATGCGCATCATGTCCGCGAAAGTGGAAAAGGGCATCCGCAACAGCGTAAACCGGCGGCTGAACTGCGACAGCGCCAATCTGGATAAAGCGGTGGAGGCTGCTCAGAGCCAGGGGACGGCCATTCGCAGGCTGGAGGCGGCGGGAAGGCTTGCGGAATTGCCGGACAAGCTTCAGGAGACGGCGGCTCTGCGGCTGCCCCCGTGTTTTTCGTGGTGGACGAGGCAAAGACGGTTCCAGATGAAATCTTTGACGCCATTGAACGATGTACGCTTCAATTCTGCATCTACC
>JAAWTB010000122.1 GCA_022801815.1 Oscillibacter sp. | reverse complement strand
CAAAAGAAAGTCCAGGGTGTCCCCCTGGATAAATTCTTCCAGCACCAGAACCTTTCCCTCCTGCTCCGCCGTTTCCAGAACTTCCGGAAGGTTCGGGCAGGAGTAGCGCAGCAGCTTTCGGTAGACCTCTCCGCTGCCGGAGAAGCGGCGAAAAACCAGGAGCCTCCCCGTTTTTTTGTGGCGGAGGAGGAAAACGCCGCCCCGCGGGCCTTCCTTAAGGGGACGGACCTCTTCAAATTCCAGCTGAATGGCGCTGGAGAGCCAAGCGTAAATAAAAGACCGCCTCCTTAAAAAAGCACGTACCCTATGCAGGCTGCATATGGTTTTTCCCATTTTTAAAGTGTATGATAATATTTAATATACAGCACATTGAAAGAAAAGTAAAGGAGAACATCCCATGGAAAAGACAACCGGCGATTTGCGGGACGAGCTTTTGAGCCAGCCCCATCTGGACGAGTATTTGAAGGAGAACGGGGACTAGTTTGTAAACTGGGGTCTGACGGAACAGCTGATGCGGTTCTTTGACGAAAAAAATGTTTCGAAAGCGGCGGTGTCGCGGAACGGCGGCATGAGCGAGGTCTATCTCTATCAGGTGCTTTCCGGGCGGCGGAATCCCTCCCGGGACCGTTTGCTGTGCATCTGCTTCGGCCTGGGGACGACGGAGGAGGAGACCCAGCGGCTTTTGAAGTGCGCCGGTTTCGCGCCGCTGTATCCGCGTTTGAAGCGGGACGCCATCATTCTGCACGGCATCGCCCATGGCACGCCGCTGGCGGAGGTCAACGACAAACTGTTTGAGAAGAACGAGGGGACGCTGTATTGAGCTTTCCTGGCGGCCTTGACATCGTGGAGGAGCCGGATGCTATATGGAATTCAGGAGAGGAAGCGGAGCTTATGAGCACAGTTATGGAACAGAAAAACCTGCTTTTGCGCAGACGGGAAGCGCTGAAAGGAGAGCTGGCGCAAACAGAGGCCGCTCTCTCGAAAAAGACGGAGGTATGTATGCAGGCCAGCCGCGATTTTGCCGGAGCGGAGGCGCGGCGGGGAGAAGCGGGAGCTTCGCTCCAGGAGCTCCGGCAGCTGGTGGAGAGCGCCGTCAGAGAGATCAAGGCCCTGCGTGAGGAGCGCGGGCGGCTCAGCAAAAGTCTGGAGGAGCTGGACGCGGTGCTGGCTCTTCTGGACCAGCTGCCCGCCGGAGAGCCAGGGGAACCGCAGGCCCGGAAAGCGGGGGAGCCTGAAAAACGGACAGAACAGGCCCAAACGGCGGCGGGGAAAGCGCCGCTCCGCCCCGGGCTCTCGCCCTATTTTCAAAGCCGCCTGGACAGCGTCCTCCAGCGTCTGGAGGCATACTACCCCGACCGCGTTATCCGGGACAGAATCGACCAGGCTCATGAGACGCTGGGCCGGGACCTGACCGATCTCTACAAACTGCTGGGCTATGCCAGCCGGAAGGAATTTCTGGACGCCTACGGCTATCAGAGTCCTTCCGCGATTCAGGAGAGGCGCTCCACGGAGGATTCCACCGATGTTGTCAAGCGGAAAACCGAAAACGTCCTCCGCCGCCTGGAACAATACTATCCGGACCATGTGATTCCCGGACGCCTGGAGCAGGACCACAAGTCCCTCTCCAGCGATATCTCCGAGGTCTACCGCCTCCTGGGCTACGAGAGCCGCGCGGAGTTTCTGAACGCCTACGGCTATACATACCAGCCATCCGTGGGCGGACGGCCCGCCCAGGACTTTCAGGCCATGCTGGACGCCCTGGCGGAAAAATACCGGGACCGGGAGAAGCCCACTGCCATGGGCGTGCTGCTCTTTGAGAACCCGGAGTACAAGGGGCCGCTGAAGTCCCTCGCCAACAAGGCCCAGGAGCTTTTGGGCATGACGCTGGTCGCATACCTCCGTTCCATCGGCGTCATGGCGGAGAAGGGCGCGCCCCGGGGCCGCTCCGCGTCCGCCGCCAGGCAGGAGGGGACCGCCTTTGTCGCCGGACTCTCTCCTGCGGCCAAGGCCAGACTGAAAGACCTCTACCTGAGCTTGAATCCCCGGGTTTACGGGACCTTCGAGGACGCGGCGCGGAAGCTGGCTGGGCTGGAGGCAGGATGCACCAGAGGGCAGTACGCGCGGTTTTGTATCACCGGGGTCACGGACTGCCCTGCGGACGTGGAAATCCCCCAGGGCTTCCGCTTCATCCAGGAGGGGGCCTTCTGGAATCAGCAAGGGCTGGAAACCATCGTTTTGCCGGAGAGCCTGACCGAGATCCAGGCGTCGGCCTTCGAGGGCTGCACGCGTCTGCGCCGGGTTATTCTGCCCACCGGGCTGGAAACGGTGAAGGACCGGGCCTTTGCGGGCTGCACGGCTCTGGAGGAAGTGGACTTTCAAGGCGGTATTCCCCAGGTCAGTCCAAGCGCTTTTGAGGGCTCCGCTTACCAGTACACCCCGCCGGAGATTTCGGGAGATTCGGACGGTCAGGACTTTACCTATACCTCCGGCGTCGGAGGCGTTACCATCACCGGCTACACCGGCCACAAGGAGCGGCTTTCCATCCCCGCGTCCATCCGGGGCGTCCCGGTGCGGGTCATTGACGTGGCCGCCTTCAATGGCTGCCGGAGCCTGACCGAGGTTACCATGCCCGACACCATTCGGGAAATCCGGCAGGGGGCCTTTGCGGACTGCGCGAATTTGCAAAAAATCCACCTCTCTAATGCGGCGCCCCGGCTTTATGCTGCCAGTTTCAGCGGCTGCGCCGCCCTGCGGGAGGTCAATATCCCCGACCAGGTGACGTCTCTGCCGAAAGGGCTGTTCAAGGACGCGCCCCTGGAGCGGGTTCACATCGGCAAGGGACTGGAGACGCTGGATACGGACAGCCTCGGCAAGGGGCCACAGGGCCTGGCGGAGATTACCGTCGACCCGGAAAATCTTTACTTCAAGGGCGGCGGACCCTGCCTGTACTCCGCCGACGGCCGGGTGCTGTATGCCTTTTTTGGGCAGGGCTTCTTCCGCGTTCCGGAGGGTGTGGAACAGATCGGTCCCGGCGCGTTCAGCGGGTGGGACGGCCTGACGGAGGTGGTGTTTCCCTCTACGCTGACGGAGATCAGGCCAAAGGCTTTCTCCGGCTCCTCCCTGCGGCGGGTGGAGTTCGGCGGGGCGGTCCGGACTATTGGGGATTCCGCCTTTGAAAACTGCGACCAATTGTCCGGCGCCCTGTTCAGCGAGGGGCTGGAGAGAGTCGGGGGCCGGGCGTTTAGGGGCTGCCCCATCCGGCTGGTGGCCCTGCCCTCCACGCTGCGGCAGTTGGGGGAGGACAGCTTTGACAGCCTCAGCCGGGACAATACCGTCCAGGAGCTGCGCATCGCCCCCGGCGGGCCCTGGGAGGCGGACGGCGACGGGCTTTACCAGATCGACGGCGAGAGCAAAACACTGATCCAGGTCTACGGCCCCCGGTTTTCCGCCAACTGCCGCAGCGGCTATGAGAAGACCGCCTGCACCGTGGCGGAGGGCACCACCGCCATCGCTCGGGGCGTTTTTGAAAACTGCCGGGGCCTGCGCTCCGTCACGCTGCCGGATTCCCTGCGGGAAATCGGGGACCGGGCGTTTTACGGCTGCGCCGGCCTGAGAGGCGTCCGGCTTCCAAAGGGCCTCCGGTCCATTGGGGCGGAGGCGTTTCGGGGGACATCCCTGCGGGGCGTCACGCTCCCGCCGGAGCTTACGTTCATCGGCACGGAAGCCTTTGCCGCCGGGGCGGTGGAGGTTGTCATTGAGTTTGACGATCTGGCAGGTTTGAACACCCTGGCGGAGCTGGGGATCTTCACCGGAGAGAACATCGACAAGAGCATCGAGCTGGCGAACTCCGCCCGGAAACCGGAGGTTTTAAGCTATCTGATGAACTACAAAAATGCCCACATCGGCATCACGGAAACGGACTATGAGCTGTAAGAGAGGAGGAACGCCGTGGAAAGACAACAGCGGGCGGAGGAGCTGGCGGTCCAGATTTTGAAATACGCCCGGAACGAGCTGCTGGTGGCCTTCCGGTTTCTGGATTTGGCCCTGTGCAAGCCGGAACTGCAAGCGGGGGGCCTGGAGACCCTCGGCATAGACGGGAAATACCTCCGCTTCAACCCGGATTACATATTTGAGCTTTACAAGCAGGGCGGCGGCGAGCTGAACCACAGCTGCCTCCACGCCATTTTCCACTGTGTGTTCAGCCATCCCTTTGTGAACCCTGCCGTTAACCGCAAGCTGTGGGACCTGGCCTGCGACATCGCGGTGGAGGGCATCCTCAGCGAGCTGAACATGAAGCAGCTGGAGACGCTGACCGGCTCCGCCATGGCGGTGGAGCTGGCGGCGCTGGAACAGGGCGGCAAGCTGACGGCGGAGCGGCTGTACAAGCGCTTCATGGACAAGCCCCTGTCCCCGGGGGAGTACCAGCGCCTTCGTGATTTGTTCCGCCGGGACGAGCACGGCCCCTGGTACGCGCCGCCTGAGCAGCAGGGAAACGCTTTTCCTGCTGCTGCCGGGCAGGACGGCGGCGCGGAGGACGGTGAAGCCGCTTCGTCCGGCTCTATGACCATTGAAATTTCAGCGGGTGGATCGGCGGATGGAGCAGAGAATGGAGCGGCGGGCGGCGGCCTTCAGGCCGAGTGGCAGGCCATCAGCCAGCGGGTGCAGGTGGATTTGGAGACCGCCTCCCAGTCCTCCTGGGGAGACCGGGCCGCGAACCTCCTGCAAAACGTCCAGGAGGTGAACCGGGAAAAATACGACTATTCGGACTTCCTGCACAAGTTCGCCGTCCTGGGAGAGGATATGCAGATCAACGACGACGAATTTGACTACATTTTCTATACCTATGGTCTCCAGCTCTATAAGAACGTTCCGCTGATTGAGCCCCTGGAGTACAAGGAGGTCAAAAAAATCAAGGATTTTGTCATTGCCATCGACACCTCCGGCTCCGTCCAGGGGGATCTGGTGCAAACCTTCCTGACGAAAACCTACAACATCCTCGCCCAGCAGGAGAGCTTTTTCAGCAAAATCAACGTCCATATCATCCAGTGCGACGCGGAAATCCAGGAGGACCACAAGGTCACCTCCTGGGAAGAATTTCAGGACTTCCTCAAAACAATGCAGCTCAAGGGCTTCGGGGGAACGGACTTCCGCCCGGTGTTCCAGTATGTGGACGAGCTGCGGCGGAAGCAGGAGTTTGTCAACCTCAAGGGGCTGATCTACTTCACCGACGGCTACGGGACCTTCCCGGAGAAGAAACCGGAGTACGACGCGGCTTTCGTCTTTATCGACGACGAATACGGCCAGCCGGAGGTGCCCGTGTGGGCCATCAAGCTGGTTTTGCAGAAGGACGAGATTTAATTTTATCCATATTTTCAGGAGGTTTATCGAGGTTTTATCATGGAAAACAAGCAGGATTTTGTTATTGAGAACGGTGTTTTGAATCGCTACGAAGGTCCCGGCGGGGATGTGACCATCCCGGAGGGCGTCACGAAAATCGGGCGGTGTGCCTTCTCTGGCTGCACGGGCCTGACCAGCGTGACCATCCCGGAGGGCGTCACCGAGATTGGCTACGCTGCCTTCTCTGGCTGCACAGGTCTGACCAGCGTGACCATCCCGGAGGGTGTCACGGAAATCGGCAGCGCGGCCTTCTTTGGCTGCACGGGCCTGACCGATGTGACCATCCCGGAGGGCGTCACGAAAATTTGGGACAGTACCTTCTCTGACTGCACGGGCCTGACCAGCGTGACTATCCCGGAGGACGTCACGAAAATCGGCAGCGTGGCCTTCTCTGGCTGCACGGGCCTGACCAGCGTGACCATCCCGGAGGGCGTCACGGAAATCGGC
>JAAWTB010000121.1 GCA_022801815.1 Oscillibacter sp. | reverse complement strand
ACAATCCTGCCCAACTCATCCACCTTTCTTACGATTCCAGTCGATTTCACAGCTCTCCTCCTTTCCCTATGTCCGCGGTATCTTCCAACAGGTGGTGTAACCTTATCACACATGGTCGGAGTTTGTCAATTCTTCCCTGGAAAAATTTAAGAAGAAGTTTACAATTTGACGGAAAAAGTAAATAAATGGAGGAAAAATATGGAAATGGCTTGGATATGGACGGGTATGGTTGCGTTATCACTGGTCTTTGGTCTCCTCTCGGGAAACCTGGACGCGGTGGCGAACGCGGCGCTGGAAGGGGCCCGGTCCGCTGTGGAGCTGAGTTTGGCCATGGCGGGCGTGCTGTGCCTGTGGAGCGGGGTCATGGAAATTATGAACGTCTGCGGCCTCTCGGCGGGACTGGCGCGGCTGTTCCGGCCGTTGCTGAGGAGACTGCTGCCCAATGCCAGCCGGGACCCGGAGACGCTGGCGGCGGTGTCCGCCAACGTCTCGGCGAACCTCCTGGGGCTGGGCAACGCAGCCACGCCCCTGGGTATCCGTGCCGCCAGAAGGATGGCCAGGGGCTGCGGCGGCACGGCCAGCGACGAGCTGTGCCGGCTGGTGGTGCTGAACACCGCCTCCATCCAGCTGATTCCGGCCACCATTGCCTCGGTTCGCTCCGCAGCCGGGTGCGCGGCGCCCTTTGACATCCTGCCGGCGGTTTGGATGGCCTCGGCGCTGTCGGTGACGGCGGGACTGCTGGCATCCTGGGCACTGTCCAGGGGGAGGAGAGAGAGATGAATCTCAGCTCGCTGGTGATTCCCGTACTGCTGTCGGCAGTGGCGGTGTACGGCCTGGGGAAGCGGGTGGACGTATACGCCGCCTTGACCCACGGGGCGGAGGAAGGCCTTTCGGTGCTGCTGCGGATTGTGCCGGCCCTGGTGGGACTGCTGACAGCGGTGAGCATGTTCCGGGCCTCCGGAGCCATGGAATGGCTGTCCGGCCTCTTTGCCCCCGCGTTGGAGCTGCTGGGCATCCCGCCGGAGACCGTGCCGCTGATGCTGGTCCGGCCGGTGTCTGGAAACGGGGCCCTTGCGGTGGCCAGCGATTTGATGGCCGCATATGGACCGGACAGCTATGTGGGCCGGGTTGCGGCAGTGATGCTGGGCAGCACGGAGACAACCTTCTATACCATCGCCGTCTACTTTGGCTCCGCCGGGATTTCCCGGACGCGGCACACGGTACCCGCCGCCCTGGCAGCGGACCTGACAGGCTTTGCGGCGGCGGCGCTGGCGGTGCGGGTCTTCTTTGGGGGCGTATGAGCTGCTGGGGCCCCGGCGGCTGCGGGCGGCGAAGCGCAAAACCACCGGAGCCCCAGCGGGCTGCGGTGGTTTTGCGCTCCGGTTCAGAGATTCTTTGTCCGGGCGGAGGTGCGGCCCTCAGGCTGAATTTCCCCGGCGGCCAGCAGGGCCCGCTTGGTCAAGGCCGGGCCAACCAGCTCATAGACCAAAACAGAGAAGAGCACTACGCTCCGCACTGCAGCGCCGTCCGTCAGAGCCTGGGCGGTGATGGCCATGCCCAGGGCTACGCCGGCCTGGGGCAGCAGGGTGATGCCCAAGTATTTCTGGATGTTTTCGCTGCAGCCGGTGAGGGCGCAGCTGCCATAGCTCCCCAGGTACTTGCCCAGAGAGCGGACGAGGATGTAAATGACGCCGATGAGCAGCACAGAGGGGCTGCGCAGGACGGACAGGTCCAGCTCTGCTCCGGAGAGGACGAAGAACAGCACGAACAGCGGCGCCGTCCAGCCGTCCACGCGGGCCATCAGTTCCTCGGAGAAGCTGCAGATATTGCAGAATAGGGTTCCGGTCATCATGCACACCAGCAGCAGCGAGAAGCCGCAATGAATGCCCCCCACCTCGAATTCCTTCATAGATAAGCCCGCCGTCAGCAGGACGAAGCCAATGGAGATGGACAGGCGTTTGCTCCGGGAGTGGAAAAACTGTTCTACCCAGTAGAGGGCGAGACCCGCCAGAGCTCCCAGCCCCAGGGAGAGGACAATCTCCACCACAGGCTCCACCAGCACGGTCACCACGCTGACTGCGCCGCTCTCCAAGGCCATGGCTACGCCGAAGGAGGCGGAAAACAGCACCAGGCCCACCGCGTCGTCAATGGCCACCACCATCAAAAGCAGACGGGTCATGGGACCGTCGGCCTTGTACTGCCGGACCACCATCAGCGTGGCGGCGGGGGCAGTGGCGGCGGCGATGGCGCCTAGGGTAATGGCGGAGGAGATGGAAATGATGTCCGGCCGGAGCAGGTGCAGAAGAATCAGCGCAAAATCCACCAGCGCCGTGGCGGTTACCGCCTGAAGGATGCCCACCACTATGGCCTGACGGCCCATGGTTTTCAGCTGGCTGACCCGAAACTCGTTGCCGATGGTGAAGGCGATGAAGCCCAAGGCCACCTGAGAGAGGATGTTCAGATGCTCCACGGCTTCCATGGAGGAAAAGCCCAGGCCGCCGATTTGCAGCGCCCCCAGGCAGAAGGGGCCCAGCAGCAGCCCGGCCACCAAATAGGCCGTGACGGCAGGCAGCTTCAACCGCTTGGCCAACCGGGACAGCAGCAGCCCGCCGATGAGGGCGGCGGAGAGACAGATGAGAATTTCCATGGTTCATTACCTCTTTTAGATAGGATATGATGAAGTAAGATAACATTCCGGCCGCCAATCGTCAAGGACCAGAGACACCAAAAATCAGAGGCAAATGCCGAGGATTTTATCTACTTTTTCTCCGCCGGAGGGGGAACGCCCCAACGCTTGGAGGGAAACAGGAAGGAGGCCGCCCTTTCAGAGCGGCCTCCTTTGGTTTCGCAAGCTCTCGGAAACCCTGTTTATCCGGGGAACTATCCCCTCCGGCCCGAATCAGAAAAGCTCCTCCGCCCGGGGAATCGCCTCCGCCGCTCCGCTTCGGGTCACGGCCAGGGCGGCGGCTTTGGCCGCCCGCTTCAGAGCGGCGGACGGCGACCCGGTCTCCAGGAAGGAGGCGAGGAAGTACCCGAGGTAGGTGTCCCCGGCCCCGGTGGTGTCTACCGCCGTCACGGGGAAGGCGGCCTGCCGGAGGAGGACGCCGTTCCCGGCAAAGAGAGAGCCCTCCCTGCCCAGAGTGAGAACCAGCTTCTTTTCCGGAGAACGCTCCATAAACTGCGAAACGCCTTGAGCCGTATCCTCTGTTCCCGTCAGCGCCGCCAACTCCAGCTCGTTCAACACAAGCCAGTCCGCAAGTTTTACGGCGTCTCCCTCCAGGAGTTCCGCCGTGACAGGGGAGGGATTCAGCCACAGCTCCATGCCCCGGGCCTTTGCCTGCCGGGCGATGCAGTCGTTTTCAGAGATTTCGTTTTGCAGCAGCAGCACGTCCCCGGCGGAAAAATGTTCCAGCGTCCGTCCGGCCTGTTCCGGGGAGACGGCAGCGTTGGCCCCGGCGCAAATGAGGATGCAGTTCTGCCCGCTGCCGTCCACCTGTATGACGGCGTGGCCGGTGGGGAAGGCGGCCTCCTCCACCCATTGCGTGCGGACGCCTTCAGAGCGGAGAAGTTCCAGAAGCCAACCGCCGTCCGGCCCGACGCAGCCCGCCATGTGAACCTCCGCCCCGGCCCGGGCCAGGGCAATTGCCTGGTTCAGACCTTTCCCTCCGGCATGAATTTCATATCCGGAGGCGGAACGGGTTTCACCCGGTTTTAAAAAGCGCTCCACCTGGTAGGTATGGTCCAAATTCAGGGAACCAAAACAGAGAACCTTCATTGTGCGCACCCTTTCATCTGTGTTGGATTGGAAAGCGGCCCCGGCGCCCACAGGACCGGGGAGCCGGGACCATGAAAAACCCGGAGCAGTTCATGGCGAATTGCTCCGGGTTTTTGTGCTTGCCGGTAAAGGGGGAATTATTTCAGCTCGACCTTGCCGCCGGCTTCTTCGATCTGCTTCTTCAAAGCCTCGGCGTCATCCTTGGAAGCGCCTTCCTTGATGGTAGCGGGCGCACCCTCGACGGTGGCCTTGGCCTCGGCCAGACCCTGGCCGGTGATCTCGCGGACAACCTTGATGACCTTGATCTTGGCGGCGGCGTCGAAGCCGGTCAGGACCACGTCAAATTCGGTCTTCTCCTCGGCGGCGGGAGCGGCTCCGCCAGCGGCGGGAGCGGCCATAGCGGCGGCAGAGACGCCGAACTCCTCCTCCAGGGCGTGAACGAGCTCGCTGAGCTCCAGAACCGTAAGGGCCTTGATCTCTTCGATCATGGCGGTAACTTTCTCAGACATTGTATGGAACCTCCTGATAGTAAATTTTTAGAATGGAATCGGGGGCCGCTTACTCAGCGGCGGGGGCTTCGGCGGCCTCTGCAGGCGCGCCCTGCTTCTCAGCAATCTGCTTCAGGACCACGGCCAGGCCGGTAATGGGGGCCAGCATGGTGCCCAGAACCTGCGCCTGGAGAACCGGCAGAGCGGGGATAGAGGCCAGGGATTTGATGGTGCTCAGGTCCACGGGCTTTCCGTCCATGAAGCCGCCCTTGATCTCGAACTTGTCCTTCAGTTTTTCGGCGTAGGTGTTCATGACCCGGGCGGGAGCCACGGGATCGTCGCACAGCGCCAGGGAAGTGGTGCCGTTGAGCAGACTGTCCAGATCGCTCAGGCCGGTGTTGTTGAAGGCAAAGCGGAGCAGCGTGTTCTTAATGACGGCATAGTCCACCGCGTTCTCCCGGCACTCCCGGCGCAGAGCGGTATCCTCCTCCACGGTGATGCCCTTGTAGTCGACGATGACGCCTGCGGTGGCCTTTTGGATCTTCTCGGTCAGCTCGGCAACGATGGCCTGCTTCTCAGATAAGACTTTCGCGTTAGGCATAGTTGGTTTCACCTCCATAGGAATGGGAATACGCGTTCTAAAAAAAGGAACGCCCCAGTGTCCATAAAGACACAAGGACGCATAGCAAATCAAACAATTTGCCGCCCTCGGCAGGATTTACGGGCAGAACCCACCTGCTGTCTTTGGAACGCAAACAGCATTATATGCAAAGATTGAAAAAATGTCAATACCAAAGGGAAAAATATTTCCAAAATTTTATCTTCTTATCTTCACGGTCCACGAGCGGGAGTTTAAGAGGGGGACGAAGTCCCCCTCTCTTAAAAACCTGCTTAGACCAGCTTCGCAGTATTCATTCGCACGCCAGGCCCCATGGTGGAGGCGGCGACGCAGCTGCGGATATACTGGCCCTTGGCTGCGGCGGGCTTGGCCTTGACAATGGCGCCCATCAGGGTGTTGTAATTCTCCGTCAGCTTTTCGGGGCCGAAGGAGACTTTGCCGATGGGGCAGTGGATAATGTTGGTCTTGTCCAGGCGGTACTCAATTTTGCCGGCCTTGACCTCGGTGACGGCCTTGGCAACGTCGGGGGTCACGGTACCCGCCTTGGGGGAGGGCATCAGGCCCTTGGGGCCCAGGACCTTACCGAGACGGCCCACCACGCCCATCATGTCGGGGCTGGCCACCACGACGTCGAAATCAAACCAGTTTTCCTTTTGAATCTTTTCCACCAGATCCATCTCGCCTACATAGTCGGCTCCGGCGGCCTTGGCGGCCTCGGCCTTGTCGCCCTTGGCGAAGACCAGCACCCGGACGGTCTTGCCGGTGCCGTGGGGCAGGACAATGGCACCGCGGACCTGCTGGTCGGCGTGCCGGGAGTCCACGCCCAGCTTTACATGCAGCTCGACGGTCTCGTCGAACTTAGCGGCAGCGGTCTTGCAGACCAGCGCCAGGCCCTCGGCGGGCTCGTACTGGATATTCTTATCAATCTGCTTGGCGCTGTCCTGATATTTTTTGCCTCTAAACACTGTTACTTCCTCCTCATAGTGGTTCTTCGGAACGGAATCCTCCCACTGTATGGAG
>JAAWTB010000120.1 GCA_022801815.1 Oscillibacter sp. | reverse complement strand
GACGTGCTGATCATCCTTACCGCCGTGGAAAAGGTGGCGGTGAACTTCGGAAAGCCGGACCAGAAGTGGCTGGACAGCCTCACCCCGGAGGAGGCCCGGAAGTACATGGACGAGGGCCAGTTCGCCCCCGGGTCCATGCTGCCCAAGGTCCAGGCGGCGGTGAAGTTCGCCGAGTCCCGCCCGGGCAGGACGGCCCTCATCACCCTGCTGGAAAAGGCGGGGGCGGGTGTGGCCGGAGAGACCGGAACCACCATTACCGCGTGAGAACCCCTATAAGCGCTGAAAAGAGGACCGCCCGGATGGGCGGTCCTTTTGCGCGTGGGGGTCGTCAGCTCATGAACAGCTGCACCCAGTAGTGTTTATAACCGGAGGGGTCCTTTACATAGCCAATGCCGATGGAGGAGAAGTTCCCCTTTAGGATGTTGGCCCGGTGGCCCTCAGAGTTCATCCAGGAGTCCATGACGGCGGCGGGGGAGCTCTGCCCGGCGGCAATGTTCTCGCCCATGGAGCCGGCGGAAATCCCCGCTTCCTCCACGGCGGTGAAGCAGCTGGTTCCGTTGGGCCGGGTGTGGGAGAAGGACTGCACAATTTCCTCCGCCCGGAGCTGGGCCACGTCGGTGAGGGCGTCGTCCAGGGTCAGGGGGGACTTGCCGTTTTGTGCCCGGGCGGCGTTGACCAGCTCCAGCACGCCCTGGCGCATGGCCTGGAGGTCGCCGCTGTCGGGAGTACTGGGCGCCTCGCCGCCGGGGGCTTCGCTGCTGCCGGGGGTCTCGCTGCCTGGAGCATCGCTGTCGGATTGGATGATATACAGCAGGGACCAGAAGTCCTGATAACCGCCATAGCCCTTGGCGTCGTGGACATAGCCTACGCTCAGGTGGGTGTGCTCCTGGTTCATCAGGGCGGTGCGGGCGCTCGGAGTGGACAGCACCTTTTCCAGGGCCGCCTCTGCCGTGTCATAGCCGGTGCCCACCACAAGGCTTTCGTCCACGTAGACCGCGGGCACGCCGGTTTTCTCCAGCACGGAGCTCCAGTCGCTGCCGTCGGCCCGAATTTCAATATAGCCGCCGGAGAGGTCCTTGGCCCGTATTTGTGCCGCCTGATCCAGGCTGTCCATGGCTTCCAGGGGCTTCAATCCGGCCTTGGCCCGCTGGGCATTCAGCAGACGCAGCAGCTCCGCGGCGGCTGCCTCCGGTGCGGGCTTGGAGGGCTGGGGATTCTCGGGCGTTTTCTCTGGCGTTTTCTCGGGGGCCTTTTCCGGAGTTTTCTCCGGCGCGTTCGGAGTTTCCTCCTGTCCCCCGGCGGGGGGTTCGGAACCGACGTGCTGGGCCATGCGATAGATCACCGCGCAGCCCTGGCCCCGGTTCATGGTGACCGTACCGCCAAAGGTCCCGTCGGAATAGCCTCCGATGATGCCCAGGGCGTACACATTGGACACCGCGTTCCGGTAGGCGTCGTGGATGCCGTCCCAGTCGGCGATTTTTTCCGCGGCGGCGGCTTTCTCCTCTTCGCCGGCGGAGGCGCCCCTTTGGGCCATAATGTTGGTCATCAGCTGGGCCATGTCATAGCGGCTGATGGGCTTGTCCATGGTCCCGGCTTCCCGGTACAGGGACGCGAAGCTGGCGCCCTTAAGGACCCCGGCCTGGTACAGGGCTTCCGTGTTGGGGACAAACCAGCCCAGGGCCTTGTTGGACTCCGTGCTGTTCTCCTTGACGGCGTCCGGGTAGAAGGCCCGGGACAGCATGACGCAGAACTGGGCCCGGGTCACTTGGGAGGCGGGCTTGAAGGATCCGTCGGCGTAGCCGGAGGTGATGCCCTTGGCGGCACATTCTTGAATGGCGTCGTGGAAGGTGTGGGACTGGGGCACGTCGCGGAACTCCGCCGCCAGGGCGGGGACGCTGAGCGCCATGCACAGGGACAGGGCCAGAAGCAAAGATAGCAGTTTTTTCATTATGCGTTCTCTCCTTTTTGGTTTGTTCCATTATAACCCCCCTGCCGCCTTGCCGCAAGAGGAAAACCCATCCGGCGGCGTTGTCTGCGGAAAAGAGGTGCTGTCTGCTCCCGGATTTTGGGAAAACCTCCGTCGTTTTTCACGATGAATGGCTGGGAAGATGCCGGATTCTTCGTGAAACTGGCTGGAAAAATGGCCGGGTTTCATTTTCCTGTTGCGCTGAAAAAGACAGACATGTATAATAACAAATCAAGACAGGCGAAAGGCGCTCCAAAGCGGGGAGGCCGGACGCCGGAGGGCCGCTTTTAAGCGGCGGAGGGAACGCCCTATGCAGACGATGAACGTGTTCAACGACATCCTGGGCCTGTACATTATTCTGGTTCTGGTACTGGTAGTTCTGGTGCCGAAACCGAATAGTGCGTTTGGTCATGCGCGAAACAAGGGCGCGGTCAACGGTTTCCCCCGCAAGGCGGCGTGAAACGGCGGTCCCCCCAAAAACCGGAACTCTTGCAAGTCCGTGACCCGACGAGGGACGCGGGCTTTCTTTGTTTTCCATACCGAAAGGAGCTGCTGAACATGGAACGAACAGGCGCGCAGATTTTGATGGAGGGCCTGGCCCGGGAGGGCGTGGAACGGGTCTTCGGTTACGCCGGAGCCACCATCTGCCCCATTGCCGACGCCCTGCGGGAGGACCCGAACATCGACTACACCCTGGTCCGCACGGAGCAGAACGCGGGACACATGGCCTCCGGCTATGCCCGGGCGACAGGAAAAACGGGGGTGTGCATCGTCACCTCCGGCCCAGGGGCCACAAATCTTATCACCGGCGTGGCCACCGCCTATATGGACTCCATCCCCCTGGTGGCCATCACGGGCCAGGTGCCCTCCAACCTCCTGGGGAGGGACATCTTTCAGGAGGTGGACATCACCGGGGCGGTGACCCCCTTCACTAAGCACTGCTATCTGGTGAAGGACGCAGCCCAGCTGCCGGCAGTGCTGAAGGAGGCGTTTCACATCGCCTCTACAGGACGGCCCGGCCCGGTGCTCATTGACATCCCCGTGGACGTGCAGGAGCAGCTGGTGGCGGACGTGGTCTTTCCGGAGGAGGTCCGCATCCGGGGCTATAACCCCAGCGTCCGGGGCAATGACAAGCAGATTGCCAACGTGGCGGCGGCCATCGGCGTGGCGGAGAGGCCGGTGATCTGCGCCGGGGGCGGCGTGTTTCTGGCCCATGCCGAGGAGGAGCTGCGTCAGTTTGCCGAATCTACCGGCATCCCGGTGGTGACCACCATGATGGGCCTTTCCCTCCTGCCCACGGAGCACCCGTTAAACATGGGCATGATCGGGTCTCACGGGAACAACACCGCCAACAGGGCCCTGGCAAAATCCGACCTTCTTATTATGATCGGCACCCGGGTGGCGGACCGGGCCATCGTCTCCCCGGACGAGATTCAAAAGCGTATGGCCAATATCCACATTGATGTGGACCCCGCGGAAATCGGGAAGAATATGCAGTCCACCCTTCCCCTGGTGGGGAACGCCAAGGTTATCCTCCAGCAGCTGATGGAGCGGGGAGCCAGGGCGGACTGCGGGGCGTGGCGGGAGGACCTCCAGGATCTCCGCCGGACGAACCTGAGCCGGGGCTATCCCGCCAAGGACGGGTACGTCTTCCCGGGCCGCCTCCTGCGGCTTTTGGGAGAGCGGCTGAAAGAGGACGCCGCCGTCTGCGTGGACGTGGGACAAAACCAGATCTGGGCCTGCAAGCACCTGCGGCTCCGGGGCGCCCGGTTTTTGACCAGCGGGGGCCTGGGGACCATGGGCTATGCCCTTCCCTGCGCCGTGGGGGTGAAGACCGCCCAGCCAGAGCGGCAGGTGGCGGTAATCTGCGGCGACGGGTCGTTCCAGATGTCCATGAACGAGCTGGCGGCGGTGAAGGCGGGAGGATTTGATTTGAAAATCGTCCTCTTCCGCAACGGGGTCCTGGGCCTGGTGAACCAGATTCAAAGCGGCGAGCCCTACCACGGCCCCTTCGGGGTGCGGCTGGACGGGGATCCGGATTTTGCCGCCGTCGCCGCCGCTTACGGCATTCCCAGCCTGACCCTCCGGGATGAGGCACGGGTGGAGGAGACCCTGGACCGCTTCCTGGGGATGGAGGGGCCCTGCCTCCTCATCGCGGAGGTTAGTCCCGCGTGGAAAACGAGCGATTGAACGGGAGGACGGAAGGATGAAACAGACCATTTCCATTTTGGTGGAGAACCGGGCGGGCGTTTTGAACCGGGTGGCCAGCCTGTTCTCCCGCCGGGCCTTTAACATCGACTCTCTGGCTGTGGGGGTGACGGACGACCCGTCCCTGTCCCGGATGACCATCATTGTGGACAACGGCAACAGCGTGGTGGAGCAGGTGGAAAAGCAGCTGAACAAGTTGGTGGAGGTCATCAAGGTCCGCACCCTGGACGAGGGGAATATGATTGGCCGGGAGCTGATGATTATCAAGGTCAGCGCCAACAAAAACAACCGGGAACACATCATGACCATCTGCAATATCTGCGGGGCCAAGGCGGCGGACATCTCCCCCACCTCCATGACCCTGGAGATTTCCGACACGCCGGAACGGGTGGACGTGTTCGAGGAGATGATGCGGCCCTTCAACATTTTGGAGGTGGCCCGGACCGGGGTCATCGCCCTGCAAAAGGGCGGAGGAAAAATTTAACGGCATGAAAACGACAGGAAGGAGTGACACGATATGGATAAAGCGCAGAAAAAAGCCCTGACGGAGGAGTGGAAGAACCGCCGTCCGGAGATGGGCGTCATCTCCCTGCGATGCAAGGAGACGGGAGAGGCCTTTTTGGGAACCGCCAAGGACACGAAAGCGGCGTTCAACAGCGTCCGGGCCAAGCTCTCCGGCGGCATACACCCCAACAAGCGGCTGATGGAGCTGTGGAGGCAGTACGGGGAGGAGAGCTTTGCGTTCTCCGTGGCCGCGGTGCTGGAGTACGAGGACCCGCAGGAGGACCATACCGAGGAGCTGGAGACCCTGCGGGAGCTGTGCCTGGCCGAGGACGAGACGGCCGTGAAGCTGTGGAAATGAAGCGGGAGAATGGGAGGAGGATGCGGCTATGAGCTGTCTTGGCGGTTTTCGGGCCGTGACAAAGGAAGCGCTGGAGAAGCTGCGGGCCGTGCCCCGGGAGGACCGGGTTCCCGATTATCTGGACGAAATGGAGACAGAGGACAGCTTTGATGTGGATAAGTCCTGGGACGCTATGCACCGGGCGCTGACCGGAAGCAAGCTGGAATTTGGGGATGCCCCCGCCCCCGGCTGCTGGGTCGTCCTGGGGGGCGAGGTCCTCCGGGGGGACCGGGAGGGAGAGGAGGACTATCTCGTCGTCTGCAAGTCCCCGGAGCAGGTCCGCCAGGTGGACCAATTTCTCCAGGGAATGACGGAGGAGGCGTTCCGGAAGCTCTACTTCGCCATTGACCCCGAGGAATACAACTACCCGATGGATGAAGAGGATTTCGGGTATACCTGGGAGTATCTGTCGGATTCCCGTCCCTTCTGGCACAGCGCGGCGGAAAAGGGACTTTGGGTCCTCTTTGATGTGGACCAGTGAGTGGGAAAGAAGGAGACTGTATATGAAAATCAGAGCCACTGCGGCCATCATGGAGTGCCTGCTGGAGCAGGAGGTGGATACCGTTTTCGGCTACCCCGGCGGCACCATTTTGAACGTCTATGACGAGCTGTACCGTTACCAAGATAAGATTCACCATGTATTAACCGCCCACGAGCAGGGGGCGGCCCACGCCGCCGACGGCTACGCCCGGTCCACCGGGAAGGTGGGCGTGTGCTTCGCCACCTCCGGCCCCGGGGCCACGAACCTCACCACCGGCATCGCAACCGCCTATCTGGATTCCTCCCCGGTGGTCTTCCTCACCTGCAACGTCACGGAGGCCACGCTGGGCAAGGACGCCTTCCAGGAG
>JAAWTB010000119.1 GCA_022801815.1 Oscillibacter sp. | reverse complement strand
GAAGACGCCCAGGGCCAGCAGGGCGGCGGTCGCCAGGACTACCGCCGCGATCTGCGCCGCCGGATAGTGGATGTCGTAGCTCTCCAGGGCGCTGCCCACTTCTTTTAAAAGGGCGAAGTCCCGGGGAAACACCGGCTCGTCCCGGACCTCCATCTTCACCCGGTTGGCGATGGACAGGGCCCCGGCGGCCAGATTCACCAGCGCCGCGCCGAAGAAAACGTTCCGAAACAGCGCCGCCGCCGACAGGACCAAAAGGCCGACGGGCAGGGCGTTCAAAACAATCAGCAGGGGTTGGCGGAGGAAGCCGGACAGCAGTCCCCGGAAGGAATTGGGCTGGCACCAGAGGGCCAGCAGGGTGATTCCCCCGGACAGCAGCACCGCCGCGAGAAGGGACAGGGGAAGGGAGAGACGGTATTTTGACTTGGGGAAGGGGTTTTTCAAATGGGTTCACTCCTTGAAATGCTCATGATTGAAAATGTGGTCCACACAAAAGCAGTGGTATCCCGCGCAGCGGGAACAGTAGCGGAACTCCAGGTCCGGATACTCCGTGTCGGTCCGGCCGCAGACGGAGCACTTGTGCCGGTAGCCCTGCTGGGCCTCCTTTTTCCGCTGCTGGCGGACAGCGGACTTGAACTGAATGGTCTGGCGGGAGTTCCGGTGCCGGGCATAGGCCCGCTGGCGGTCCAGCTGGTCTGCGATCTCGCACCAGAAGAAGATTAGGAAGTTCAAAAGGGCGATGACGGGCAGCAGAGCATTCAGCCAGCTTCCCTGGAGCAGGGCGGCAATGACATCCACGGCAAAGAGGGCCAGGTCCGCCGCCGCCAGCCACTTGGCTTTGATGGGGATGATGTACAGAAGCATCAGCCGGGCGTCGGGGTACAGGGCGGCGAAAGCCAGAAACATGGACATTCCCACATAATAGGTTCCCATCAGCACGCCGTACCCGAAGGCGTAATGGCTGATGATCCCGGTGAGGATGGTCAGGACCACGCCGCAGAGATAGTAAAGATTGAACTTTGGCGTGCCCCACTCCCGCTCCAGCATGGAGCCGATGAAATACATAAAGTAAAGCGACAGGATCAGATTGAAGGGGGTCGTGCTGTCCGGCACGAAGACGAAGGTTGCCAGCCGCCAGATCTGACCATGGAGGACCTGACCCCAGTCAAAGTACAGAAATTGAATGGCCGCCCCGCTGGTCATGCGCAGCAGGAAGAAGGCGATGACGTTTCCAATGACGATGTACAGCATGAGATTGGGGACGCCGAAGCCCGGGTGCCGGAGCGCGAAGCGCTCCATGGCGCTGTTCAGCTTTCTCAAAGAAGCTCCCTCCTAAACTTGAGTTTGAGTTTAGGAGCATTATACCCTGTTCACCGGAAAAAGTCACCAACATTTTTTAAACATTGGGTGAACCGGGAAAAAATTCCGGCGAAAAAAGGCCGGGAGCCCTTGACAAACCCGTCAGACCTGCTACAATACAAGATAAGTAAATATCCTTATCAAGAGTGGCGGAGGGAACGGCCCGATGAAACCACGGCAACCTGCGCTTGAAAGGTGCCAAATCCGGCGGAAACGACAGATGAGGAGCGAGGAAGAATTTCCCGTGTGTTTCGCCGCCGAAACGCGCGGTTTTTCTTTGCTGTTCAGCCGGCCGAAAATCGTCCCAGCGCGCGGGAGAAAAAGCGCGCCGCCCCCAGGGGGCTGAAAAGGAGCATAACTATGGCAAGACACTATCTTTTTACGTCCGAGTCTGTGACGGAGGGACATCCCGACAAAATCTGCGACCAGATTTCCGACGCCGTCCTGGACGCCATCCTGGCCCAGGACCCCCAGGGCCGGGTGGCCTGCGAGACCACGGCCTGCACCGGGCTGATTCACGTCATGGGCGAGATTACCACCAGCTGCTATGTGGACATCGACAAGATCGCCCGGGAGGTGGTCCGGGACATCGGCTATGACCGGGGCAAATACGGCTTCGACTGCGACACCTGCGGCGTCATCACCTCCATCGACGAGCAGTCCGCCGACATCGCCCTGGGGGTAGACAAGTCCCTGGAGAACAAAAACAACGAGGAGGCGGAGCTGAACCACGGCGCGGGAGACCAGGGCATGATGTTCGGCTACGCCTGCGACGAGACGGCGGAGCTGATGCCCCTGCCGCTGTCCCTGGCCCAGAAGCTCTGCCTCCAGATGACCCGGGTCCGCAAGAGCGGCCTGGTCTCCTACATGCGCCCCGACGGGAAGAGCCAGGTCACCGTGGAATATGACGAGAACAACAACCCCGTCCGTATTGACACGGTGGTCATCTCCACCCAGCACAACCCCGACGTCACCCTGGAGCAGATCCGCCGGGACATGATCAACCTGGTGGCCAAGGAGGTCCTTCCCGCCGAGCTGCTGGATGAGAATACGAAATACTATGTGAACCCCACCGGCCGTTTCGTCAAGGGCGGCCCCGCCGCCGACGCGGGCCTCACAGGCCGGAAGATCATCGTGGATACATACGGCGGCAGCGCCCCACACGGCGGCGGATGCTTCTCCGGCAAGGACCCCACTAAGGTGGACCGTTCCGCCGCTTACGCCGCCCGCTGGGTGGCCAAGAACATTGTGGCCGCGGGCCTGGCCAGACGCTGCCAGATTGAGCTGGCATATGCGATTGGCGTCGCCAAGCCCGTCAGCATCATGGTGGACACCTTCGGTACCGGCTCTGTCAGCGACGCCAAGCTGGAGGAGGCTGTGGGCAAGGTTTTCGACCTGCGGCCCACCGCCATCATCCGGGACCTGGATCTCCGCAAGCCCATCTACCGCAAGCTGGCCGCCTACGGCCACATGGGCCGGGAGGACCTGGGCGTGGCCTGGGAGAAGACCGACCGGGTGGAGGCGTTGAAGGCCGCCGTGAAGGAGTAAAGGAGTCTGACTTCATCGGAGGAAACAAAAAAGGGGACGGCAAAATCATGCCGTCCCCTTTTTCGGGAGTATTCCGCCCGGGAGAGTGTGCGCGCATACATTTGGTGGAAAAATGCGGCACAGAGGCGGACCTGTGTGTCCGTCTGCCGGAAATGCCGGAGATCCCAGGAGAAGGACGCAGGTCCGGTTTCTATTGACAGAAAACCAGGGATATGATAGCCTGTAGCCGTTTAGCGGGGATATTCAGGCTGTTTCAAGAACCGAAAGGGAGGGTTTCCATGGGACGATTCAAGACTCTGCTGCTTCTCTGGGCGTTTGCGTGCTTTCTGACCGGGTGCTCCTCCGCCGGGACCGGAGAGAGCGGTGGGGCAGCCCTGCCGCCGGCTCCCGCCCCCGCTTTGGAGGAGACCGGGGCGGCGGATGCGCCGGAGGAAACCGCCCCTCCCGCGAGACCTTCAAAGGAGGCGGCGGCCGCCGCCCGGGAAGAGGCGCTGGAGGGCATGCCGCAGGAGCAGGCGGACCGGCTGGCGGAAGCTGTGAAAACCGCAAACCTGCGGCTGGAGCAGATGTACCTGTACGACGATCTCTTTGGGAAACTGGAGGACCCAGACAGCCTGTATTGGAACTATTTCGACCAGAGCGGCGAAATTCAAATCGCCTGGGCCTATGACGGCAGCCTGGACATGGACGCCGTCTGCGCCCGGGAGGGACTTACGGAAGCGGAGTTTTACAGCCGATACGGCACGGCGGTCTTGGCGGCCAGCGATTACACGGCGGACGACTTCATTACCCTGATGGAGGAGCTGGAGGCCTCTGCACAGAATGAGGGCCTAAAAGCGGAGCTGCAAGAGCTGGCGGCGGAGATGAAGCTGGCAAAGGGCCGCGAGATGGAGCACGTGAACAACGTGTACAAAAAACTTCACGACCTGGATTACTTCCTCCTGCGCTACGGGCCGGAGGTCTTAGACGGCTATGGATCTGACTACGACAAATCCACGGTCTCCAAGTACTACGGTACGCTTTCCTTCTACGCCTGAGCCGCTACAGCGCCATGGAAAAATATACCATATCCACCAGCTGCCGTCCCGCCTCGAAAATCGGGTGGTCGTAGTGGTCCGGGAAGAAGTCTTTCACCCGTCCGCACTCCTGAAAGCCGCAGCTCTCATAAAACGGTACTGTCAAAGGGCTGTCCCCAGTGCCGGCCAGCAGGCAGTTCCCCCGTCCCCGGCACTGCCGGGCCACATGCTCCACCATAGCCTGCCCATAGCCTCGCCTCTGGCTCTCGGGAGCCACGGCGAGGTTTTTAATTTCAAACACCCCGCCGCCCTCCTCCGTCACTACGCACACACACCGGAGCGCCCCGCCGTCGTACAGGACCCACAGCGTCCCCCGGTCCAGATAGCGGCCGATCATGTCCTCCTGCTCGTCCCCCAGGAGAAGCAGGGGGAGAAAGGTGCGCTTATTGTCAGAAATTGTTTGAAATTCCATGGTAACCTCCCTGTAAAGCCGGGCAGACTAGACCCGGAGGTGATTTGGATGTACGGCGTGGAATATTTGTGCCTGGAGGATCTTTTGGATCAGGACCCCTCGGCTTACGAGTTTTTCCAGACCTTGTCCCCGGAGGCCAAGGCTCTGCTGGAGGAGGACGACAGCGTGACCTCCTTTGCCCGCCTCCAGTCCAAGACGGCCCAAATGAGAAGGGCCGGGTTGATGGAGTGAGAAAACGCCGCCTGGGCATTGGCCCAGGCGGCGCTGCTTATGTAGTTCAGCGGCCCCTCTTGAGCTGGAATTTTCGGGTTTCGTCCTCCAGCTTGTGGACCTCCTCGAAGAGCTCCGAGCTGACGGCGGCGGATTCCTCGCTGCTGGCGGAGTTCGTCTGTACCACGGCGGAAATCTGGCCGATGCCCTCGGTGACCTGGGCAATGGAGGCGGCTTCTCCCTGGACGGCCTCGGCGATAGCGCTGATGGTGGTGTTGGACTGCATCACCAGCTCCAGGGTCTTCTTCAAGGAGTCGGAGACCTGACCGACGATGCGGCTGCCCTGCGCCGTGGCTTGGACAGAGTTGTCGATAAGGTCCTTGGTGGCCTTGGCGGCCTCGTCAGACCGGGTGGCGAGAGAGCGCACCTCGTCGGCGACAACGGCGAAGCCCTTGCCGGCGCTGCCCGCCCGGGCGGCCTCCACGGCGGCGTTCAGAGCCAGAATGTTGGTCTGGAAGGCGATGTCCTCAATGGTGGCGATGATCCGGCCAATCTGTTCGGAGGACTTGGTGATATCGGTCATGGCAGAGACCATCTGCTCCATCTGCTGGCTGCTGAGGGTCACCTGCTCGCCGGTGAGGCGGGCGTTTTCCAGGGCGGCGGAGGCGGACTGAACGTTCTGCGCCGCGCCCTTGGACAGGTCGTCCAGGGTTGCGTAAAGCTCCTCCACGGCGCTGGCCTGCTCCGTCGCGCCCTGGGCCAGCGCCTGGGCGCCGCTGGAGAGCTGGCCGGCGTTGCTGGAGACCCGGCCCTGGGTCTGGACGATGTTGCCCAGGGTTTCGGAAATGGTGACGGTGAAGCTGTTGAGGGATGTCTCAATAGACTGGAAGTCCCCGATGTAGGGTGCGGAGGTGGAGACGTTGAAATTCCCCCGGGACAGCTCGCTCATGACACGGTTGATGTCCTCCACATAGCTATGGATCAGGGCCATGGACTTTGCCAGGGTGCTGGCAAGCTCACCCATCTCGTTTTCGGATTGATAGTCCATCTTCAAGTCCAGATGACCCTCCTGAAGGGGGCGGGCACGGCTGGTAATGAGGAGGATGGGCTTTACCACATGCTTGGTTACGTAGGTGACCAGGCTGAGGAGGCAGACCAGCGCCAGCACCAGGCAGATGAAGCAGACCAGCTGCATCTGGAGAATCATGGTGCGCATGCGGGTCAGGCCCTCGTTGTTGGCGTTGGTTTCCATTTCCACGATCTTGTCCAGTTTGCCAACCAAAGTGGTGATATTGGACAGGATAGTTTTCTGATAGTACTCCTGAGCCTGGGCGGGGCTGGTTTTCAGCAGGTTCAACACATGGGTGGCGGACTCGTGGATTTCCTTATGCAGGGGCTCCAGCTCGTTGCGCAGAGCCAGGATGG
>JAAWTB010000118.1 GCA_022801815.1 Oscillibacter sp. | reverse complement strand
CCAGACAAGGCAAATTTTCGCAGGCATCCTGACGGATGGCAAGAAAATTTAACGATGTATGGTGGAAAAAAGCCCGCTGTTTGGGCGTGTTGGCAATTTTCAAACAAGCCCTAGTCCCTGTTATTCTACTGGATTCCCCCTTTGCGCAGGATCTCCAGAACCTTTTCACTTTCCTCTTTGGTAATATCGGCGGCGGGGAAGGTGGATGCGCTGCTCACGGCAAAACCCCGGAGTCGAAGCGCCTCCTTAAAGGCCGTCGGGAACTGGTCGCACACGCTGTATAGATCCATCAGCGCATTTGCGCGGCGCTGCCCCGCAGCGATTCCCTCCAAATCGTTCTCCCGGAAGGCGCGCGTCCAGGCGGAGCAGAACTCCGGCGCCAAATTGCTCAGGGTTCCGATGCATCCGCTTCCCCCCGACAGCAGGTTGTGGGCGAAGTTGTCGTCGAAACCAGAGTAGACTTCAAAGTCGGGCCGCCGGGCCGCCGCAGCTTTGATGACCTCCCGGGTGTGGACCATATCGGGGGTTGTGTCCTTCAGACCCACAATGTTCTCATGGAGCTCCATCAGCCGGGCCAGCGTCTCCGGAGGAATGGAATAGCCCACATTTCCCGGGAAGTTGTAGATGTAGATGGGCCCATGAATCTGCCGCGCCAGGCGGTCATAGTACCGCAGCAGGGCATCGGCGCCGAAATGTGCGTAATAGGGCGGCAGGATCATGACGGCATCGGCGCCGGCGTCCAAGCACTCGCCGGAAAAACGCACAATCTCGTCTGCCACCATATTGCTGGTGTTGACAATCAGTTTTACCCGGTGATTTACCTGCCGGACAGCAAAGCCCGCCAGCTCCCGGCGCTGGTCCATGGACATGGCGAAAAACTCGCTGGCGCTGCCCTCTACCAGGATGCCGTCCATGCCGTTTTCCACCAGATTCTCAAACAGTTTCGCCTGGTTCTCCAGGTCCAGGGTTCCATCCTCGTGAAAGAACGTAATAGCTGGAGTCAAATATGACGCATTCATAGTGGAATCCTTTCCTTTGAACTTCATATATTCAGCGGCATGACCCGCACCTGCCGGTACGGGTCATGCTTCTTTTTTGCCGGCTACCCGGACGTCAGCCGCCAAACAGCGTGACCAGGCCGGTGGTAAGCACCGGAATAAAGGTCAGCATCAAAAGCTCGGCCAGCAGCACAACGAAGAATGGCACGCTCTCTTTAATAAAGTCCTTAAGCTTACACCCTGTCTCATTGCACACCACAAACATCAAGGTTCCCATGGGCGGCGTCATGCAGCCGATGGAGACGTTGAAGATGATAACCATCAGAATCTGGATCTCGTTGATGCCGTACTCCATGGCGATGGGGAACAGCAGGGGAACCAGGATAATCATAATGGCGTTGCCTTCCAGGAACATGCCGCAGATCAACAAAAACACGTTCATAAAAAGCAGGAAGACGTACTTGTTGGGGATCGGCAATCTGCTGCTGGAGCGGCTGCGCGGTGAGATGGTGCCATCGGTGCTGAATCAGGAGGACGATCTCAAGCTGACCCATCCGGGCGCGGAGACAGACTACCGCTTTGGCGTATTCCTCCACGATATTGAGGAGGTACGTCCCTATGGCCCGCCGTCCGCCGCTCGGGTGAGCGCGGATACGCGCCGTCACCCGGACCGCCTGTTGGCCCTTCATTTCCTGCTGTTCGCAAACCGGAAGGTGCCCTTTGACAGCATGAGCGCTTTAGATGAGATGGTACTGCTGGAAGCGGCAATGCGGGCGGTACACAGCATGGAGCCGCTGGAGCTGGACGGGCAGGAGGTGAAAGTTACCTTTCATGAGCTGGCCCGGAATGAAAAGACCGCTCTGTGGCAGAGCCTGAGCAGTCCCCTCCAGCCCGCCGCCTATCTGACGCTGGAGCCGGTGCGGATTCCCAGTACGCGCATCCGCCGCACGCCTCCGGTTCGGGAGTTCCAGCTCAGTGCCAAACGGAAAGGCGGCGGTGGAGCATGAGTTTTTGTCTTTGCACCGGCGCTGTGCTTCAGTGTCCCTTTGGCTCCGCGCCGGCGGTATTCAGCGCCCTGCCCTTGCCGAGAGTCGCCATCAACGGACGGCCTGCCGGCGTCATGACCGATATGGCGCCCACCGTCAATCTCCCGCCCTTTGGCATGTGCAGCAGCCTCAGCAACCCCACCGTAGCCTCCGCAACCTCAGCGGCGCTGGGTGTGCTGACGCCTATGCCCTGCGTCCCGGTCCCCGCCGGGCCATGGCTGAACGCCGCCCCCAAGGTATTCATCGGCGGGCAGCCCGCAATCTCCAATGACAGTCAATTGATGTGCGCGTGGGGCGGCCAGATCGCCGTACAGTCCGCCGGGCAAACCAGCGTACAGCTATAAAAAGGAAGGAAGGTATTTGAAATGGCAGAATATTTGTCTCCGGGCGTCTACGTGGAGGAATTTGATTCCGACGTCAAGGCCATGGAGGGCGTTGGGACCAGTACGGCTGGATTTGTCGGCTTGGCGGAAAAGGGGCCGGTTACAGGACGGCCTGTCCTGCTGACCAGCTTCGCCGAATACCAGCGGCGGTTTGGCGGGTATCTCTCGGAACTGGAATATGGGAAGTACCACTATCTGCCCAACGCGGTAGAGCAGTTTTTCACCAACGGCGGCAGCACCTGCTATGTCATGCGCGCGGCCCCGGAGGACGCCGCCTGCGCCAAAAGCGCGGAGGGGCCGGTCATGGTCCAGGCAAAAAACCCCGGTGCGTGGGCGAACACCATGCAGGTGTTCTTCTCCAGAAGCACCAGGGCCAGAACGCAGATTTTGGAGGTGCAGGATGGCGTTGGCGGAAAGCAGTACCGCCTGAAAAACGCCGCCGGGTTCCGGGTGGGCGATCTGGCCGCCTACCGCGCGGAAGGCGCCGTATCGTATTTCAAAGTTACCGCCTTGAACGGGATGCTGGTCTCCTTCCAGGCCGAGCTGCCGGAGGACGCGGTAGATACGGCCCTGGTTCCCACCCGCACCCTGGAAGCCTGCGGTGTGGATATGGCCATCCGCTGCGGCGGACAGGAGGAGAGCTATCCCGGCTGCTCCCTGAATCCCGCCGCTCCCGACTATCTTCTTGCGGCGCTGGAGAAGTCCCATATGGCTTCCATGACGCTGCATCTGCCGGAGGACGCCAGCGATCCACTGTCTCTGCTGGGGGCGGAGGAAGGCGCGGAGAGCCTTCGCATTGAACTCAGCGGTGGGCTGAACGGCACCATGGACAGCGTCAACGCCGGCACCTTCAACGGCACAGATTTGGGACCCGACAAGCGCTCCGGCATCGAGGCGTTCCAGGAGATCACCGATGTGTCCATCATGGCGGTTCCCGGCGTCACCGACGCCAATGCGCAGGCCAAGCTGATCGCCCACTGCGAGGGCCTCACCAGCCGGTTTGCCGTACTGGACGCGCCGCTGGAGTGTACGGCGGTGGACGAGCTGAACCGCCACCGCAGCGCCTACGACACCTCCTACGCGGCTCTTTACGCCCCCTGGGTACAGGTGTACGATCCTCTGCTGAAGCGTCCCACCTTCCTGCCGCCCTCCGGCTCCATCTGCGGCGTCTATGCCCGCACCGACATCCAGCGGGGCGTGTTCAAGGCCCCCGCCAATGAGATCGTCCAGGGCTGTACCGGACTGTCGGTGAGCTACAACGCCGCCGAGCAGGGCAAGCTCAACCCCAACGGCGTCAACCTGATCCGGGCTATCCCCGGCCAGGGTATCCGGGTATGGGGCGCCCGCACCTGCTCCAGCGACGGGAACTGGAAGTATGTCAATGTCCGCCGCCTGTTTATCTTCCTGGAGGAATCCATCCGCGCCAATACCGGCTGGGTGGTCTTTGAGCCCAACGACGAAGGACTGTGGTCCCGGGTCCGGGGCACCATATCCCTGTTTCTGGAGACTCAGCGGCGTATCGGCGCGCTGGCCGGCTCCACGCCGGAGCAGGCGTACTATGTGGAGGTCGGGCACAACACCATGACCCAGGACGACATTCTCAACGGGCGGCTGATCTGCGAGATCGGCGTGGCCCCTGTGCGTCCGGCGGAGTTTGTCATCTTCCGTATCACTCAGATCACCCAATCTGCGGCTTAACCGGTAAGGAGGGAAACAGTTTATGGCAGAGATCATTTATCCGTTCAAAAAGTATAATTACAAGGTGCTGATCGACCAGACTGAGGAGGCCGGGTTCTCCGAGGTGTCCTCGCCGGACATCACCGCGGACCCGATTGAGTACCGGGAGGGCAACATGGCGGGCAAGACCCCCGGCAAGCAGCCGGGCATCCTGAAATACTCCAATGTGACCCTCAAGCGCGGCGCCACCGATTCCCAGGTGTTCTGGGACTGGATCAAGGAGATCCAGTCCGGCAAGGCCACCAGAAAAACCGTCGTCATCACCCTCATGGACGATGAGATGAAAGAGGTCGCCTCCTGGCAGCTGGAAAAGGCGTGGCCCACCAAGTACACCGCGCCCGACTTTAACGCCACCAGCAACGAGATCGCCATTGAAAGCCTGGAGCTGGTGACAGAGGGCATCACGCGGACGAAATAAGGGGGAAATTATAAATGGAGCTTCAGACCATGTATCCGTTTCGCCTGCCCCGGGGGTATGTTGACGGGGAGGGAACCTTGCACCGGGAGGGCCAGATGCGGCTGGCCACCGCCGGCGACGAGCTGGGCGCCCTGCGGGACCCCAGGGTGAAGGCGGACGAAAGCTATATGAACCCGCTGATCCTCAGCAAGGTCATTACCATGCTGGGTACGCTGCCGGAGGTGACGCCGGAGGTGATCGAGGGGCTGTTTGTGGCCGATATGGAGTTTTTGCAGGATATGTACGACACCATCAACAAAGCGGAAAAGCCCCAGATTCAGGTGACGTGCCCCCACTGCGGGAAGCAGTTTGTGGATACCATAAATTTTCAGGGAGCGGGATGAATCTTCAGCCGCCCAGGGAGCTGTACCGCCAGCTCTCGTTCATCTCGTACTATTTCCACTGGGGCTTGGAGGATGTGCTGGAACTGCCGCACCTGGAGCGGGAGCGGTTCTGCCGCGAGATCAGCCGGATCAACCGGGAGGCCAACCGACAGGAAAAGAATGTGTTTGACGCCTGAGATGTAAGAGCCTGTTTAGCATCTCAACATGTTTCGGATTGGCGAGGGGATTTTCCGCCAATCAAGGCGAGAAGCCGATGGAATACTTTGTGTATTTCGAGGCTAAACAACGATGAGTGGCGAAAAATCCCCCGGCAAGACGGGCGTGGAGAGATGCTAAACAGGCTCTAAGGAGGGATATGCCTATGGACCCGTTAGCCGCCTATACTTCCGCGTTTTTCTGGGCGTGCTGGAGTTTGGCTTTTCCAAGGTATCCGGACTGGGCCGGGAGGCTGAAACGACTATTTATCAGGAGGGCGGGATCAATGACCGCGTTCATGTGCTGCGCGCGCCCTCCAAAACGCCCGGCACGCTGCGTATGGAGCGCGGCGCATATGCCGGAGAGTTCTTTCCCTTTTACCTGGCGGGAGAGCGGCTGTTTTTGCCCATGCGGATTGAAGCGCGCTCCCCGGAGGGATTGCAGCTGCTGGGGAAGTTTTACACAGTGACAGGGCTGGTGGTAAAGAAATGGGAGGCTGGTGAGCTGGATGCGCTGCAAAATACAATCCTTATCGACCGGTTTGAGCTCAATTATGAGCACCTGCTTGTCTCGCCGCTGTAACATGGCCCGCCTGTCCGCCGGTGTGGGGCTGTCCCGCGCCGACCGGCACAGCCGCAATGCCCGGCCGCAGGACCTGGTGTACCGCAGTACGCGCCCCATCGTGCAGACGCTCCAGCCTCTGGCGCCAAAAATCATCCAGAACACCGTCCATCAGACGGTGGTACATCTCCACCAGACCACCCATCAACACCTCCGCAGCCAGATCACTGAGTGGATTCCACCTTTATTGAAGCTCCTTCCTCAACCAAAAACAAGAAAAAAGAGCGTGATCCAGATGCTCATTCGGCCAAGAAAGGCAACGTATGGCA
>JAAWTB010000117.1 GCA_022801815.1 Oscillibacter sp. | reverse complement strand
CCACGCCGCCGTGGTGGCCCGGGGCATGGGCAAGTGCTGCGTCTCCGGCTGCGGCGAGATCAAGATGGACGAGGAAAACAAGAAGTTTGAGCTGGCCGGGAAGACCTATCACGAGGGCGACTGGCTGAGCCTGGACGGTTCCACCGGCAAGATTTACGACGGAGCCATTCCCACGGTGGACGCCGTTATCGGCGGCGAGTTCGGCCGGGTTATGGGCTGGGCGGACAAGTACCGCCGCCTCCAGGTCCGCACCAACGCCGATACCCCCCACGACGCCGCTCAGGCCCGGAAGTTTGGCGCTCAGGGCATCGGCCTGTGCCGTACCGAGCATATGTTCTTCAACGATGACCGCATCCAGGCCATCCGTGAGATGATCTGCTCCGACACCGTGGAGCAGCGGGAGAAGGCTCTTAGCAAGCTGGAGCCCATGCAGCAGGGCGACTTCGAGGGTATTTATGAGGCCATGGAGGGTCTGCCCGTCACCATCCGCTTCCTGGATCCCCCGCTGCACGAGTTCGTGCCCACCGAGGAGGCCGACATTGAGGCCATGGCCAAGGAAATGGGCAAGACCGTGGAGGAGATCAAGGCCATCATCGCGGGACTCCATGAGTTTAACCCCATGATGGGCCACCGCGGCTGCCGCCTGAGCGTCACCTTCCCGGAGATTGCCAGAATGCAGACCCGGGCGGTCATCAAGGCTGCGCTGAACGTGCAGGCCCGCCACCCCGAGTGGACCTTGGTCCCCGAGATTATGATTCCCCTGGTGGGCGAGCTGAAGGAGTTCGCTTATGTGAAGGGCATTGTCACCGAAGTGGCGGACGCTCTGATTAAAGAAGCCGGTTCTAACCTGAAATATAAGGTGGGCAACATGATCGAGATTCCCCGCGCCGCTATGTGCGCCGACGACATCGCTCCCATCTCCGACTTCTTCTCCTTCGGGTCCAATGACTTGACCCAGCTGGTCTTCGGTTTCAGCCGGGATGACGCGGGCAAGTTCCTGGACGCTTACTATGACAAGAAGATTTACGAGAACGACCCCTTCGCTAAGCTGGACCAGCACGGCGTGGGCCGCCTCATCGGCAATGCCGCCCGCTGGGGCCGGAGCACCAACCCGGGCCTGCACCTGGGCATCTGCGGCGAGCACGGCGGCGATCCCTCCAGCGTGGAATTCTGTCACAGGATTGGACTGGACTACGTGTCCTGCTCTCCCTTCCGGGTGCCCATCGCCCGTTTGGCGGCGGCGCAGGCGGCTATTAAAGAGGGCTGAGTCAACGCGCGAATGAGCTAAACGCAGCAACCCCGGAAGCCGCAGCTTCCGGGGTTGCTGTTTATAAATCCACCACGGTGATTTCATGTCCCGTGCACGGCAGCAGCCTTTCCAGCACGTCCGCCATTTTCAGCTTCAAACTGCTGGTGCAGATGCAGGGGTGGCAGCTTAAATATTCCGCCGTGTATACCTCCCGTTCCATCAGCAGGCGGACCCGATGCTCCTTGTCGTGCATCAGCCCCAGGATGGTAGCGGAGCCGGGAGTGCAGCGGAGCAGCTCCCAAAGATTCTCTTCCGGCGCAAAGGACAGCCGGGCGGAGCCGATCTGGCGGGAGAGGTCCTTGGTATGGAAGGGCTTGTCAGGCCCCATGCACAGGAGGTAAAACTGCGTTTTCTGCCGGTTGCAGAGAAAGAGATTCTTGCAGATAGGCACGCCCAGCGCCTGGCTGACGGCGGAGCATTTCTCCATGGTGTCGGCGGGTTCGCTGGACACCCGGTCGTAGTCTATGCCCAGCTCCTCCAGCAGGGCGAAGGCCGCCGCCTCCTGGGGCGGCAGCTCGCCCTCCGGCCGGGCATTGTGGTAAAGCGGTGAAAGTTCCATATTCGCGGTTCCTCCGTAGCCGCCGCTCTGTCTTGGATGAACTCCAGAACGCCAGAGCGGGCAAAGGCTTGTTTGGGTGCGTTTCTTCTTCAAGGGTATCCTCAGCTGGAATGCTGCTCTGTAATATCAGGCGCCGTTACAATTTTACGATAAAAGCAGCTTCTCCCCGGCCCGGTAAATATCCCCCGCGCCAACTGTCAGAATCAAATCCCCCGGCCCGGCCAGCCGCCGGACGGCCTCCGCCGTCTTGTCCAGGGTAGAGCAGTAGACGGAGCCGGGAATCTCCCGGCTCAGGTCCGCCGAGGAGATGCCCAGAGTATTCTGTTCCCGGGCGGCATAGATTTCCGCCAGGACCACCACGTCCGCCAGCTTCAATTCCTCCGCAAAGCGGTCGAAGAGCTTGGCGGTCCGGGAGTAGGTGTGAGGCTGGAAGGCCACGATCAAACGCCGGTAGCCCAGGCTCTTGGCGGTGGTCAGCAGGGCGTGAAGCTCGTCGGGGTGGTGGGCGTAGTCGTCGTAGATCTCCGCGCCCTGGAAGGTCCCCTTGTACTCAAAGCGCCGTCCGGCGCCGGTAAAGGCGCCCAGGCCCTTCTCCACCGCTTCCCCGGGAAGGCCCAGGACATAGGCGGAGGAGGCCGCCGCCAGGGCGTTGGATACGTTGTGCCGTCCGTAGACTTTCAGCTCCGTGTGGGCGTAGAATTCGCCGCGGACGTGGATGTCAAAGACGGGACGGCCCCTGTCCACCCGGAGGTTCACGGCGGTGCAGTCCGCCCCCGGCTCCAGGCCGAAGGTGAAGGCGTCCAGGCCCTGGGCCACATCCCGGGCCCCGGCGTTGTCCGCGTTAACAATCACATGGCCCCCGGAGGGCACCAGCTCCGCGAAGCGGCGGAAGGAATGTTTAATGTCCTCCAGGTCCTTGAAGAAATCCAGGTGGTCTGCCTCCACGTTCAAAATCACCGCCACGGTGGGGAAGAAGCTGAGGAAGCTGTTGCAGTATTCGCAGGACTCCAGGATGATGGTGTCCCCCTGGCCCACCCGGTAACCGGAGTGCAGCAGGGGCAGGGTGCCGCCGATCATCACTGTGGGGTCTGCCTCCGCCGCCATGAAGATGTGGGTGCACATGGAGGTGGTGGTGGTCTTCCCGTGGGTCCCGGACACGCAGAGGGCGTTGGGATAGTGCCGCATGATGGCCCCCCAGGCCTGGGCCCGCTCATAGACGGGGATGCCCCGGGCAATGGCCCCGGCAATCTCGGGGTTCCCGTCATGGACGGCGGCGGTACGGATGACCAGATCGCAGTCCCCCAGATTGTCGGCGTTGTGGCCGATGGCCACGGGAACGCCCAGGGAGCGGAGACGATTCACAGTGTCGCTCTGCGACATGTCGGAGCCCTGGATGACGAGCCCCTTGTCCCGCAGGACCTCCGCCAGGGGGCACATGGACACGCCCCCGATGCCAACCAGGTGGGCCCGGACGCCGGGAACGAAGAAGTCGCTGATGGGTTTTTTACTCTGTATCATGGAAACCAGCTTCCTTTCCAGAAAACGGAACTTAAAAAAGATTGTATCCTTGCAAGCATTTTATTATAATATAGAAACCGGCGAAATGCAACGGCGAAAGGGGGCAAATCCATGGAAATTCCGGAGAATGTACAGGCTGTTCTGAAAACCCTGGAAGCGGCGGGCCATGAGGCCTGGTGCGTGGGCGGCTGCGTCCGGGACGCTTTGATGGGCCGAAGCCCGGAGGACTGGGACGTGACTTCTTCCGCCCGGCCGGAGGAGACCCTGGCGCTGTTTGGGCACCGGGGACTGCCCACGGGGCTGAAACACGGCACCGTCACCGTCAAAACGGAAGAAGGCCCCGTGGAGGTCACTACCTACCGGATTGACGGGACTTATCGAGACCACCGCCGCCCGGAGACTGTGGCCTTTTCCCGTTCCCTTGACGAGGACTTGGCCCGCCGGGATTTCACCGTCAACGCCATGGCCCGGAACCTCCGGGGCGAGCTCCGGGACCCCTTCGGGGGAAGGGAGGACCTGCGCCGGGGAATTCTCCGCTGCGTGGGGGAGCCGGACCGGCGGTTTCAGGAGGACGCTTTGCGGATTCTGCGGGGGCTTCGCTTCGCGGCGACGCTGGGACTTGGCATAGAGCCTGGGACGGCGGCGGCTGTCCGCCGGAACCGGGATGGGCTGCGGAACATCGCGGCGGAGCGGATTCAGGCGGAATTCTTTAAGCTCCTTCCAGGCAAGGACGCGGCGGAGGTCCTGCGGGGCTGTCCGGAGGCCTTCGGCGTATTTTGGCCGGAGCTGCTGGCCATGGTGGGCTTCCGCCAGCGGAACCGCCACCACTGCTTCGACGTGTGGGAGCACACCCTCCACGCCCTGGCTGCTGCACCGGGGGATTTGGTACTGCGCTGTACCATGCTTCTCCACGATGTGGGAAAGCCGGACAGCTTTACCTTGGACGAACAGGGCGTGGGCCATTTCTACGGCCACCCCGCCGTCAGCTGTGATTTGGCGGATAAGATGCTCCGGCGGCTGAAATGTGCCGCAGAGTTCCGGGAGACCGTGGTCCGGCTGGTGGAGTGGCACGACAGGGACATCCCCCGGACAGACAAGTCCATCCGGCGGGCCCTGCGGATTCTCGGGGAGGAGGATTTGCGGCGGCTGATTCTGGTAAAGCGGGCGGACAACCTGGGACAGGCCCCGGCCTATTGGGACAGGCAGAAGGAGCTGGACAAGGCGGAGGAAATCCTGGACAAGCTCCTGGCGGAGGACGCCTGCTTTTCCTTGAAGCAGCTGGCGCTGAAGGGCGGAGACCTGCTGGCCCTGGGCCTCTCCGGCCCCGCGGTGGGAAAGGCGCTGGAGGAGCTTCTGGAAAAGGTCATAGACGGCGTACTGCCCAACGACCGGGAGGCTCTGTTGGAGCATGTCCGAAAAAATCGTGAGACCAGCGGAGAGGAGGAACGGATATGAAAGGTTTTTAAGCGGGAGGATCTTTTGTTTTCCCTCTGCGGGCTGAACTGCGGCCTGTGCCCCATGAAGCTGGACGGGCACTGTCCCGGCTGCGGCGGGGGAGCGGGGAATCAGGACCGCCGCCCTGCTCCAGGCGGCGGAACGGGAAGGCGTTTTGCTGAAGCTGCGGAAAAAGCCGAAAGGCTGAAACATGGCGCCGGAGAATTCCGGCGCCGTTTGTTTATACGATGTTCAAAAGTTCCCGCAGATCGGAAATCTCATAGTCAACCCGCAGCCCCTCCCGCCGGGGCTTTTTTGCCGGGTTGAACCAGCAGCAGGGGAGTCCGGCGTTGTTGGCCCCCTGAATATCAGTGGTCAGGGAGTCTCCAATGACCAGGGCGTTTTTCTCCGTCAGTCCCGGAAGCCGGCGGCGCACATAGTCGAAGTATGCCTTGCTGGGCTTGGCGGCTCCGGCTTCCTCAGAGATAAAGGCGGCCTCGAAAAGCTCCGCGAAGACACTGCCTTGGAGGCGGCTGCGCTGGACGGAGGCCACGGCGTTGGTGACGATATACATCCGGTGGCCCTGGGCTTTTAACTCCCGGCAGACCGCCTCGGCGTGGGGGAGGGGGTAAACGCCCTCGCCCAGGGCGGCCAGATAGTCCCGGTTGCAGGCCGCCGGGTCCCGCTCCAGGCCCAGGGCCTTTAAAAAGCGGACGTAACGCTCCAGAGTGACGAACTCCTTGGAAACCTCTCCCCGGTCGAAGGCGGCCCAGAGCTCCAGGTTGATTTCATGGTAGAGCCGGTAAACCTCCGGCGTGTAGGGGATGCCGTGGACCCGGCACATGTTCTCAAAGGCCCGGGAGGAGGCCTTGGGGAAGTCGAACAGGGTGTCGTCGGCGTCGAAAAGCAGGTACTCGTATCTCATCATCGTCCAGTCCTTTCGGCAGGTTTCACGACTTTCATTGTAGCACGTCCGCCGGAAAAAGACAATCACCCATTTCTTCTCCCGGCCATACCATGGAGCGAGGGGGAGTGTTGAGATGAAGAAAACCTTTGGCGTTATCGGCGGGGACCGCCGCCAGGCGGAACTGGCCCGGCTGCTGGCCGGGGACGGCCATTCCGTCCGTACGTATGGCCTGGACCGCTGGAAACCTGTGGGGGCGGACACGCTGGACCGCGCCGCCGCCGCCGGTGTGGTGATTCTGCCCCTGCCGCTGTGCAGGGGAGACGGCGTGTTGAACTGCGAGGAGGGGGCGGTGCCCACGGCGGACCTGTTCCGCCGCCTCCGGCCCCAGCAGCGGATT
>JAAWTB010000116.1 GCA_022801815.1 Oscillibacter sp. | reverse complement strand
GTAAAACTCCCGGCTGACCTCCGCCCCGCAGGCGGAGAGCACGGAGGCCAGGGTGTCCCCCAGCACGCCGCCCCGGGCGTTGCCCATGTGCATGGGGCCGGTGGGGTTGGCGGAGACAAACTCCACCATGATCTTCTGCCCCTTCAAGCTGTCGGACCGGCCATAGTCCGCCCCCTCCCGCTCCACGGCGGCGCAGACCTCCTCATACCACCGCCGGCCCAGGCGGAAGTTCAAAAAACCCGGCCCGGCGATTTCGGCGGAGGCGAAGCAGCTGTTCTCCAAATCCATGTGATCCAGCAGGGCCTGCGCAATGGCCCGGGGGGGCTGGCGCAGGGCCTTGCTGGCCGCCAGGGCAAAGGTAGTGGTGAAGTCGCCGTTAGCGGTGTCCCGGGGGACCTCCACCGGGGCGGCGGGGACCTCGGCCTGGGGAAGAGTTCCGTCTCCGGCGGCGGCGCGGTAAGCGGCCATGGCCAGAGCCGCGGCCTGGTCCTTCGCGTATTGTACCATGTTCGTCATTGATAAAACCTCTTTCTTTCCGGCGTCTTTTGTATCAGGATTACCCATTTTTCCGGGGCTCATGCTTTCTTCGCACGCGGATCTTAAAGGCGTTCCGCCCAGTGACGGAGTGGTCCACAGAGATGGAATACTGCAAATCCACCAGCCCGCCCCGCTCCGTCAGGCTGTGGCGCAGCCGGCTGGTCCGAATGTCAATGGCCAGCTCGCCAAAGGGCGTTTTGTAAAGGGAGGTGTGCTGCTTCCCCTCCTCAAAAACCATCTGGGAGTTCACGCTTCCCGTCCGGCTCAAAATCACCTGGGGCCCCTGGATTTCAAAGGTGGTGGTGGTGCCCTCCAGCCCGGTAAGCTCGCTCTCCTGGTAGGACAGGACCAGCCTCCCCTCTCCGGCAGCCGTCAGGGTGCCCTCGGTCATCAGCTCCATGCTGTCTGGCTCCGCGTCCTCATAGCGCTGCTCCGACCGGATGGTCAGCAGAACGGGCAGCGCGTTTGTCTCAATACTGGTCAATGTCGATCCTCCGTGCCATATGATGGATGTCTTCCCGCAAAAACACGGAAGCCACGCCCTCGAAATCCTCCGCCTGGTCGCTGACGCAGAACTCCGCCTTTCCCCGGCCGTCCGCCGGAGCCCGAAGCCCTTGGGCAGTAAGCAGCCGCTTGAGTTCAAAAGCCGACTCCTCCCCGGCAGAGACCAGCGTTACTCCCGGCCCGCAGACGCCGGCAATGACCTCCTCCAGCAGCGGATAGTGGGTACAGCCCAAAATCAGGGTGTCCGCCCCCCACTCCAGCAGCGGGGTCAGGTACTCCCGGGCCACGGTCTCGATAACCGTATCTCCGGGGCGGAACCGGCCGTTTTCCACCAGGGGCACAAACAGCGGGCAGGGCTGGCAGAACACCTCCACCGCCGGGTCCAGCCGCCGCAGCGCCGCCTCATAAGCCCCGGAACGGACGGAGGCCAAGGTGGCAATCATACCCACCCGGCGGTTTTTCGTCACCGCCAGGCTGCGGCGGCAGGTGGGTTCTACCACGCCGACAATGGGCAGCTCATTCTCCGCCTGGAGGACATCCAGGGAAGTGGTGGACACGGTGCCGCAGGCGATAAGCACCGCCTTGAGATCAAAGGACCGAAGGAACCGCAGGTCCTGCCGCGCGTACCGCAGCAGCGTTTCCCGGGAACGGCTTCCGTAGGGCACCCGGGCGGTGTCTCCAAAGTAAACCAGGTCCTCCTCCGGCAGGATGCGCCGCAGAACCCGCACCGCCGTCAGTCCTCCCAGACCGGAGTCAAACACGCCGATGGGGCGTGTATCCATTTCTGTCACTCCTCTCATTGGGGACCGGAGTCGGCCCCCTGCCGCAAATCACTCTGAGTTATGTATTATACTATGAGACGGCCTTTGCCGCAAGACAGATTTTAGTCTTTCTGCCCTCTTTTTTATGTGGAATTTCTCTGAAGGCTCTGCTATAATGATGCTGTATACGAAAATCAACCGCCGCCAGCGCTGTAAGGAGGGTCCTGTTCATGAAAATCGAGTTAACCGAACGGCAGTACCGTTATCTGCTGGACCTGGTTTACATAGGCAACTGGGTTCTCAATTCCACCCGGGAGGACGACCGCATTAAAGAATACGATCAGGTGGAGAGCTTGATATTCTCCCACTGCCTTCACCACGGCATGGGAAAGCTGGTAGAGCTGTACCAGGGGGATCTGATTCCCTCCCGGGCCTTTGCCAACGGCGGCATACACGAGGCCATTGAGAACTATGAGGACGTGGTTTTTTACGAGATTCTGGCGGAGGAGCTGGCCCTGCGGGACCTGGACGGCGAACCCCTGACCCGGGAGAACTACGGGGCCCTGATGGAGCGGATTGACACGTATCTGGACGAGTTTGACGAACACGGAACGGAACATATTTCCATCGATCTGGATGATTAAGACCGGCTTTCGCCGGAGAAAAAGAGGAGCGGCTTTGCCGCTCCTCTTTCCTATTCCCGCCGCTTAAACAAAGTAATGGAAGAACATCCAAAAAAAGCCCGCTCCCAACGCTGTGCAAAGGACGCTGACGATCAGGAAAACCTTGCCGGAGGCCCCTCTCAGCTTGCTTACAACGGCCAGGGCCAGACCAATCAAACACACCGCCAGGCCTAGAGGCGGCATAAAAATGCTGAAAACTGCACCGATACCGGAGACAAACGCGCCAATCACGCCCAGGCCCTCGTTATTTTCCGCCTTGATCAAATCGTCTATCCCCGGGTTTTCAGCAGCGACCCGTTGGCTGAGCGCCACGGCAAACCGCTCCAGGGCCGCGCATTCCTCCCGCTGCAAAATATTGAGGGGGAACCAGCGGTTTTTCCGCAGGTTTTCCGCATCCACGGTCAGTTCCGCAACCACGTGCCCCTTCTTGTCGCCCAGCCATAGCTTCACCCGTTCCACGCCGCCGTTCTTCTCCTTGGTTTTGACCGTCACCTTGCCCAGGTTTTCCGGAGTGAGGACCACCGGCCGGTCCGCCTCAACCCGGCGGGTTTTCTTGTCAACTCCCAGGGGGAACACCCACAGCGTCTCGCCCCGGAAGGCCAGGGCGTAACGGTGATAGGTAATCCGGACCCTGCGGCCATAGGATTCCCGTTCCTCCCAGTGGGCATAGACGGTTTGGACGTCCTCGCTCCCGTCCATCATCCGCCCCACAGCCGTCCGGACGCTATCCCGATCCTCGCCGCTCTCCGCGGCCTTCCGGTTTTTGCCCTTCTTTACAAAGAGATGATAGGCAACCGCGCCAAGAATTACAATCCAAAGAATAAACGATATCCAATTTCCCATAACAAGTTCTCCTTTTTTCGTATGTTTAATATGTTTCCGCCGGTTTTCTGCGGAACGTTATCGCGAATGGATAATGCCGTAGCAATAAGCCCGGCGGACGATTCGCCCGTCGTCGGTGCGATAGCCGTGGTTTGGATACTCGTCCTTCCCAACAGACGCCTCATACAGCTCCAGCACCTGGTTGAACTCCGCCTTTTCCAGCGGATAGGGCAGGTCAAAGCTACGAGTAGGCAGGTCCCCCGCCGCCACGCCGCCGCTGAGGACTTGGGAATAGAGCAGATCAAACAGCGCCTTCTGCTCCCGGGTCAGGGTGCCGTAGCCCTCCACCTGGTCGCAGATGGGCACCGCCAGGTCCCCGTACAGCCAGCATCCCGGCGGCGGGAAGAGCTCCTCCGCCTCCCCGCCGGTGCGAAGGACCCCGGCCTCGTCAGTGATGGAGAGAATCGTGCCCGTTTCCGGCAGGTACTCCACCCGGTAAGACGGCTGCATCAGCTGGGTTTGGGCAATCAGCGGCGCGGCGCACTGGAAGTCTCCCTCCGTGGCGGAGTGGTAGTATATATACCGTTCATCCGGAATTTGCTTGGCCCCGTCCCGCACGGGCCGCTCCACCAGCAGAAGAGGCCCCACATACAGGGCGGGTGTTCCGGCCCGGTACAGCTCCAGGTCCCGCCCGGTCTTCTCAATCTTTCCAGACAGGCGGACGCCCAGCACGCCGAAGCCGAACACCAGAACTCCCAATCCGCACAGGGCGGCATAGGCAAGCCACGGCGTCCCAGTCTCCGCCCGCCGCTCTTCCTCCAATTCCCGGAGGTAAAAGTCCCGCCGTTCCTCCGCCGTGGCAAGCTCCGGAGGCTTGGCGCTCTCCCGCCGCCGCCGGGCTTTGCCCAGGGCCACCCGCTCCAGCAGGAAACAACCCAGCGGAACAAAGGGCATCGCCGTCAGCAGTGCGCCGCAAAGGATTCTTCCCCAATGCTCCCCCTGGAGAACCGACACCGCCGGGTCAGAGCCGAATTGCCAAAACAACGCCTTCATCAAATCCGGTGCGCCCAGAGCGGCGGCGGGCAGGATAAAGGTCAGCAGAAAGGCCAGGAGAATCCACTTTCGTTTCATCGCACTCACTCCTCCCCGCAGGAAATCCACAGCACCAAGCGGCTGTTAGGCAAATAGTCAATCCGCACCGGATAGACGTTCATCTCGTAATCCGTCAGATCAAACTGGATCTGGCCCATGCGGCAGTCCACGCCGTCCACATGAATATTCAGCACCCACCGGTTATAGATTCCCGGCATAATAGGCATCAGCAGCTTGGACCAGCGGGGGTTGGAATACCAGGGAATCGGGTCATAGCCCTCTCTCGTCTCCCGGCCCAGCTGCGCCATGGCGTTGTTCCAGGCGGTGTCCTCTTCCATCTCCAATGTGACGATGCCGGTGCTCCACTTCCCCTCCAGAACCAGCGGCAGGTCCTGGGCATAAGGAATCAGGGACCACATAGACCAGAGCGCCAAGGCCAGTGCCAAGGCCCAGGCCCCCCAGGCCCGCGCCCAGGGCGGGCGGCGGCCGAACAGGCGGTAGGTCAGCACCAGCCGCTCATAGCACTGGACCGCCAGCAGCGCGCCCAGCGCCAGATTGACCAGCAGGGGCGCCGCAGAGGCGATGTACATATAGGGCCGGAAGGACCGGCCCAGGAACGAAAACAGGTCCTGGAGCTGGTTTTCAAAGATGCCGCCGGAAACCAGCTGAACCATCAGCGCCACCGCCGCCAGCAGCGCCGGGGCCCGCCAAAGGCGGGAAACCGACAGCCGCGCCGCCAGGGCCTCCCGGACCAGCCGCCGCTCCCGCCGGGGGAATTGCTCCTGATGTTCCCGGAACCAGACGTAGGCGTCCTCCCACTGTCCCTGGTCCGCCAGTTCCGCCAGGGGCCTTAAATCAGCGTTTCTATCCATGGCCGTCATACGTTGTTCCGGGCGATGGCGTTTTTCAGGATGTCCCCCTCGGTAAAGGAGAAGGTATAGGACACCTGTCCCTTGGTGTAGGAGATGGCGTTGACATCCTCATTTTCGCTGAATTGATAGCCCTTTAGTTCCCCGTCCATGTAAGTCTTCAAGTCTTCTTTGCTCTGGTTGTCCAGCTCCAGCCCGGCGACGGTAACAGGAAGGCCGCACTCCCGCATCTGGGACACCTTGCAGGAGATGGCGCAGATTTTTCCCTCCCGGATTTCCACCTGCTCGGAGGTGGGATTATAGAGCCAGCAGGAAAGAGGCGCGCCCGCGCCGCCCTTGGGCTTGAAGGGCACCGCTGTATTGTAATAGGTTTTGGCCTCCATCACTGCGTCGCTGTAGTTGTAAGTGTAGACCGAGTTTCCCTCTGTGGACATGGTGGCCAGGAGATAGCCGTCCTCCATAAACTCCCGCACGGAGATGGTCCGCATTCTATAGGTTTTTTCGCCTATGGTCATCTCAGCCTGCGCCCCTCCGGCCCGGAAGGTGAAAACCCCAACGCAGATCAAAATTGCCAGGCTGATGACGCCTAAGACTGGATGTTTCTTTTTCATATCCATACTTCCTTTCCTGTCGCTGCACTCTGGATTTCTGTTCTTCCTCCTGTATGGGCATTATTGCCTATAACAGTTTTCTCCCATTATAGGCAATAATGAAGATAATTGCAAGAGGGAGGTGGAAAAAATGATTTCCTATGCGCCGCTGTGGACCACCATGGAAGAAAAGCACGCCACCACCTACACGCTTCAGGTGAAAGGCGAGATCAGCAGCTCCACCATCCGGCGGCTGAAGGCCGGGGAATCCGT
>JAAWTB010000115.1 GCA_022801815.1 Oscillibacter sp. | reverse complement strand
GGGCTGGTGGCCCGGCGTGAACATCGTGGGCAAGGAGATCGTCCGCTTCCACTCCATCATCTGGCCCGCCATGCTCATGAGCCTGGGCGAGCCGGTGCCCAAGAAGTGCTTCGGCCACGGCTGGCTCCTTCTGGACGGCGGCAAAATGTCCAAGTCCAAGGGCAACGTGGTGGACCCCTATATCCTGGCGGAGCAGTTCGGCGTGGACGCCCTGCGCTTCTTCCTCATGCGGACCTTCCCCTTCGGCTCCGACGGCAATTTCTCCAACGAGCTTTTGATCCAGACCATCAACACGGACCTTGCCAACGACCTTGGCAACCTGGTCAGCCGCACCACCGCCATGGTGGGCAAATACTTCGGCGGGACCCTGCCCGCGCTCTGCGGGACCTGGGCGGAAGCGGTCTCCTTTGACACGGAGCTGAAGGACCTGGCCGGGGTCCTGCGGGAGCGCTACGCCGCCGAGATGGACCGCTTCGCCCCCCACAAGGCCCTGGAGGAAATCTTCAAGGTCATCCAGCGGGCCAACAAATATATTGACGAGAACACCCCCTGGACCCTGGCCAAGGACATGGAGGCCAACGGACCTCGTCTGGCCCACATCCTCTACAACCTGCTGGAGGCCACCCGGATCTGCGGCATCCTGCTGACCCCCTTCATGCCGGAGAGCATGGCCAAGCTCTTTGCCCAAATCGGCGCGCCGGCGGAGGCGCAGACCTGGGCCTCCGCCGCCCAGTGGGGTTCCCTGCCGGAAACGGCCGCCGTTTCCAAGGGCGAGAACCTGTTCCCCCGGGTGGACGTGGACAAGGCCCTGGAAGAACTGGAGGCCGCCGTGGAGGCCGCCAGGAAGGCGGACCTGCCGGACATCCAGCTGGAGCCCCAGCTGGAGGAGAAGGTGGACTTCGACACCTTCTGCAAAAGCGACTTCCGGGTGGTGAAGGTGAAAGCCTGCGAAGCGGTGAAAAAAAGCGAGAAGCTCCTCAAGTTCACTCTGGACGACGGCACCGGCACAGACCGGCAGATTCTCTCCGGTATCCACAAGTGGTACGAGCCGGAGGACCTGGTGGGCAAGACCCTGGTGGCCATTGTGAACCTGCCCCCCCGGAAGATGATGGGCCAGGAGAGCTGCGGCATGCTCCTCTCCGCCATCCACACAGAGAAGGGGGAGGAGGTCCTGCACCTCATCATGGTGGACGACGCCATCCCCGCCGGGGCCAAGCTCTGCTGAGCGGAACATAAGACCCAAAGGAAAGAGCCCGAACCGGGCTCTTTCCTTTTATCTTGCAAACCTTCTGCCCAAGTGCTATGATATCCTCAGCAAACGACGAAAGCGGTGAGACGACATGGCAATCATCGGCATCGACCTGGGCACCACCAACTCCCTGGCCGCCGTCTGGCGCGATGGGAGAAGCCAGCTTATCCCCAACGCCGCCGGGGAGCTGCTGACCCCCAGCGTGGTCAGTGTGGACGAGAACGGCGGCGTCCTGGTGGGGCGGGCGGCCCGGGACCGCCTGATCTCCCATCCGGAGCGGACCGCCGCCCGGTTTAAACGCTTTATGGGCTCTTCCAAACCCTATACGCTGGGCAGCCGGACCTTTACGCCGGAAGACCTGTCCTCCCTGGTGCTTCGCTCCCTCCGGGAGGATGCGGAGTCCTTTTTGGGCGAACCGGTGGAGGAGGCGGTGGTCAGCGTCCCCGCCTACTTTGCCGAGGCCCAGCGCTCCGCCACCAAGCGGGCCGCCGCCCTGGCGGGCCTGAAGGTGGAGCGGCTGGTGAACGAGCCCTCCGCCGCCGCCCTGGCGGGCCGCATCGGCCAGGGGGAGGAGGACCAGGTCTGCCTGGTCTTCGACCTGGGGGGCGGCACGCTGGACGTGTCGCTGGTGGAGCGGTTTGGAAGCGTGGTCAGCGTTACGGCGGTCAGCGGGGACAACCGCCTGGGGGGCACGGATTTCGACCTGGCCGTGGCCAGGGGCTTCTGTGAGGACTGCGGATTGGAGTTTGACAGTCTCACCCCCCGCCAGCGGGAGCTTATGATCCGCCAGGCGGAGACCTGCAAAATGGCCCTGACGAATCAGGAGATGGTGGTCATGTCTGTGGACGACGGCACTGTCTCCGCCGCCCTGACCCTCTCCAACGAGTGGATGATACGCAAGTGCGGGGCCCTCTTCCGGCGGATGACCGCCCCCATCCAGCGTGTCTTCCTGGACAGCGGCGTCTCCCCCCAGGAGCTGGACCAGCTGGTGATGGTAGGGGGCTCCAGCCACATGCCCGCAGTCCGCCGCTACATTGCCCGGACTCTCCATAAGGAGCCCGCCAGGGACAGCCGTCCCGACACCGCCGTGGCCTTGGGGGCGGGCATCTGCGCCGGCATGAAGGCCCGGGCGGGAGACCTCCGGGAGCTGGTGCTCACCGACGTCTGCCCCTTTACCCTGGGGGTGGCCCGGTACAACGAAAGCGAGCAGAGCCGGGATTTAATGAGCCCCATTATCGAGCGCAACAGCGTCCTGCCCTCCAGCAAGATGGGAATTTACTACACCGTCCGGGACAACCAGGACAAGGTGGACGTCCGGATTTTCCAGGGGGAACACCGCTACTGCGAGGACAACACCCTCCTGGGCCAGCTCCAAATCCCCGTGCCCCCGGCCCCCCGGGGACAGCAGTCCATCCGCATCCGCTTTACCTACGACATCAACGGCCTTCTGGAGGTGGAGGCGGTTAACCAGACGGGCCGCGCGGAGCGTCTGGTCCTTCAAAACAAGGACATGTCGGCGGAGGAGGCCCAGCGGCGGCTGAAGGAGCTTTCCCACCTGAAGCTCCACCCCCGGGAACAGGAGGAGTACCGGGCCATGGTGGCCCGGGGAGAGCGGCTGTACGCCGTTACCGTGGGCCGCCTTCGGGAGCAGGTGGCGGAGCTGCTGGACTGGTATCAACGCGTTCTCTCCACCCAGGAGGTTTTGAAAATCGCCAAGGCCACCAAGCGTCTGGACCGCTTTTTTGACCAGGCGGAGGCCTATCTGGGGGATGCGGCCCTGCTGCCTCCGGATCCTCTGGAGGACGGAGAGGAGGAATTGTGAGCTGGCCCTGGAACGAGCTGGGCCTGGGCGGTCCGGCGGGCCTTTCCGAGATTCGAAAAGCCTATGCCCAGCGTTTAAAGACCGCTCACCCGGAGGAGGATCCGGCGGGCTTCCAGCGTCTCCACACCGCCTATCAAGAGGCCAGCCGCCAAGCCCGCCGGGCTGCCCGCTCCGCCGGGGAAACGTCCCTCCGGCCCCCTCCCGGGCCGGAGGCGGGCAGCCAGGGGAAGGACGGCAGACCTTTGGAGGAACCGGAGTCCCCCGAACCGCCCCCGGAACAGCCGGAGGCGTCCGAATGGGATTACGGCGCGCTTTTGGAAGAGACTTCCGAACCCGCCGGACCGTTCCGGAAGACAGGAGAGCCCCCTCCTCCTGAGTGGGATTTTGAACGCCTGTTGGCCCAGGGGGAGGAGGAGGCCCAGGAAACCCGCCGCCGGAAGATGGAGGATTTGCGCCACAAGAACTGGGCCCGTTACGTTCCCCAGGCCCGGCAGCGGCGGGAGGCGGACGAAGAGGAGGCGTGGCCCGCCGTTCTGGCGGCGGTACGGGCTCTGGAGCTTTTGGAGCGCAGCGAGGCGCCCCCCTCTCAATGGCGGCAGTTTTTGGACAGCTCCCTGTTTTTAAGCGTCCGGGCCGACATGGACTTCGTCTTCCTGCTGGAGGATTTCCTGCGCCGGCATCCGGACCTGTCCCCGGAAATTCGCCGGGGGATTTTCACCGCCTACGAGGCACAGAACGCCTCCAAGTACCCGGCCTATAAGCCCCTCTACCGCCTCCTGGGCGTAGCGCGGAAGGACAAGCGGCAGGCGGCCAGGGCCAAAAGCGCCTGGCGAGCCGCCTGGCGGAGCTATCCCCCCTGGCGAAAAACCGTCATCGTCCTCTGCGCCGTGATTCTGGCGATCTTCTTCTCCATCGGCTGGGCCGTCAACCTGCACGCCGCCTACAGGGACTTCACTGCCCGGCGGGAGGCCAAGCGCTGGGAGGAGCTGGCTCCCCAATGGCTGGAGGAGGACTACGGAGAGCCTTTTCTTCATGCGGGGTCCGACGGAGTGTTCGCCCCGGCGGCGGCGCCGGACCTCTATTTTCGCGCCTCCCCCTACGGAGAGCGGACGGAGCATTGGCCCGGCTACCAGACCAACTACCCCCATATCCTGGTCAAACAGGCCCTGGAGCGCTTCGCCGAAGAGCAGGGCCTGGATTTGGACCTGGCGGCCTATTCCCGCGAAACCGGCGACGCGCCGGGGGCCTATCTCGTCAGTCTGCCCCTGCTGGGGGCGGAGGAGGACGTGACTGCCCTGGGAGAACTGCTGGAAGAGCTGTCCCGGCAGGACTGGCATCAGGTTCCCCTAACCAACCCGCAGGGCGATGCGGAATACCTGGTCCGGGAACCGGCGGAGTACACGGTCTACCTCTGCCACAGGGGTTTGGCCTTTTACGAGGCCCCTTCTAAGGAAGGCTTCGACACGGAGGAGGCCCTGGACCTCTACGCCCAGGCGGGTCCCGCCTTCTGCCGCTGGATCCTGGAGCAAAGCGGCCTGGCAGATGAGCAGCTGGGGGCAGGGACTTACGTCTTTCAGGACCGGGAAACGCTGGAGCTGGAGGACGGAATCTACTTCCAGGTCAGCGGCGCGGACCCGGAAAGCGGCGCGGAGAGAGTCCGATACCTCCTGTCCTCCTCAGGCAGCACACTGTTCTGCCTCCCCAGCGAAAAGGCCGGGCGGATTCCATCCTCCGTTTTCCTCCACCGGGGTACCATCCGCCATTATCAGATTGACAAGGTGGGGGTAGTCATCGTCATGGACCAGACGGCCCCAGGATAGACGCATAAGAAGCGCGGACCCTCTCGGGCCCGCGCTTCTTCGGTTCCTTACCGGCAGGCGATGGCGTGCCAGCCGTTGTCCTCCCGCCGGTCTCGGATTTTCAGCCCGGCGGCGGTCAGGGCGGCCTCCACCTCCGCTTCCCGGCCCTCAATGACGCCGGAGCAAAGGAAGGTCCCGCCGGGGTTCAGCAGTCCCCGGACCCGGGGAGCCAGCGCGATGATGACGTCTGCCACAATATTGGCCAGCACCAAGTCATAGCCCCCGCCGATGCGTTCCGCCACCGTTTCGTCCGTCAGCAGGTTCCCCACCAGGACGGACAGACGGTCCGGGCCGATGCCGTTCAAACCGGCGTTTTCCTCCGCCGCGTCCCGGCACTTGTCGTCAATATCCACCGCCAGGGCGGACCCGGCCCCCAGCCGCAGGGCGGCCACGGATAAAATCCCGCTGCCGCAGCCCAGGTCCAGCACCCGCTCCCCGCCCCGGATTAAGCGCTCCAAGGCCGTCAGGCACAGCCGGGTGGTGGCGTGGGCCCCGGTGCCGAAGGTAAGGCCCGGATCCAAATACAGGGGCACCCGGTCTCCCGGGTCCGCTGCCTCCCACTGGGGGATGACCAGCAGCCGCTCCCCGATCTCCATGGGCTTGTAGTACTGCTTCCAGTTGTTCTCCCAGTCCGTGTCCTCCACGTCCTCCAGGGTCATCAGCAGCGTTCCTAGGTCCGTTCGCTCCCGCTTCAGCGTCTCCAGGGCAACGCGGACCTCCCCCAGCTTGGCAAAGCCCGCCTCCCTGGCTTCCAGATAGAAGGTGATCCGGGACCGGCCCGCCATATGGCGTTCCAGGTCCTCGTCCACATAGTCCCAGTAGTCGCGGTTGTTCTCCAGAAAGTCCTGGAACTCCTCCTCGTCCTCAATCATCACGCCGTCCACGTCCAGCCCGGACAGCAGGGTCTGGACCGTCTCCAGCCCGGCGTGATTCGTGTCGATGTGTACCTCCAGCCAGCGCATGTCAAACCGCCTTTCTACTGGTTCTCACCGTTCTCTTCCAACGAAGAACAGCGTCATAACCCCCGCCCCGGTATGGCTGCCGATGACGGGGCCCACGTAATGGATATAGACCTCCCGCACGCCCAAGCGGCGGCGGACCTCCTCCGCCACAAACTCGGCGTCCTCCCGGCAGTCCCCGTGGCTGATGAACACCGGGTACCGCTCCGGGTCCACGGCGGTTTTCTCCATGTGGTCCACCAGGGCCAGCAGGGAGGCCTTC
>JAAWTB010000114.1 GCA_022801815.1 Oscillibacter sp. | reverse complement strand
GGAGTCCGGGACCCCCGCCACGTAGTCCACCTTCGGCAGCTGGCCCCGCTGGACCTCGTCCCGGGCCATGATCTCGCCGTTGCGGCAGCGCATGACTTCCACGTTCATTCCCTCGTAGCAGGAATTGGGATAGCCGTAGTAGGTCCAGAGGAAGGCGCAGATGCGCATGTCCTTCCCGGCGGGGGAGAGGGTCTCCCAGCCTTCGGGGGTAATTTTCACAATCTCCTGGGGGCCCAGCTCGTAGGCGTCCTCATAGCCCAGCTTTTGATAGGCGAAGGACTCGAAGGAGACGCAGCAGCCCTCCTCGTTCTGGCCGACGAGCACCGGCAGGCGGCCCAGGCGGTCCCGGGCGGCGTAGATGCCGTCTGTGGTGAGGATAAGGATGGTCATGGAGCCCTCGATCTGCTCCTGGGCGTAACGGATGCCGGAAACCAGGTCGTCCTTCTGGTTGATGAGGGAGGCCACCAGCTCCGTGGCGTTGACCTTGCCGGAGCTCATGGCCATAAACTGGTGGCCGTGGTCGGAAAAATAACGGTCCACCAGGGTTTCGGCGTTGTTGATGATGCCCACGGTGGAGATGGCGTACAGCCCCAGGTGGGAGCGCATCAGCAGGGGCTGGGGGTCCGTGTCGCTGATGCAGCCGATGCCGGAGCAGCCCCGGAACCCGGCCAGGTCCTTCTCGAACTTGGTGCGGAAGGGGGTGTTCTCAATGTTGTGGATTTGCCGGTGAAAGCCGGTTCGGTCCCCGTCATAGACGGCCATGCCGCCCCGGCGGGTGCCCAGGTGGGAATGGTAATCCGTGCCGAAGAACACGTCCAGCACCACGTCCCGTTTTGAAATCGCGCCAAAAAAACCGCCCATTCGCAGCCTCCTTATTTTTTACGCTTGCGCAGGAATATCCAGAGTGCAGCCCCCAGCGCCGCCGCGGCCAGGAGCGCTAAGGCGGCGATCCCGGCGGGGGTGGTGGAGACAAAAATCGCGGTGGGGCCGTCCGGCCCCCCGATGATACCCACTTACAGCGCCTCGTTCATCCGGCGCATGACCTCGGCGTAGGCGTCCTCCACGCCGCCAAGATCCCGGCGGAAGCGGTCCTTGTCCAGCTTTTCATGGGTCTTGGAGTCCCAGAGGCGGCAGGTGTCGGGGCTGATCTCGTCCGCCAGGACGATGGTTCCGCTGTCCAAACGGCCGAATTCCAGCTTGAAGTCCACCAGGGTCACGCCGCAGGAGGCCCAGAAGTCCTTGAGAAAGTCGTTGACCTGGAAGGCGTAGCGCTTGATGGTTTCGATCTCCTCGGGAGTGGCCAGCTTCAAGGCCAGGGCGTGGTACTCGTTCAGCAGGGGGTCCCCCAAATCGTCGTTCTTATAGGAGAACTCGATGGTGGGCGCGTCGAAGACAATGCCCTCCTCCACACCGTAGCGCTTGGCGAAGGACCCGGCGGAGAGGTTGCGGATGATGACTTCCAGGGGGACGATGGAGACTTTTTTGACCACGGTTTCCCGCTGGCTCAGCTCTTCCACGAAGTGGGTGGGGACCCCGGCCTTTTCAAGCCTTGCCATGAAGCGGTTGGTCATTTGGTTGTTGATGACGCCTTTGCCCGCGATGGTTCCTTTTTTCAGGCCGTTGAAGGCCGTGGCGTCGTCCTTGTAGTCCACGATGTAGAGGCCTGGATCGTCCGTTTTAAAGACTTTTTTGGCTTTGCCCTCGTAGAGCTGTTCCAGCTTTTGCATCTTGTATTCCTCCGTCAAGTAACATGATAAATGGAAACCTGGTCAGACTTCCGTCTGGAGGGCGGCGTCCTTTTCCTCCAGCTGGACGGCCATGTCCCGGCGGGCGGCGTCCAGCCAGGCGGCAAGGTTTTCGTCCTCTACCGCCAGAATCTGGGCGGCCAGAATGGCGGCGTTTTTGGCCCCGTTCAGGGCTACCGTGGCCACGGGGATGCCGCTGGGCATCTGGACGGTGGCCAATAAAGCGTCCAGCCCGTCCATAGCCCCCCCTTTCATGGGGATGCCGATGACGGGCAGGGTGGTGTTGGCCGCCACAGCCCCCGCCAAGTGGGCGGCCAGGCCGGCGGCGCAGATGATCACGCCAAAGCCGTTTTTCCGGGCGTATCCGGAGAACTCTGCCACCAAGGCGGGGCTGCGGTGGGCGCTCATAATATGGGCCTCGTAGGGGATGCCGAAGGCGTCCAGCTGGGCGCAGGCGGACCGGACCACCGGCCAGTCGGAATCGGATCCCATGAGTACGGCAACTTTTTTCATCGTGGTGTCTCCCTTCAAATTACAGTTTTTTGCGCAGGACCGTGTGGCGGAAAATGCCGTCAGCAAAGTACTCGGCGGAGCAGAAGACGGGTCTGCCGTCAATGTCATAGTCCACCTCTTCCATATACAGCAGGGGCGCGCCCAAGGGGACCTGAAGGATCTCCGCCAGTGTTTCATCCGCCGGGACAGCCCGGAGGTCCGTCAAATCCAGGTAGGGGAACACGCCGCAGGATCGCTGGAGGAAGTAGAAAATGGGGGGCTTTAAATCCTCGTCGGTGTAGTCCTCCCGGATGAGGGCCTTTTCAATGACGTCCTCGCAGTAGATGGCGGGGCGGCCGTCGGCCGTGCAGAGCCGGGAGACCCGCAGCATGGGTGTTCCCTCCGGGAGCTGGAGCTGGGCGGCGGTTTTTTCGTTTGCCGGTTCCTCCCAGGAGCGGATGGAGGCCACCGCCGGGGTGAAGCCATTCTGCCGGATCATGTCCAGGAACTCCACCTCAATGTCCATTCGGGTTTGGACGTCCAGCACGTGGCGGTTGATGATGGTGCCCACGCCATGGCGGCGGGTGATGAAGCCCTCCCGCTCCAGGGAGGCCAGAATGTCCCGCAGCTGGGTGCGGCTGATGCCCAGCTTCACGCAGAGCACGCTTTCCCGGGGCAGACGCTCCCGCCGGGCGTACTCGCCGCTGCGCATAGCCTCCAGAAGCTGGGCGCGGATGGCCTTGGTATGAGATGTGTGAGTGTTCATTCCGTATACCTCATTATTCTGATGAAGATTCCGGGAAGGGGCCCGCCGGGGAGGCGGGATAGGTCATACCTATTGTATCGGTTTCCGGGCCGGACCGCAATTGACAAAATTGACAGTTCCCGCAGGGATTCCGGCCCTGGCTTGGGATGGTTTCGCAAAGACGGGCCCGAAAACGGGAACCCTCCCGGCAAAGAGGCCGGGAGGGTTCTGAGAACTTATTCCAGGATATAGACGGTGCAGGAGCGTCTGCCGAACTGGATGCACTCCTCATAGGTGTCGTAATAGAGGTCAATTTTGCTGCCTTTGACGCCGGTATCCTCCGCCACGGCCAGGCCATAGACAATGCTGCCGCCGGCGACGATATACATCCGGGTGCCCAAGGGAATGACACTTTTATCCACGGCCACGGAGCCCACGTGAACGGCGGTGCCGCTGGCGGTGCGGGTGCCCACGCCGCCGTGTCCCGTGGTATAGGCTGTGGCGGTCATGGAGCGGACGCCGGAGTAGTTCAGCACGGTGCCGTCCTTGAGGGTCAGGACGCCGCTTCCGTCGGCGTTTTCCGCGACGCTGGCAATGCCGCCGCCGGTTTCGCCGTGCTCCGTCAGGATGTCATCCGGATTCTGCTTGGTTTCCGAGGGCTTGGGTTTGGGCTTGGCGGTGCCGTACTCAATGATCCGGTCCACGGCGGTGGTGTCCAGCTCCTCCACGAACTGGCGGGAGAGCTGGGCGCCGTTGGACCAGACCACCTCGTAGACAGAGGAGCGCACGCCGTCGGCCCCTTCCTGGACCACCTTCTCCTCGCCTTCCGGCAGTTCGGGGTTGGCCACCCGCTGGGTGGCGAAGGGGGCGGTCTCGGTGACATAGTCATAATAGGTCAGGTCGGAGGAGACGTTTACCTCCACGCTGTTCTCGGAAAGCTTTACGCCGATCATCTCCAGGGAGCTGGGGTAAATATGCAGCCGGGAGAGAAGGGAGGAAACGCTTTCCTTCCGAGATTGGATGGTCAGGGCGGAGCCCTCGTGCCGGACGGTGACGGTGGTGTCCTCCTGCAGGGTGATGTCATAGCCCCGGCTGCCGTTGGAGACGTAGACCATCTGGGAAGAGAGGTCGGGGGCCTCCTTCTGGTCCGGGTCCAGGATGATGGCCTCCGCGCCGTCGGCTCCGGTGATGAGGAACAGGGAGTCGGCCCAGCCGGTGGCGGAGAGTCCGGTGACGGCGGCGACGAGCAGGCAGAACAGCATCATGCCGCCGCGTCTGCAAAGACGGTAAAATAGGCTTGGCTGTTGGTCGGTGTTCACGTAGATACCCTCCTATAAGGTAATTTCACGGCGGGCTGGAAAAGCCCCGCCTCCGCCGGAAAGGGGCGGAGGCGCGCCGCGCTGGTCCCCGCGGGGGAGTATTGGGCGGCCGCCCGATGCAAAAAGGCGGCTTGTAACTTTTGTTACCAAAGGGAAACTGGGCTAAGTATACACCTTGCTCCCCACTTTTGTCAAGTCTTTTGGCTGTTTAAGACATAATTATCCCCACTTTAGACCCGTTTGGACAAGAATTGACTGGAAAAGATTTGGGGAGAGAATCGGAAAAGGTTACAAAATGGTAACGGAATGGGGCGGGAATTGGGCTTACGGACGCACCAGATTCAGAAAAAGGAGGGCGGAACGGATAAAATTTCTTCCGCCGCCTTCGCGGCCGCGGTCCTCCTCGCCCGCAAGGGTAGGCGCACCCTTTCCGATGGGGGAAATTCCATCGTAGACATTTCTTCAAATACATGCTATGATGCAAGCATCCATCCCCCTCCCTGAGAGGGAAGACAAGGAGTCCCGCCATGAATATTGGAACCGTATCCATTCCCTCAAAGCTGGCGCTGGCCCCCATGGCCGGCGTCACCGACGCAGCGTTCCGCCAGCTCTGCGCGGAGCTGGGCGCGGGATTTACCTGCACGGAGCTGATCTCCTCCAAGGCCCTTTGCTACAAGGACAAAAAAACCTTCTCCCTTCTGCGGCAGTTCCCCGGGGAACACCCCGCCGCCGTCCAGATATTCGGAAGCGACCCGTCCTGCATGGCCGAGGCCGCCCAAATTGCCATCGAGCACACCGGGGCGGATATCCTGGACATCAACATGGGCTGTCCTATGGGGAAGATTGTTCATAACGGCGACGGCGCGGCGCTGATGAAGGACCCGGAGAAGGCGGGGCGCATTGTGGAGGCCGTGGTTCGGGCCATTCCCTCCACGCCCGTTACCGCCAAGTTCCGCCGGGGCTGGGATTTGGGGAGCTGCAACTGTGTGGAGTTTGCCCAGGTGCTGGAGCAGGCCGGGATCTCCGCCGTGGCGGTCCATGGCCGGACCCGGGCCCAGATTTACGGTGGACAGGCGGACTGGAACTGTATCCGGGCCGTGAAGGAGGCGCTTCCCTCCCTCCCCGTTATTGCCAACGGCGACGTCTGGAAGCCGGAGGACGCGGCCCGGATTCTCCAATATACCAAGGCCGATATGGCCATGATCGGGCGGGGCTGCTTTGGGAACCCCTGGATTTTTCAGCAGGCCAAGGCCCTGCTGGAGGGCGCCGCCTCTGTCCCGCCCCGGCCGCCTCTGGCGGAGCGGTGCGACTTGGCCGTGCGGCAGTTTGAACTGGCGGCGGAGTATAAAGGCGAGCGGACGGCGGTTTTGGAGGCCCGGCGGCATTACTGCTGGTATCTCAAGGGCGTGCCCCACGCGAATTATTATAAGGAGCAGATTGTCCGGATGAATACCTTGGAAGACGTACGCCGGGTGACCAAGGGTATCAAGCGGGACCTCCGGGATGAGCGGGAGGAACGCCTATGACCGATTTGCGGGAACAGGCGTGGATCGCCGCCGCCCGGAAGGGAGACCAGGCGGCCTTTGAGGAGCTGGTCCGGCTTTATGAAAAACGGGTCCTGGCCCTGACCCAGCGGATGTGCAAAAACCCGGAAGACGCCGCCGAGGCCGCCCAGGAGGCGTTTTTCGCCGCGTGGCAGGGCCTGAAGAATTTTCGGGGGGACAGCCGCTTTTCCACCTGGCTTTACCGGCTGGCCTCCAACGCCTGCGTTGACCTGCTCCGGCGGGAAGGGAAGCGGCAGGGCGCTGTCTCCCTGGACGACGAGGATTTAAATTTGGACATCCCGGCTGCGCTTTTGGGTGGCATTTGGTGGATGGAGCAAACTCTGCCGGCCAGCTCAATCATTTTTACGGTGCTGAAAAAAGGCG
>JAAWTB010000113.1 GCA_022801815.1 Oscillibacter sp. | reverse complement strand
CCGGCGATGCCGCCGTGGACGTCGTTGGTGTGGAGGATGACGATGGAGCCTTCCAGGCTCTCGCCCTCCTCCGCGGCGCTGGCGGTGACGGTCAGGGAGAACATCATCGCAAGAGCCAGCAGCAGGGACAGGAACTTCTTAGTCTGCATTCTTTTACCTCCTCTTTTTTTAGGGACGGAGGGGCCTCCGTCCTTCCTGGTGCCATTATAACACATTTTTTCCAAATAGAAAGCGCAAAGTTTCCGGAAGGGGAAATTTTTTTCGCCGCCTCCCTCCGGCCCTGGAAATCTGTCGGAACCTGTGCTATACTATCCCCATCAACACTACGGAACGGAGGGACCCCACATGCGCACACTGTTCAAAGGCGGCAGCATCGTCTCCGGCAAGGGCGTCCGGCGGGCGGATCTGCTGGTGGAAGGGGAGAAGGTGGTCTCCCTGGGTCGGGGGATTAGGGCGGAGGCCGACCGGGTGGTCGACGTCGCCGGCTGCGTTCTCTTCCCCGGCTTCATCGACGCTCACACCCATTTTGACCTGGAGGTAGCGGGCACCGTCACCGCCGACGGCTTCGCCTCGGGAAGCCGGGCGGCTCTCCGGGGGGGCACCACCACCGTCATCGACTTCGCCTGCCCCGATAAAGGGGAAACCCTGGCCTCCGGCCTGGCCCGCTGGCAGGAGAAGGCCGGAGGAAAGACCTTCTGCGATTACGGCTTCCATATGACCATCGACGACTGGAGCGAGAGCATCCGGACGGAGCTGCCCGCCATGTTCGCCCGGGGCATCTCCTCGTTTAAAATGTACATGACCTACCCCGCCATGCTGCTGGGGGACCGGGACCTCTACTGGGCTTTGAAGGAATTGAAGGCCCTGGGGGGAATCTGCGGCGTCCACTGCGAAAACGCCGGAGTCATTGACGGCATGATAGCCGAGAAAAAAGCAGCCGGGGAGCTCTCCCCCGCCAGCCATCCCCAGACCCGCCCGCCGTATTTGGAGGCGGAGGCCGTGGGGCGGCTTCTGCGCATCGCCCAGGCGGCCCAGGCTCCTGTGGTCATCGTCCACCTCACCAACGGCGAGGCGCTGGAGGAGGTCCTCCGGGCCCGGAAGCGGGGCCAAACCGTGTATGTGGAGACCTGCCCCCAGTACCTGACCTTGGACGAGAGTCTTTATTACCAGGAGGCGTTCACCGACGCGGCCCGCTATGTCTGCGCCCCGCCCCTGCGGGAGAAGAAGGAGCAGGAGCTTCTCTGGAAGGCCCTGCGCCGGGGAGAGATTCAGACGGTCTCCACGGACCACTGTTCCTTTACCCTGGAGCAAAAGGCCATGGGGTTGGAGGACTTCACGAAGATTCCCGGCGGCCTCCCCGGCGTGGAAACCCGGGGAGAGCTGATGTGGTCCTGCGGCGTGGCCCGGCGGAAGCTCAGCGTGGCGCACATGTGCCGCCTTCTCAGCGAGAACCCCGCCAAGCTCTACGGTCTCTTCCCCCGGAAGGGGACCCTCCAGCCGGGAGCCGACGCGGACATTGTGGTGTACGACCCCAGCGGCGGCCACATCATCCGGGCGGAGGACTGCGCGTCCGCCGCCGGATACACCCCCTATGAGGGTTTCGCCACAGACGGCGGTATCCGCCAGGTCTGGCTCCGGGGCCGCCTGGCGGCGGAGAACGGGAACGTGCTCCTCTCCACCCCGGAGGGGAAGTATCTGGTCCGGGGAAAATGCAGCCTATATAGCCAGCGCGGTTGAAAAGAGCCGCAGCTCCTTTTCAACCGGCGGACCTTGGGTCCGCCGGTGCGCGAAGCGCATTTGCGTTTTCTATGAAGCCATGCGCAGGCAGCCGCTTTACGGCACGGCCCGCCGCCTGAGCGGCGGTTTGCGGAAACGAATCCATGGGATTCGTTTCCGCAGCGCTGGCTATAAAAGCAGGCGGCTGGCGAAATGTCTTTCGCCAGCCGCCTGCTGCTGTTTCCCGCCGTTCTCAGAAGCCGAATATCATGTCCCGGCGAATCTCCGCCAGGGAATGGGCCCCGCACATGGCCATGGCGTCGGCCAGTTCGGCCTTCAGCTTGTCCACATAAATCTCCACGCCCTCGGCTCCGCCGCCGTAAACCATGTTCACGAAGGGCCGGCCAATCAGCACGGCGTCCGCCCCCAGTGCCAGAGCCTTAAACACATCCAGGCCGGAGCGGATGCCGCCGTCCACCAGGACGGTCATCCTCCCGCCCACAGCATCCGCGATGGCGGGAAGGACCTCCGCCGTGGCGGGGCACTGGTCCAGCACCCGGCCGCCGTGGTTGGACACCACAATGCCCGCAGCCCCGGCCTCCAGGGCCTTTTCCGCTCCCCGGACGGTCATGATCCCCTTGAGGATGAAGGGGATCTCCCCCGCCATGTTCACAATTTCCCGAAGCTCCTTCACCGTCTTGCTGCCCGCCGGGGGCTGGAGGTTTTTCAGGAAGGGCAGACCCGCCGCGTCGATGTCCATGGCAATGGCGAAGGGCTTCGCCGCCTTTACCAGGGCCATCTTCTCCCGGATGGTCTCCAAATTCCAGGGCTTGATGGTAGGCACGCCCCGGCCCTGCTGTTTTTTCAGGACCTCCGCCGCAGACTCCATGACGGCGGGATTCGTCCCGTCGCCGGTGAAGGCGGCGGTGCCCGCCTGGGCACAGGCGGCGACTAAGATGTCGTTATAGGCCAAATCGTCGTACAGGTCCCCGTAGTGGAGCTGCATGGCCCCCACCGGAGCGGCGAAGACGGGGAGGTCCACCCTCTGGCCGAAGAAGGTAAAGGAGGTATCCGCAGGCTTGTTTTCGCAGATAGTGTCCATGTTGACGCAAAGCTCCTGCCACTTCTGGTAGTTGCGGATAAACCCGGTGCCGACGCCCTTGGCCCCGGGGCCGGGGATGGCATTCCGGCACCCCAGGCCGTTGCAGGTGGGACAGGATTTGCAGTGAGGGCCTATGCGGGGGCGGGCGGCTTCCAGAACTTCCTGATATGTCATGTCGCATTCCTCCGGATATGTAAAATTTTTGTGGTGCGCTTTCAGGCCGAAGCCCCTGTGGATGCGCAAAAATTCCCCTTCCGGCAGAACTCTCCGCCCAAGGCGGGAGACGCAACGGCAAGGGGAATTTCTGTACTGGAGCGGGCAACGAGGCTCGAACTCGCTACCTCCACCTTGGCAAGGTGGCGCTCTACCAGATGAGCTATGCCCGCAAAGACAAGACGTATTTTAGCAAAGCTTTCCCATCTTGTCAAGCCCTCCGGCAAAAAAACTTTCCCTAATTTTTGCCTCCGCTCTCTTTTGCCGGATCGCCGGGGGTCTCTTCCTCAGAAGCCTCCTCCTCTTTGCCCTGGGGCGGCTCCCCGTTCTCCTCCGGGGGCTCCTCCGGTCCGCCGGCGTTCTCCGGCGCCTCGCCGCCCTCTTCTCCATTGGGTCCTTCCCCGCCTTCTTCCGGCGCGGTCTCTCCATCCTCCGCCGGAAGCTCGCCTTCCTCCGGCTCCGGCGGGTCTAGAAGGAACTCTATCAGGCCCGGCTTCTCCTGGCCGGGATAGTAGTTTACCTCCCAGGGAACCGTCTCCGTCAGCTCCCGCTCCTCCCGGAGCTGGCGCATGGCGTCCTCCAGCCGTGTCTGGCCATCCTCGCCCCAATAGCCCATGCGCACCGCAAGCTCCGTCTTCCCCTCGTCCAGGGCCGCCGCCAGAAGGCTGTACAGCGCCCCGGGGCTGGTGGCGTTCACCACCGCCTGGAGCTGTTCCAGCGTCCGGCGGTAGCCGATGCGGACCGCCACCTCGTAATAGCCCCGCTGGACATGGCTGGAGGCGGTAATATACTCCACGGCATAGGCCCCCATGGGCGTTTCCTGCTGGACCTCCATGGTGGCCTCCTCCAGGGTGTCCGCCACCTCCAGATCGCTTTCAAACTCATACAGCCGCAGCGTCGCCGTCTCCCGGTGCTGGCCCACCAGCAGCAAAAGATCGTTTACCACGTCCTGGTGGTTCTCCGCCCGAAGGGTTCCGGCGGCCTCGCTCTCCCAGAACTTGCTGCTGTGGGGCTCGGCGGTGGAGTAGGTCCGCTCCAGCAGCGCCGAACAACCCGTCAGCAGGCACAGCGCCAGGGCCAGCGCGGCCAGTCCGCTTAATTTCCGGTTCATGGCGGGCCTCCTCCTTTTTCCATGGGGGTGATCGTTCCGCAAAACGGCGTTCTTTCTTTGGGGGCCTGCTCCCCTGCTCAGGCCCCCAAGGCTCCCTCCATCGGGCCGCAGTTAAATCTCCGCCTTACAGCCCCAGATCCTCGTCCACCAGCAAGACCTCCGCCGCCATGCCCATCATGGGGCCCCACAGCGTTACCAGTCCCCGGCAGATGCGCTCCGGACTCCGGCAGTCGTAGCAGCGGTCGCACTTCACGGCGCAGGGGGTCTTCTTCCCCAGCTGCCGCGCCCGCTGGGGGGCGGCGATGTTCCGGGCCCGCCAGACGGCCTCGTCATACGTAGGGACCAGCTTGTTCCGGCCAATGACAAAACACACCTTCTCGTGGCCGAAGAGCGTGGCGGCCACCCGGTTCCCCGATCCGTCAATGTTCACCAGCTCCCCCGTCTCCGCCAGGGCGTTGACGGAGGTCAGATACACCCCTGCGGTCTGCGCCTCCTGGCGGGCGGCGTCCTTGTCCTCCCATTTCCAGTGCCAAACGGTTTGATTGTGGGTTCCCAGCCGCTCATAAAGGCCCAGGGCCTCCAGCGTGGCGGAGCCGCCGAAGCCTACGGACGTTTTGTCGATGGCGGCGTCCAGGTAGTCCGCCGCCTCCTTCCCGGTGGAAAACACCTGAACGGCGTAGCCCCGGGCTTCCAGGTTTTGCTTTACGGTGTCAAATTTCATCTTGACGTCCTCCTCTAAGCGTTATATCTCATCCCGCCGGTAGGCGGAAAATCCGTCTCCCAGCACGTCCCTGGCGTCGCAGACAATCAGGAACGCCGCCGGGTCCAGCTCGTAGACCCGGCGTTTCAGGTCCACAATTTCCTTTTGCTTGAAGGCGATCATCAGCACCTGCTTTTCCGCCCCCGTATAGGCCCCCTGGCCCTGGAGAATGGTCACGCCCCGCCCCTGGTCCCGGAGCAGCGTGCCGCACAGCTCCTGCCACTGCTCCGAAATGATGTAGGCCACCCGGGTGTCCACCGTTCCATACAGCACGGCGTCCATGGCCCTGGAAAGGGCAAAGAGCTGGATAAACCCGTACAGCAGCGCCTCCAGCTGGCCGAAGGTCAGGGCCACCAGCAGCATGACGGCGGTGTCGGGCAGCACCAGCAGCTTCCCGATGGGAAGCCAGGGCCACTTCAGCTTTAACAGCTTGCCCACAATGTCGCTTCCCCCGGTGGTACTCCCCTGGGCGAACACCAGGCCCAGGCCCACCCCCATGACCCCGCCGCCGAAAATGGCCGCCAAAATGGGGTCCATGGGCTGAAAATCAATCAGGAGGTTCAGCCCGTCGATGGCGGCGTTGCTCACCGCCATGGCGTAGAGGCTGCTGACCAGCAGGTGTCCCCCGATTTTCTTCCAGCCGATGAGGAACAGCGGCACGTTCATCAGCACGGAGGCCGTGCCCACGGTGGCGGCGGGGAACCAGTAATGAACCATCTGGGCAAGGCCGGTGACGCCGCCCATGGCGAAGTGATTGGGCGCCACAAACCAGTCGAAGGACAACGCATAAATGACAGAGCCCAGGGTAATGATGGCGTAGCTTTTCAGGTACTGTTTCACAGCCGCCTCCTTTTCGTTTTATCAGGTGTTGGGTTCTTTATCCAGCAGGCCCAGCTGAACCTCCCCCGTGTCCTCCTGCCGCAGCAGGGCCCCCGCCGCCGGCACCGCCCGGACCCGGTAGCGGCTCTTATTGGCAATGGCCGTCTCCTCCAGGGGGAGGACGGACTCCAACTGGTACTTGGGCTTCAGGGTCATCACCGCCACGCCCTGGGTGGAGCGGGTGGTCTTGGGGGCCAGCAGGGCGGTGTGGAAAATCAGGCACCGGGGCTCCGTGGAATAGGCCGCCAGCTCCATGTCCCCGTCCACCCGGAAAATCGCCTTCAGGGGGGACTTGTCGGAATAGGCCCCGGTGAGCTTGCGGCGGTTGGAGGAGGTCTGATAGGCCTTGATCTCCACCCGCGCCGCCTTGCCGTTTTCAAAGAAGAAGAGGAGGCCCCCGGAGTAGTCCCCGGGGAGGACCATGAACACCACGCTCTCCCCCGGGTCCATGCCCAGCTTC
>JAAWTB010000112.1 GCA_022801815.1 Oscillibacter sp. | reverse complement strand
GTCAGGAATTTGATGGCGAGGCCCCAGCGTTTGGCGGAACCTTTAAGCAGGGGAATTTCCCGCTCCATGAGGATCAGATCCCGCTGGGGGGGCCACCAGCGACGCGGCCTGCGCCATCTTTGCCAAGGGCGGCGCGGTGCAGCCGGTTCCCGGCCTCACTGACAACCTGGAAGGCGACAATAAGATGTTCTATTCCATCTATGACAACGGAGCCGACGCGGCCATGGGCAACTTCGCGGCTTACAACGCCGTGGCGGGCCTGGGCACCGTCCGGGAGGTCTTCCTGGATCCCGTCAACGGCCTGGTGAACGGAAGCGTCACCGTGGACCAGTGGATCAGCGATATCAAGGCCGCCAGCGACCAGATGCGGGCCAATATCATGAGCTGAGTATTCCGGCAAAAACCGCATAGTCCGTGATCCGTGGGCGGCGGCGAGTGTTTCTGCTCGCCGCCGCCCGTTTTGCCTTCGCGACATGACACGAAAGGAGTGAATGCCCCATGCGCAGCAGCAAGAGCCGGGGGCGGTTCCTGGCCCTGTGCCTTGCCCCGGCGGTGATTTTATACTTCGTTTTCATGATCCTGCCCACCTTGAACGTCTTCCGCATGTCCCTCTTCGAGCGAGGGGCCTACTCCCCCACGGAAACCTTCGTGGGCATGGCGAATTTCCGGGCGCTGATGCAGGACGTCAAGTTCATCACCGCCATGCAGAATACCATTTTGCTGATTGTCACCGTCACCATCATTACCTTCTTCTTCGCCATTGTCTTCGCGGCTATCCTGACCCGGGAGAAGATCAAGGGACAGAACTTCTTCCGCATCGTCTTCTACATCCCCAACATTCTTTCCGTGGTGGTCATCGCCGGCATCTTTTCCGCCATCTACAAGCCGGAAAACGGCATGCTGAACAGCATTTTGTCCTTCTTCAAGGGAGAAACCGTCATGGTCCTCTGGAAGGACCAGCCCATGGTGATTGTCAGCGTCATCATCGCCATGGTCTGGCAGGCCATCGGCTATTATATGGTCATGTACATGGCCTCCATGTCCGCCGTGCCGGAGAGCCTCTACGAGAGCGCCGGGCTGGACGGCGCGGGGCGGCTGACCCAGTTCTTCCAGCTGACCCTGCCTTTGATTTGGACCAACATTCGTACCACGCTCACCTTCTTCATCATCTCCACCATCAACATGGCGTTCCTGTTTGTCAAGGCCATGGTGGCTAAGGGCATGGCCGACGTGGGATTGAGCTTTATGTACGCCCAGAAGGACGCCGGGCTCTACGGCTATTCCATGGCGGCGGGCGTGGTGATTTTCCTGTTCTCCTTCCTGCTGTCCGCCCTGGTGAACTGGGTGACGAAGCGGGAAGTGCTGGAAATGTAAGGGGGCGAGGATATGACGAAGGAAAAGAAAGGCATGTCCGGCGAGACGCTGTATAAAATCTTCATCTATGTGGTGTTGATTACCCTGGCCGTGGTTATCATCGTGCCGGTGGCCTGGGTGTTCCTGGCCTCCATTAAGCAGAACAGCGAGTTCTACGGCAATCCCTGGGCCCTGCCCGCTGGCTTTTACTGGCAGAACTTCGTGGAGGCGTGGAACGCCGCCAGCATGGGCAGCTATATGCTCAACTCCGTCCTGGTGACGGCGCTGTCCCTGGTGCTGCTGCTGGTGATTGCCCTGCCCGCAGCCTACTGCCTGGCCCGGTTCCGCTTCCGGGGGAGCCGGTTTTTGAACACCTGCTTCATGGCGGGGCTGTTCATCAACGTGAACTACATTGTGGTGCCCATCTTCCTGATGCTCCGGGACGGGGACGCGTGGCTGAAAAACCTGGTGGGGAACGGCTTTTTGCTGAACAACCTGGTGGTGCTGGCGGTGGTGTACGCCTCCACGGCCCTGCCCTTCACCATTTATCTGCTCTCCGGCTATTTCGCCACCCTGCCCCACGACTTTGAGGAGGCCGCCTATATCGACGGCGCGGGGTATGGACAGGCGATGATTCGGATTATCTTTCCCATGGCCCAGCCTTCCATTATCACCATCATCCTCTTCAACTTCCTCTCCTTCTGGAACGAGTACATTATCTCCATGACGCTGATGAGCAGCGCCCAGGGGCAGAAGACCCTGCCGGTGGGCCTTTTGAACCTGATGCAGGCCCAGCAGTCCTCCGCCCAATATGGCATTTTGTACGCGGGCCTTGTGCTGGTGATGCTGCCCACCCTGATTCTCTACATGTGCGTGCAGAAGAAGCTGACCCAGGGCATGACCGTGGGCGGCCTGAAAGGATAAGGTGAGGGCATGAAGTTTTGGAAAGAGCATACCGGCCTTCGGGCGCTGTTTATCGCGGGGTTCTTCTTCGCGGGACTGGCCCTGGTGATTTACGGCTGGACCCAGACGGGAAAGCTGTCCGGCCTGGGGCTGATGGTCGTGGGAGTTGTTCTGCTCCTGGCGGCGCTAATGATTTACAACAAGCCCTTTGAGGGCGACAAGGGACCTGGGCTTTGAGGGGGAAATACATGAGCGGTTTACAAAACAAAGGACGGGTGACCATCCCCACCGACGTGGACGTGGTCCCCGAGACACTGGCCCTGCTGAAGCGGTGGGGGGCCGACGCCATCCGGGACTGCGACGGCACGGACTACCCCGAGGAATTGAAGGCCGTGGGCGCCAAGGTTTACGCCACCTATTACACTACCCGGAAGGATAACGCCTGGGCCAAAGCCAATCCGGACGAGGTGCAGCAGTGCTATATTATGACCGCCTTTTACACGGCGGCGGGGGGGGCGCTGTCCATCCCGCTTTTAAAGGGCGTCAGCAAAGAGCTTTTGCAGGTCAATGACCGGGATGATATCAAGCGATGGTGGGAGGTGGTGGACCGCACCACCGGGCAGCCCCTGGCCCTGGAACGCTGGAGCTACGACGCGGGACGCGGCGAGGTGGTCATTCCCGAGCCGGAGGACTTCCACGACTACACCGTCAGCTTCCTGGCCTACCTCATCTGGGACCCGGTGCACATGTACAACGCCGTCACCAACGGCTGGAAGGATTTTGAACACCAAATCACCTTCGACGTCCGCCAGCCCAAAACCCGGGCGTTCACCATGGAGCGGCTGCGCAAATTCATCCAGGACCACCCCTATGTGGACGTCATCCGCTATACTACGTTTTTCCATCAGTTCACCTTGATCTTTGATGAGCTGAAGCGGGAGAAGTACGTGGACTGGTACGGCTATTCCGCGTCGGTGTCCCCCTATATCCTGGAGCGGTTTGAGCGGGAGGCGGGCTACAAATTCCGGCCGGAGTTTGTAATTGACCAAGGGTATTATAACAACCAGTATCGGATTCCGACCAAGGAATTCAAAGATTTCATGGCCTTCCAGCGCCGGGAGGTGGCCGCTCTTGCAAAGGAAATGGTGGATCTCACCCATGAGCTGGGCAAGGAGGCCATGATGTTCCTGGGGGACCACTGGATCGGCACGGAGCCTTATCTGGAGGAGTTCAAAACCATTGGCCTGGACGCCGTGGTGGGCAGCGTGGGCAACGGGTCCACCCTGCGCCTCATCGCCGACATCCCCGGCGTGAAGTACACGGAGGGGCGCTTCCTGCCTTACTTCTTCCCGGATACCTTCCACGAGGGAGGGGACCCGGTGGGAGAGGCCCGGGAGAACTGGGTTACCGCCCGGCGGGCCATTTTGCGCAAGCCCATCGACCGCATCGGTTATGGGGGATATTTGAAGCTGGCCTGCGAATTCCCGGAGTTCATCGACTATGTGGAATCCGTGTGCGAAGAGTTTCGGGAGCTGTATGGCCGCATCAGCGGGGCCAAGCCCTACTGCGTCAAAACGGTAGCGGTGCTGAACTGCTGGGGCCGGGCCCGGTCCTGGGGCTGCCACATGGTCCACCACGCCCTGTATCAAAAGCAGAACTACTCCTACGCCGGGGTCATCGAGGCCCTGGCGGGCGCGCCCTTTGACGTGCGGTTTTTGAGCTTCGACGACTTGAAGGCGGATTCCCATGCCCTGGACGGCGTGGACGTGGTGCTGAATGTCGGCGGCGGAGACACGGCTCACACCGGCGGGGCCGTCTGGGAGGAGCCGGAGGTATCCGCCGCGGTGAAGCGCTTCGTCTGGAACGGCGGCGGCTTCCTCGGCGTGGGCGAACCCTCCGGCCACCAGTACCAGGGACGCTATTTCCAGATGGCCCCGGTGCTGGGGGTTGAAAAGGAGACGGGCTTTACACTGGGCTGCGATAAGTACAACTGGGAGGAGCACCCGGAGCACTTCATCCTGGCGGATGCGGAGGAGCCCGTGGACTTTGGAGAGGGACAAAAGAGCGTTTACGCCCTGGAGGGGGCGGAGGTGCTGGTCCAGCGGGACCGGGAGGTCCAGCTGGCGGTGAACGCCTTCGGCTCCGGCCGGGGGGTGTATGTCTCCGGCCTGCCCTACTCCTTTGAGAACAGCCGGCTGCTTCACCGGGCCATCCTGTGGGCCGCCCATGGAGAGGATTGCCTGGAACAGTGGTTTTCCTCCAACTGCCGCACGGAGGTCCACGCCTATGTGGAGAGCGGGCGCTTCTGCGTGGTGAACAACACCTATGAGCCTCAGAGCACCTCGGTCTTCCGGGGAGACGGGTCCAGCTTTTCGCTGGAGCTGGCCCCAAGCGAGATTCGCTGGTGCGAGATTTAGGCGTTTGAGAACCGAGGACCGGCCTTCCGGGAGGAAGGCCGGGTCCTTCGTTTCCGGGGGCGGATAAGATTGGGCCTTGTAAGTTGTGGTCGTCTGTGGTAAAATCAGAGAGAAATTTTGAGAGGAAACGGTGGCCTTATGGAGAATTATTCCTTTAAGAGCGTGGCCTTCGGCGGGTTTGATAAGCAGGATGTGGTGCGGTATCTGGAGCAGTCTTCGGAAAAGGCCGCCGCCGCCCAGCGGGAATTGGAGGCGGAAAACGAAACCCTCCGCCAGGAGGCGGCGGGCCGGGCGGAGGAGCTGGACCGGCTCCGGGCCCAGGTGGAAGAGCTGACCGCAGAACGGGATAGTCTCCGGAAAAGACTGGAAACGGAGTCCGCCGCCCGGGCAGACCTAGAGCCCCTGCGGGCTTTGGAGCAGGAGGCGGCCCGGCTAGCCGCGGAACGGGACGCACTTAAGCCCGACGCGGAGGCTTACGCCCGGTTTCGGGAGCGGCTGGGAGCCATCGAGTGCGAGGCCCGGAAGCGGGCCGACGATTTGGAAGAGGAGTCCGCCGCCCAGACCCGGCGGACTCTGGAGGAATTCCGGAGCCGGTACCAGCGGCTGGTAAGCGCCTTTGAAGCCACCGCCGGGCACGTGAACGGCGAGCTGCGAAAAATTGAGGTGACCCTCAGCCAGCTGCCTCGGGCTCTGGACCAGACGGGGGCGGAGCTGAACGAGCTGTCCGCCCGCCTGGAGAAGAAGCCGGAGGAAAAGGCCTGAAAGTTCGCTTGGCCGGAATGAAAAAACCCGGGCGGGGAAAGCTATTCCAAAGCATTTGGAAGGAGCGATTTCCCATGGCTCATTTAAGCGCCTATTTCTCCCTGGAAAACGCCGGGGACAAGCACGACGAGAAGCTTTTGAAGCAGGGGCTGGACATGCTGCCCGGCGTTACCTCCGTCAGCCTCAGCGGCCGGGGCTGTGTGGCGGTGGACTACGATTCTAGCGGCGTACGGCAGGAGCAGATCCGCCAAAAGGTCCAGGAACTGGGCTACCAGCTAAGATACGAGGACTGACGGCTGGTTTCGAAAGATTGACGCGGCAGACAAAAACGCCGGAGGGGAAGGGCCGCCCCGCACAAGGCCAACCATTGAATAACCGTTTAAAGCATAGTAAAAGCGCGGCAACCAGAATAGATTGCCGCGCTTTTACTATTTTTTCTATAAGATATTGTCTTAATATAAAACATAACCGTCTTTTAAGAATAGGTCTTGATACGCGCTAAAATACCGTAAGCATTATGGATCGACAGCTGCCGTCGGCCTGCCGCTCCCGTAAGACGGCGTTCTGCTGGGTGGCGATACAGCCGGGGCCGATGCCGCTGCTCTGGATGCTGGCCTCCCCGCACTCAGAGCATATGTTCCGGGAAATCCCTATGAGTGAGCCGGTCTACCGGGCGTTGAAGCGGGTGCTGAAGAACCGGGGCAAGAAAACCACCATAACAGTGGACGGCTACACAAACTTCCTGTTTCTCAAAAGGGACGGGACGCCGAAAGTGGGCATGGACTATAACAACATGATTAGGGGCCTTGTGAAGAAGTAC
>JAAWTB010000111.1 GCA_022801815.1 Oscillibacter sp. | reverse complement strand
TTTTGAAGAAGATGACAAGGAAAAGAAATCGGTAGCATTTTTCAGAGAAATTGCTGCAACATTTGGGGAATAACGGAGAATTACGATGGAAAGCCAAAATGTCTATGATAAGCCGGTCACATTGGGGAATATCCTCAAATTCGCAGTCCCTACCATCGCAATGTCTGTCTTTATGTCCTTTTACACCATGGTGGACGGTCTGTTTGTATCCAACCTGATTGGCACCGGCGCACTGTCGGCCATCAACCTGACAGCGCCAGTGATTCAAGTGGTGACCGCCGTTTCCACCATGCTGGCCACCGGCGGAAGCGCAGTCATCATGAAAAAGATGGGGGAACAAAAGCCGGCCGAGGCCAGGGAAGATTTTACATTCCTGATTTTGGTGAACGTGGTTGTTGGTTTGGTCATGACTATGCTGGGTTATTCCCTAATGGAAACCATCTTCGGGCGCATGGGATTGTCCCCGGATGTCGCCAACTACTGTACTTCCTACCTCAGCCGCTATCTTGTCTTTACGATCCCGATTCTGCTGATGAACAATTTCACCCTCTATATGATCGCCTCTGAGAAAGCAGCCCTATCCCTGATTTGCTCCGTGTCGGGCGGCGTGTTGAACATGGTGCTTGACTATGTATTTATCGGCCTTCTGGATATGGGGATCGGCGGCGCGGCCATTGCCACGGGCCTGGGTTACTCTGTGACCGCTGTTGTCGGTCTGTTTGTATTCAGCCGCAAAAAGAGCCTTCTGCACTTTGCAAAGCCTACTTTCCGCTTCAAGGTTCTCGCAAGCGCGGCGACAAACGGATGCTCTGAAATGGCAACTGCGCTGGTCACAGGCATCATTACGATGATGTTCAACTGGACGATGCTCCATTATGTCGGGGAAGACGGGGTCGCCGCCGTGACTATCATTATGTATGTCCTGATGTTTGCAAGCTCCCTTTATACGGGGTATTCCTATGGCGTCGCCCCCATGCTCAGTTATTGCTACGGCGAGAAGAATTACGAAAAGCTGAAAAAGCTGGTTTCCACCAGTCTGAGCGTGATTGCCGGCCTTTCCCTTGTGACCGCAGCGGCATCCTTTGCCGCGGCAAAGCCCCTGGTGTCCATTTTTGCCCGGCCGGATCATCCGGTTTATGCGCTGGCCGTCACCGGAAACCGAATCTGCACGCTGGCGCTGCTCTTTATCGGCTTTAACATCTTTGCCAGCGGGATGTTTACCGCGCTGTCCAACGGTATCGTCTCCGCAATCCTCGCCTTTTCCCGCTCCTTTGTATTCATGCTGATTGCCATGCTGATTCTGCCCGCGATTTTAGGGGTAACCGGCATCTGGCTGGCCACGCCGGCAGCAGAGCTTATGGCCTTGGCCCTGTCCGCATGGATGTTCATAAAATACCGGAAACGGTATCAATATTAAGGGGGAGGGACTATTCGGGAAAGGCGGGGAAGGCGCTTGCGCTTCCCCGCCGTTTGTGCTACTATTTTGACACGAAGAATCCGAATGTTCAAATACGAATACCAGGAGGTACTCCCATGGACTTCACCCTCTCCAACGCCTCCCTGACTGCCGCGGCCCGAACACGGGGCGGCGAACTGACCTCCCTCAGGGACCAGACCGGAACCGAATACATCTGGCAGGGCGGCCCCGCCTTCTGGTCCGGCCAAAACCCCATCCTCTTCCCCATCGTCGGCAGCCTGAAGGACGGCAAGGTGAACGCCGGCGTCCAGATCTGTAAGATGGGCCGCCACGGCTTCGCCCGGCAAAGCGAATTCACTCTCACGGACCAGGGCCCGGACTTCACCGTCCTGGAGCTTCGGGAGAGTCCCGAGACCCTGGCCCAGTTCCCCTTCCCCTTTGTCCTCCAGGTCCGGCACCAGCTCCTTGAAAACGGCTTTTCCACCACCTTCACCGTGGAGAACCCCGGTCCGGAGCCCCTGCCCTTTTGCATCGGCGCCCACACCGCCATCCGCTGCCCCCTCTTTGCAAACGAAACATTTGAGGATTATGAGCTGACCTTTGACCAGCCCGAGGACGGGGACACCCTCCTTTTGAACGCTCACGGGCTTCTCCTGGACGGAGAGACGGAGCCCATGCTCCACAGCGGCAAGGCTGACCTGGACTACGCGGTCTTCCGCCGCCTGGACACCCTGATCTTCCAGGGTCTCCGTTCCCAGCGCGTTTCTCTGCGGCACAAGACATCGGGGCGGGGCGTGTCCCTGGACTTCCGGGACTTCCCTATGATCGCCTTCTGGACGAAGCCCGGCGCACCCTTCCTCTGCATGGAGCCCTGGCACGGCTGCGCCGCCTATACCGGGGAAACGGGCCGCTTCCAGGATAAGCCCCACGCCCTCACCCTGGCCCCGGGCGAGCGGAAGGAGCTCACCTATACCTTCACCCTCTTGAACGCCTGATAAAAAAGTCCCTCCGGCGCGGTTCGCCGGAGGGGCTTTTCCCGTCCAGAGGTCATTCCTCCACGGGCCGGATCTCCAAATAGTAGCGCTCCTGTTCCAAATCCAGTTCCACAGAGGTGACGCCGCCGTCCGGCTCAAAGCCGAAATTATGCCCCGTAATCTGAACGTTCTCCGCATTCACCAGGGCGGCGCTCTGCCGGGTAAAGTTCAGCGAGGACCCCAGCCGTGCCACCAGGTCATAGCCCTGAAGCCCCTCGTTTTCCGAGCCGGAGCAGCCGAAGTCATAGCTGGGCGCTTTCCAGAAGGCACACTTCACCTCCGCGCTCCCTCCAGCGGGGACGGTCACCGGGAAACGGAGGTACAGCACCCGGCCCTGCCCCAGGGTCTCCATCAGCATATCGTCCAGCCGCCCGTCGGCGTAGCGGTCCATGGATGCGCCGGAGAGGGGGCCATACCGGGTCAGCAGCTCCGCCGCCGCCCCCCGGTACATCCCGAAGTTGACGGGCCCTTCCTCTGTCACCCAGCCCTCCCCGTACCGCCGGAGGCTGTCCGCGCAGACCTGGTCCAGCGCCGCGTCCAGGGTGGTCTCCCGCCGGGTGACCGTGCAGGACACGCCGCCAATCTCCTCCCCCCGCTCACAGCCGCCGTCCTGATAGCCCTGGAGAACATAGTCCCCGATGTCCTCCCCCAGGACGATCAGCAGCTTTTGATCCGGCTCGTTCCGCTTCCCGTCGGGCACGAAGCAGCTGTACCGCCGGAATGTTCCGTCCTGTTCAAGGCCGTTGATTCCGTAGGTGAGCACCGCCGTCCTCTCCGGGTCGACGGAAAAGGACACCGCCTGGGTGGCCGCCGGATAGGTCTCGCGGGGGGCTTCAAAGTCCGAAAGCTCGTACACCGTCACCGGGATATCCAAAACCGGATACGCCCCCAGGGCCTGCTCCTGGTAGGCCCCGCTCTCCAGCAGTGCCTTGAACTCCGTCCAGCTGTCCAAATCCGCAAGGTTCATGGTGTCCGGCGTCTCCGCCCCAATGGTGGACTGGAAGCCCCCGGAATAGGGCCCCGCGTGCAAAGACGGTTCCGCGGCCGCCCCGTCCACCGTCACGACGGGCAGGGCCAGCTCCGAGAACTTCCCGGCAAAGGGATACAGGGCCGTCACCGTAATCTCCTCCTCCGTGAAATTGCGGAGGACATAGGCGTCCGTCACCTCCGCCCCCCACTGCCGGGGCTCTCCGTCGGGATAGGCCCCCGGGGCGAAGTCCCAGGTGACGGTCCGCTCCGCCGTCAGCCCCGCCGCCGTCTCCTCTGTGGTCAGGGGCAGCACCGGCCCAGCATAGGACAGGAAGGTGATTCCATCCTCTACGCCGCCGGACTCGCCGGAGCCTGCGGAACCGCTGTCCGCCGGGGCGTCCCCGGACGCGCCGGCATTTCCGCCGCCGGACATGCCCGTGCCATAGCCGTCAAAGCCCCCTGTTGCCCGCCAGCCGAACCCCAGACCCACCGCCAGAACCAGGCATGCCGCCAGTGTCCCCCAGCGCCTCCAGGAAACCGCCCGCCGCCGGACCGCCAAAGCCTCCTCCACCAGCGCCGGGTCCACCAGACCCAGCGCCTGAAACAGCCGCTCCGCCCTCATACCGTGATCCCCTCCTTTTCCAGATACGCCCGCAGGGCCTTCCGGCTCCGGAAGAGGGAGGATTTCACCTTCCCCTCCCCGCAGCCCAGGGCCTCCGCCACCTCCGCCACGCTCTCGCCGTACCAGTACCGCCGGAGAAACATGGCCCGCCCCTCCCGGGAGAGGCCCCGCAAAAACGCACTCAGCAGCTCCGCCAGCTCTCTTTCTTCCACGGGCCGCCCCGTTCCCGCCGGGGCGGGGAGGCAGTCCTCCAATTCTCCCAGCAGCACCTCCGTCCTGCCGCCCCGCTTCTCCGCCCGGCGGCTCTTCCAGCGGTCCAGGGACAAGTTTCGGGTAATCTGTCCCAGCCAGGTCCGAAAGGCCCCCGGCCTGGCGGGGGGAATCGCTTCCCAGGCCCGGAGATAGGTGTCGTTGACGCACTCCTCCGAGTCCTCCCGGCTGCGCAGCAGGTTCCAGGCGATGCTGTGCAGCAGCTTCCCATACTTCCCGTCGGTTTCCCGGATGGCCCGCTGGTCCCGGTTCCAGTACAGCTCAATAATCTGTCCGTCCTCCAATGCCTCCGCCTCCTCTCCTGGTTTCGCTTATATAGACGAACTCCAGCGCCCCCAGGTTTCGCGCCCGGGAAAAATAGTTCGTCCCGCCGCCCCGGCCTCTCAGGGGGCGCGTTTCCCTTTCCCGCTCCAACGAAACGGCCCCCTCCCAGACAGGAGGGGGCTTTGCTCATTTCAAATTTCCGTTTTTCTCAAAGGCGGCGATGACCGCCTCCATCACCGCCCCCCGGAAGCCCGCTTCCTCCAGCTTCCGCACCCCCTGGATGGTGGTGCCGCCGGGGGAGCAGACCGCGTCCTTCAACGCTCCCGGGTGCTTCCCGCTCTCCAGAATCAGCCGGGCAGAGCCCAGGACCATCTGGGCCGCGAACGCCTGGGCCTGGGCCCGGGGCAGGCCGCAGGCCACGCCGCCGTCCGCCAGGGCCTCTACAAAGAGATCCACGAAGGCCGGGCCGCAGCCCGCCACGGCGGACCCCGCGTCCATCAGCCCCTCCGGAACGAGGGCGAACCGTCCCACCCCGGCCATGGCCTCCAGAAAGGAGTCCGTCTCCGCCGCCGTCACGCCGGGGCCGGGCGTGTAGAGAATCATCCCCTCCCCGATGGAGCAGGGGGTGTTGGGCATGACGCGGAGGACGGGGTAATCCCCTCCCGCCATGTCCTGAATGTCCCGGATGCTCAGCCCCGCCGCCATGGTAACCAGGACAAAGCGGTCCTTCCGGGCCCCCAGCTCCGGGCCGATTTCCGCCAGCAACTCCCCCATCACCTGGGGCTTGACCCCCAGGAAGATGTAATCCGCGTTCCCCGCAATGGTCCGGTTGTTGGACAACGGGGCCCCCAGCTCCTTTGCCAGGGCCGCCGCCTTGGCCTCCGTTCGGTTGGCCAGGAGGAGATCCTCCCCCGCCAGCTTCCGCCGGGCCGCCCGGGCCAGGGCGCTCCCCATGTTTCCCGTGCCGATGAATCCGAATCTCATAGCCTTCCTCTCCTTTACCGCACCTGCCCCTCGCCGTAAATCACGTACTTGCAGCTGGTCAATTCCTCCAGCCCCATGGGCCCCCGGGCGTGCATCTTCTGAGTGGAGATGCCGATTTCCGCCCCCAGGCCGAACTCCCCGCCGTCGGTGAAGCGGGTGGAGGCGTTGACGTACACCGCCGCCGCGTCCACCGTGTCCAGGAAGCGCTGGGCCTTGAAGTAGTTGGTGGTAATAATCGCCTCCGAGTGCCCCGTGCCGTGGGCGTTGATAAACTCCACGGCCTCCTCCATGTCCTTCACCGTCCGCACGGCCAGGATGTAGTCGTCATACTCCGCGTCCCAGTCACTCCCGGCGGCGGGGACGGCCCGGTCCCCCAGAATTGCCAGGGCGCTTTCGTCGCACCGGAGCTCCACCCGGTTCCGGTCCAGCAGGGGCACGGCTTTTTTCAAAAACGCCTCCGCGATGCCCTCCTGGACCAGCAGGCATTCCACCGCGTTGCAGACCGAGGGCCGGGAGCACTTGGCGTTATAAAGAATCTCCGCCCCCATGTCCAGGTCCGCCTCGCTGTCCACATAGATATGGCACACCCCTTCTCCCGTGCGGATGACCGGGACGCTGGCCTCTTTGGCAACCGCCCGGATGAGCCCCGCGCCGCCCCGGGGAATCAGCACGTCCACGTACCCGTCTAAGTGCATCAGCTCGCTGGCCGTCTCATGGCTGGTGTCCTGGACCAGGGACACGCAGTCCTCCGGCAGTCCCGCGCTTTTCAGCGCCGCGCGCATCAGCTCCGC
>JAAWTB010000110.1 GCA_022801815.1 Oscillibacter sp. | reverse complement strand
GGCCGCCGCCGGGTCCGACGCCCGGATGAGCGGCTGCGAGATGCCGGTCATCATCGTCTCCGGCAGCGGAAACCAGGGCATCACCGCCTCGGTTCCCGTTGTTGAGTACGCCAGGCATTTGGGGGCGGACGAAGAGAAAACCCTCCGAGCCGTCACCCTCAGCGACCTTTTGACCATCCACATGAAAACCGGCATCGGGCGGCTCAGCGCCTACTGCGGCGCAGTCAGCGCCGGGTGCGCCTCCGGTGCCGCCATCGCCTGGCTCAACGGCGGGGGCTTTGAGGAGATCGCTCACACCCTGGTGAACGCTCTGGCCACCATTTCCGGCATGATCTGCGACGGGGCCAAGCCCTCCTGCGCCGCCAAGATCGCCGCCGCCGTGGATGCGGGTCTGCTTGGCTACAACATGTACCGCAGCCAGCAGCAGTTCTTTGGCGGCGAGGGCATCGTCTCCAAGGGCGTGGAAAACACCATCACCAACATCGGCCGTCTGGGCCGCCTGGGCATGCGGGAAACAGACAAAGAGATTATCCGCATCATGACCGGTCAGCCTCCTAAGGCGTAAGAAACCGTGCTCCCCCGGCATGCGCATGCGCAGGCTCCGCCGCGCGTATGCTGGAGTAAGACCCTGACCGCGGAGCGAAATTTATGTGTGTGTCAACACAGAAAGAGAGGAATCTTTATGGCCACCGAGAAAAAGGGCATGAGCCTTCCCCTGAAGCTGCTGATCGGTATTGCCGTCGGCATCGTCTGCGGCCTCTTCCTGCCCGAGAACGTCATGACCATTGTGGTCACCCTTAAGTACGTCCTGAACCAGCTCATTATGTTCTGCGTGCCCCTGATCGTCATCGGCTTTATCGCCCCCTCCATCACCAAGATGGGCTCCAACGCCACCCGGATGCTGTTGGTGGCCATCATCGTGGCCTATGTCAGCACCGTCCTGGCCACCCTGATGTCCATGGTGTCGGGCTATATTCTGGTGCCCTTCCTGCCTATCGCCTCCAGCATGGAAGGCTTGAAGGAGCTGCCCGGCGTTGCTTTCCAGCTGGACATTCCCCAAATTATGCCCGTGATGAGCGCCTTGGTCTTCTCCGTCCTGGTGGGCCTTGCCGCCGTGTGGACTAAGGCCAAGACCATCACCGCCGTGCTCCAGGAGTTCCAGAACATCGTTCTCAGCGTGGTGAAGAAGGTCGTCATCCCCATCCTGCCTTTCTTCATCGCCCTGACTTTCTGCGGCCTCAGCTATGATGGCACCATTACCAAGCAGTTCCCCGCCTTCCTGCTGGCCATCGTCATCGTCATGGCGGGCCACTACATCTGGATGGCCGTTCTGTACGGCTTCGCCGGCATGTACTCCGGCCGCAGCGCCATTGAGGTTGTGAAGTACTACGGCCCCGCCTACCTCACTGCCGTGGGCACCATGTCCTCTGCCGCCACCCTGGCCGTGGCCCTGGACTGCGCCCGGAAGAGCAAGAGCCTCCGCTCCGACATGGTGGAATTCGGCATCCCCCTGTTTGCCAACATCCACCTCTGCGGCTCCGCCCTCACCGAGACCTTCTTCATCATGATCGTCTCCAAGGTGCTGTACGGCGAGCTCCCCAGCGTCGGCAGCATGGTCCTCTTCATCCTCCTGCTGGGCATCTTCGCCATTGGCGCCCCCGGCGTCCCCGGCGGCACGGTCATGGCCTCCTTGGGCCTGATTACCGGCGTCCTGGGCTTCGACAGCGACGGTACCGCCCTGATGCTGGCTATCTTCGCTCTCCAGGACAGCTTCGGCACCGCCTGCAACGTCACCGGCGACGGCGCGCTGACCCTGATCCTCACCGGCTATGCCGAGAAACACGGCATCAAGGAACAGGCCATCAAGGCTGTGGACCTTTAAGCGCGGCATAACATGAAAAACCCGCGGCCCCCGGAGATTCCGGGGGCCGCAGTCTTTTTCAGGAAGATTTCAGTTTTCTATGATACCCTCATCCAGCATAAAACCCACGCTGCAAGAGGAGGGTGCAATGAAACACGAACCATTCAAAGGCCGGAGCGTTACGCTGAACCGCCTGCTGGAAGAGCAGCAGGCCCTGAACATGCGGCTGCTGCTGGCAGTCCAGCTCCAGGATCAGGCGGTCCAACAGGCGCTGAAGCAGGAGCTGGAGGAAAACAACGCCGAGATTAACCGGCTCCTGACCCGGCGGCTTTAGCTTCTTCCGCAGTAACGGCGGAGGCCGCAGTTATAGAGCGCCGCCATCCGGGGCTCCTGGACGGCCTCCTCCCGCTCCAGTCCCTCGTGCTGAATATACCACGTTTCCCCGTCGGTGTTAAGCAGCGGCTCCAGATCCTTCAAGGTGTAGACGGGCAGCACGACGCTGCCCCGGCTCCAGACCCGCAGAACATTGGGGACGTCCACATCCGCCGGGGAGTCGATGACCGCCAGGCGGAACTCCGGGAAGTAGGCCCCGCCGAAGGGCTGGTCCACATCCAGGCTGGCGAAGCCGCTGTCGTACAGGGATTCCAGCGCGGTCTCCAGGTTGCTGTTGTTCCACACCGGGGCAATGAGGCCGCACTCGTTGAGCTTCACCCGCTTCTCCCCCGCCGGAGGGAGGCCGGAAATGGGAATTAAGTCGTCCAAAACGAAGGGGCCCGTCTTGGTCTTGGGCAGGAAAATCCGGGACGCGCTGTCAGAGGTAAGGCTCATGGTCAGGGCGTGGATAATCCAATCCAAAAACAAATCAAAGTTCCGCCCGGAGACCTTGCACCGCTGGGCCCCCTGGTTTAAGAACTTACTCATGGACTCGTAGTCTGTCAGCGCCATGGGCGGCAGAGGACCGGCATAGAGATTTTTCAAACGTGTATTGGGCAGCATATGGACCTCCCCGCGCCCTGGGGCGCGTTTCGTCAGAATGTGCCTATTTTAACACGCCCGCCGGGAAAACACAAGCGGAAAACCGAACAACCGTTCCCGGCTTCGCTGCCGGGAAGTTCGGAGATTTTTACAGGCCCCGCCCAAAGGCGGGGCCTGCTCATCACTCTTGAAGAGGAATTTCCACCCCGCAGACCTGGAGGCTCTCCACCTGTTCCAAATCCAGGGGGATGAGGAACTCGATCCGCGCGTCGATATGGGTGTCCGACGCCCCTATGCTGGTGGAACCCTTTATCTCCAGAACCTCTCCGCTCTTCAGGCGAATGCCCAGGTCCCGGCAGGGACTCCATCGGGAGTAACGGCCCTCCTCGTCCTCCCGGTGGAGGGTCAGGCCCAGGGCCAAGGGGGAGAGGCTTACGCTGTCCAAAATCCAGTCCACTCCGTTCACCCGGCAGACCGCGTTGGGCTCCAGATGCAGAATTTCCGTAGGCTGGAGGGTGATGGACAGCGTCCACTCCCCGGGCAGCAGGAGCTTTTGCTCCCCCCCAAAGCCGGAGACCAGATTTTGTAGGCGGAGGCCGCACCGGCCTCCGGCGCTCAAAGCCTCGTCACTGATGGAAAAAACCAGGGAATACTGTCCTTCTTCCAGCTCTTCCTCCGTCTCCCAGGAGGCATAGGAATATCCCCAGGCCCCCACATCCCGGCCGCTTTCCAAGAGAACCTCTGTGTCCCCGAAGTGGAAGCCGTCTTTCTGCGGGTCCTCCAAAAGGGCCGGATCCAATAGAGTCATGCGAAGCTCCACCATAGCCATCTGCCCGTCGAAAATGGCGTCCAGCATCTCGAAGCGCAGGCCGCCGGACTCCACCGTGACGGTGTCCATTTCCGCGCCCATGCCCAGCAGCTGCTCCGTATCCGCCGCGTTTTTATAGTATCCGGCGGCCCAGGTTTCCTCCTCAAACATCTGCCGGAATCGCTCCCCTCCGCCCAGGGCCAGGCCCGCCGCCGCCACGCCGGTCAGCAGGGCGGCAATGACCGCCGCCGCCAGATAGCGGGCGGGATTCCGGGGTCGGCGCTTCCGATCGGAGAAGGGGCCCCTCCGGAAGTCCGCCAGCAGGCCGCGCATCCGCCGTCTCTGCCGCCGGGAAGGCGGAGGAGGCGCGGCGGTTTCCTCGATGTCCCGCCGGAGGGCCTCCTCCAGCGCGGTTTTCAACATGGCGTCAAACACAGGACCGTCCATCCGGATATCCCTCCCTTCTCAGCGCATCCATCAGCAGCTTCCGTCCCCGAAAGACCCGGCTTTTCACCGCGCCCTCCGTCAATCCCAGCTCCCCGGCGATATCCGCCAGGCTCCACTCCGCCAAAAATTTCAGCTCCAGCACCCGGCGGTAGTCCTCCGGCATGGAGCGGATCAGGGCCACCAGGGTCTCGAATTCCCCCTGGTCCGGCGCCGCGGCGGGCTCCCAGTTCTCCAGCCCTGTCTCCCGGCCCTCTTTCCGAAGCATATCCAGGGCGGCGTTTTTCACCACGACCATCAGCCACCGCTCCAACTGCCCGTCAGAACGGGAGCAGAGCTGCCCGTAGTTTTGCATAAGCTTCATAAACGCGTCGTGCACCGCGTCCTCGGCCCTGGGGCCGGGACCCAGGATCCGGGCGGCCAGCCGGGTAAGGGCCGTCTGGTTTCGCTTATAAAGCCGGGTGAAGCGTTCTCCGTCCCGCTCCGGACGGAGCGGGCAATCCGTGCGCATGGCCGCCGCCTCCTTTCATCCTTCTATACCATACAACGTCTCAGCTCCCCAAAAGGTTTCCGGTTTTTGAACATTTTTTCAGAGACCGCCGGAGAATATACGGCCCGGGACGGGCAGATACTGTAAAGAAACCGTTCTCTCAGGAGGAAGCGCCTATGATGACCGCCTTTGTCCGCACCGTCATCCTCTATTTTCTCATCATGACCGGCCTCCGCCTCATGGGCAAGCGGCAAATCGGCGAGCTGGAACCCGGCGAGCTGGTGCTGACCATGATGATCTCGGACCTGGCCACCGTACCCATGCAGGATTTCGGCATCCCGCTGCTGGCAGGGGTTATCCCCATTTTAACCCTGCTGGCCCTGTCGATGCTTTTAAGCCAATTATCCCTGACCAGCCTCCGCTTTCGCGCCCTGGCCTGCGGCACCCCCTCCGTCCTCATCCGGGAGGGGATTCTCCAGCAGGAGGCCATGCGGAAGAACCGCTACACGCTGGACGAGCTGCTGGAGGAACTGCGGGGCCAGGGAATCACCGGAGTGGAGGAGGTCAAATACGCCGTGCTGGAGAATTCCGGCCACCTCTCCGTCCTTCCCTGGGCAAAACACCAGCCCCCCTCGGCGGAGGCGCTGGGGATGAAGACAGAGGAGGACATGACCCTCCCGGTGGTTCTGGTAAACGACGGCCGCCTCCTCCGGCGGAACCTGGAGGCCCGGGGACTGGACGGGGCCTGGCTGCGGGAGACGCTGCGGAAAGAGGGACTGACCTCTCACCGGGAGGCGTTCTTGCTGACCGTGGACGAGCGGGGAACCGTGGCCTGCGTGAAAAAGGAGGGGCGGACATGAAAAAGGGGCTGCTGATTCCCACCGCCCTGCTGGCGGCCATCCTGGCCTTCTGCCTCTGGAACAGCGCCGCCATGACGGACTGCACCACCCGCTGGCAGGCCCAGCTGAAAGAAGCGGACCGCCTGGCCCAGTCCGGGGACTGGGAGGGCGCCGCCGCTGCCATCCGGGAGGGGTACGCCGACTGGTCGGCCCGGCAGACCTATCTCCACATCGTCACGAACCACGACGCCGTGGACGGCGCGGAGGCCATGTACCACCGCAGCCTGGCCTTTGCGCAGAGCCGGGAGGACAGCGAACTCCGGGCGGAGCTGGCGGACCTCCGGGATCAGCTCCGGCTGTTGGCGGAGATGGAGGAGTTTAGCGTGAAGAACGTGCTGTAAGGGCGGTTCTTGCCTTCCGGGGCCATCTGTGATAGGACAGGCCCCGGAAAGGGGGACTGTCCTATGGAAACGATCATGGGGGACCACCCGGAAAACCCCGCCCCCGTCAGGCCCTGCCCCCAGATAAAAAAGCCGGAGTGAGTTTCACCCCGGCTTTTTATACTTACTTCTTCACGATTTCCGCCGTATCCATGGCGATCATAAGCTCCTCGTTGGTGGGAATCAGCAGCACCTTCACCTTGGAGCCGGGGGTGGAGATGACGGTCTCCTTGCCCCGGACGTCGTTGGCGGCGGCGTCCAGTTCCACGCCCATGTATCCCAGACCCTGGCAGACCAAGGAGCGGATGATCTTGTCGTTTTCGCCCACGCCGGCGGTGAAAATCACCGCGTCCACTCCGCCCATGGCGGCGGCGTAAGCGCCCACGTACTTTTTCACCTCATAGGCGAACTTCTCCTGGGCCAGGGCGGCCTTGGCGTCTCCCTTGGCGGCGGCGCTCTCCAGATCCCGGAAGTCGGAGCTGACGCAGCTCAGGCCCTCCACGCCGGACTT
>JAAWTB010000109.1 GCA_022801815.1 Oscillibacter sp. | reverse complement strand
ACCACGCCTCAGACCGCCTTCTTCTCCGAGATGGGCGCCATGTTCCTGGAGGGCAACTGGAACCTTTGGAACGACATGACCAGCTTTCCCGACATGCGGGGCAAGTGGGACATCGCCCGCCTTCCCATGTGCCCCGACCCCGTCCAGGGGGACGGCCGGGCCACGATTTCCAACGGCCTTTGTTATTCCACCGCCGCCCGCGGCAAGACCCGGGACGTTGCCCTGGATGTCATCAAGTTCTTTGGCACCGAGGAGGCCCAGCTGATTGCCAGCAGCTACGGTGCGGCCATCTCCGCCTACGACGGCACTGAGCAGCCCTATTTCGATGCATTTGCCAACGCGGGCTATGACCTGGACCTGGAGGTCCTCAACAGTCAATTCGAATACGGCGTGCAGAGCGTCAACAACTCCGCCCGCCCCAAGTGGAAAGCCCCCGTGCTGGATGAGCTGAACAAGGTTTACAACGGCCAGCAGAGCTTCGAGGCCGGAATGGACAACATCCAAAGCATCATCAACACCGAAACCGCCAAGAAGCTGGCGGACCAGTGAGGGGAGGGGTTTTCGTGAACAAGGGATTGAAACTATCCGCCGCCGCCAGGCGGGAGCAGAACTGGGCCTATATCATGGTGGCCCCCACCATTTTTGGCCTGGTGGTGCTGAACCTGTGGCCCTTCGTCCAGACGCTGTACACCAGCTTCTGCGAACACCTGGGCTTCGGACACTACAAGTTTGTCGGCCTTCAAAACTACATAGATATCTTCCAGCGCCCGGAATTCTGGCGGGCCACCTGGAACACCATTTACTTCTGCATTCTCACCGTGCCCCTGGGCCTGTTTTTGTCCCTGCTGGTGGCCATGCTGCTCAACGCCAAGATTAAGGGCAAGGGCGTCTTCCGGACCATCTTCTTCCTGCCCATGGTCTGTGCCCCCGCCGCCGTCACCATGGTGTGGCGCTGGATTTTCAATGGCGAGTACGGCATCCTGAACCAGGCGATGGGGACCCATATCGGCTGGATTACCGACCCCAACGTGGTGATGATTGCCTGCGCCGTGGTGGCGATTTGGAGCAATATCGGCTATGATGCGGTGCTGCTGCTGGCGGGTCTTCAGAACATCTCCAAATCCTATTACGAGGCCGCCAGCATTGACGGCGCCAGCAAGGTTACCCAGTTTTTTCACATTACCCTGCCCATGGTTTCCCCCACCCTGTTTGTGGTCATGATCATGCGTCTAATGGCCTCTGTGAAGGTGTACGACCTCATCTATATGATGGTGGAGGATACGAACCCCGCTGTCACCAGCGTACAGAGCCTGATGTACCTGTTCTACCGTGAGTCCTTCGTGGCCGGCAGCCGCGGCAGCGGCAGCGCCATCGTAATCTGGACCGTGCTTCTCATCGGTATGGTGACAATTATCCAGTTTGTCGGCCAGAAGAAGTGGGTCAACTACGACGTATAAGAAAGGAGGAGTCTTGATGAAAACCACCGCTTCCCTGGAACGCTCCCGCAAGATGACTACGTTTCTTACATACCTCGCTCTGGTTTTGGGCTCCATCATCATGATCTTCCCCTTCGCGTGGATGATTCTCACCAGCTCCAAGACCATCCCTGAGAGTCTGGCCATTCCCCCCTCCATTTTCCCCAAGGAACTGATTCTGGATAATTTCCGGGACGCCATCGCCAGTTTGCCCTTTTTGAATCTGTACTGGAACACGGCGCTCATGATCTTTTTCCGGGTGGTTTGCGCCATCGTGTTCAGTTCCATGGCGGGCTATGCCTTCGCCAAGCTGAACTTCAAGGGCAAGAACTTCCTCTTTGGCATTGTGCTGGTCCAGATGTCCCTGCCCAGCCAGATCTTTATCATTCCCCAGTATCAGATGGTGGCCCACATGGGCCTGGCGAATACGATTTTCGCCCTGGTGTTCCCTGGCATTGTCAGCGCCTTCGGCGTGTTCTTCCTGCGTCAGACCTACATGGGCATCCCCAATGAGATCGGCGAGGCTGCGTACCTGGACGGCTGCAACCAGTGGCAGACCTTTACCAAGGTCATGTTTCCCCTGACGGGCACGTCGGTGGCCGCCCTGACCATCTTCACCGCCGTGTTTGCGTATAGCGACCTGATGTGGCCCCTGGTGGTCAACTCCGATTTGAAGATGATGACCCTTTCTTCCGGCCTGGCAACCCTCCGGGGTCAGTTTACCACCAATTTCCCGGTGCTGATGGCGGGCTCTTTGCTGGCCATGCTGCCCATGGTGATTCTGTACCTGATTTTCCAGCGCCAGTTCATCGAGGGCATTGCCTCCACCGGCGGAAAATAATGTTGGCAAGAGGCGTCTGCTCATGACGGCCCCCTTCATACATCCACCTTCTTCCACCCAGCCCCGGCCCGGCGATTCGCCCCGCCGGGGCTGGACGCTTTACTAAGTTTCGGAGGGCACGGAGGCGAAAATTTGTCAACTTTCCGTCCTTGCCTTTCAGGCAAAATGCGCTTACAATGGCCGCAGTTCCATTTTGTAAAAACGTATGAGCATAGCGAGGAAAGTCTTATGATAGTTTGCGACAAGGGCCTTTTCACCCTGCATACGAACAACACCACGTATCAGATGAAGGCGGACGCCCGCGGCGTCCTGCTCCACACCTACTACGGTCCCCGGGTGGCGGACTGCGACCTGTCCTACCGCATCCGGTATGTGGACCGGGGCTTTTCCCCCAACCCGGAGGAGGCGGGAGAGGACCGGACATATTCCCTGGACGTGCTTCCCCAGGAGTATGCCGCCTGCGGCATGGGGGATTTCCGCCTTCCCGCTTTGGAGCTGGAGCTGCCCGACGGCAGCCGCTGCGCCGACCTGCGGTATAAGTCCTTCCGGGTGGAAGCGGGAAAATATGCCCTGGAGGGACTTCCCGCCTTTTGGGGGGAGGAGGGCGAGACTCTGGTGGTAGTTCTGGAGGACGCCGCCGCCGGGGTGGACGTGGAACTCTATTACGGCGTGCTGGAGGACTATGACGTCATCACCCGGGCCGCGCGGCTCGTCAACCGGGGCGGGCAGACCCTTAAGGTCCGTCAAGCCGCCTCCTTGTGCCTGGACTTCCAGCGGGAGGATCTGGACCTCATCACCTTTGACGGCAAGCATGTTCTGGAACGATGCCCAAACCGTGGGCCCCTGCTTCCCGGCGTGCGGAGCGTGGGCAGCGTCCGGGGAGGGTCCAGCCACCAGCACAATCCGTTTGTCATCCTCTGTGAGCGCGGCGCCGGAGAGGACCACGGACTCTGCTGCGCCGCCGGTCTCCTCTACAGCGGCAATTTCCAGGCGGCGGCGGAGCGGTCCCAGTTTGAACATGTCCGCCTCACGCTGGGCATTCATCCCTGGCACTTCTGCTGGACCCTGGCCCCCGGCGGGAGCTTTACCACCCCGGAGGCGGTCCTCTGCTGTTCCAAGCAGGGGCTTTCTGTCCTGAGCCACCGGCTGCACCGCGCGATGCGGGAGCGGCTGATCCGGGACCCCTGGGCGGGACAGCCCCGGCCCGTCCTCATCAACAACTGGGAGGCCACCCTGTTTGACTTCGATGCGGAGCGCCTGGTGAACATCGCCCAAAGCGCCGCCTCCCTGGGCCTGGACCTTTTTGTGATGGACGACGGCTGGTTTGGCCGCCGCAACAGCGATACGGCGGGGCTGGGGGACTGGACCGTCAACGGGGAGAAGCTCCCCGGCGGCCTGGAGGCCCTGGTTCCCCGCATTCGGGACCTGGGCATGCGGTTCGGCCTTTGGGTGGAGCCGGAGATGGTCAACGAGGACAGCGAGCTCTACCGGCAGCACCCGGACTGGGTTCTCCAGGCTCCCGGCCGGATGGTCCGGGGCCGTCAGCAGCTGGTACTGGACTTCTCCCGCCGGGAGGTCCGGAATCACGTCTACGGCGCGTTAAAGGCGGTCCTGTCCAGCGCGGAGGTCTCCTATGTCAAGTGGGACGTGAACCGGAGCCTGGCTGCCGTCTGGTCCGCCGCCCTTCCGCCGGAGCGGCAGGGGGAGGTTTACCACCGCTACATCTTGGGCGTATACGACATGCTGGAGCAGATGCGCCGGGACTTCCCCCATATGCTCATCGAGGGGTGCAGCGGCGGCGGCGGGCGTTTTGATGCGGGGATGCTGTACTACACCCCCCAGATTTGGTGCAGCGACAACACCGACGCCATGGACCGGCTCCGCATCCAGTACGGGACCTCCTTCTGCTACCCGGTCTGCACCATGGGGGCCCACGTCTCCGCCGTGCCCAACGCCCAGACGGGCCGGACCGTCTCCATGGAGACCCGGGGCGTGGCGGCCATGCACGGCACCTTTGGCTATGAGATGGATCCCAGCGGAATTTCCCAGGAGGAGCGGGAGGCGGTTCTCCGTCAAACGGCCTTTTTCCGGGAGCATCAGGACCTCATCTTCCGGGGGGACTATTACCGGCTCAGTGACCCCTTCCAAAACGGGCCCTACACCGCCTGGGAACATGTTTCCCCGGACAAGCGGGAGGTCCTGGCCTGCGTGGTGTCCGGCCCCATTCAGGGCGGGCCGCCCCTCCGAACGCTGCAGCTGAAGGGTCTGGACCCGGACCTTTGCTACCAGGCCGGCGGCAAGAATCCCCTTCCCGGAAGCGTCTTGATGGAGGCGGGCTGGCCCCTGCCCCTGCCCTGGGGGGACTACCAGGCCTGGCAGTTCTACTTGACGGCGGTTTAAGCCCAAAAAAGTGACCGCGAGAGCGGTCACTTTTTTATCTGCTTCGTTTGGCGGATTTGATTTTCCAGCCGCCATTCCCGAGGGGAGGCGCCGTAGCGTTTTTTGAAGGCCCGGGAGAAGTGAAGCTGATTGGGATAGCCGCAGCGGGCGGCAATGTCCCCGATGGACCGCCGGGTCCCCTTCATTAAATCGGCGGCCTTGGCCAACCGCAGACGGATGAGGAACTCCTGGGGCGGGCAGCCCATGCTGTCCTTGAAAAGCTTGCTGAAATAGCTCCGGTTCAGCTTGCACACATCCGCCAGCTCCTCCACGCTGAGTTCCCGCTGGTAATTGTGCTCCATGTAGTTGATGGCCTCCTGAATATAGAAGTCCTTAAGCTGAACGCCCCGGAGGGCCCGGCGGGTGGTGGAAGTTTGAATCAGCATGTCCAGGAACAAAAACAGGAGGCCCGTCAGGTAAAGGGGGGACGCGTCGGAGTGCTCCGCCATGTAGAGCATGATATCCCGGACCCGCTGGCCCTGGGCGGGGCTTTGGGGACGGTAGACCGCCTGGGAGGAGTCCAGCCCCGCGCTTTCCACGTACTCCGAGACCCGGAGCCCGTCGAATTCCAGCCAGACGTATTTCCAGGGCTGGTCCTTGTCCGCCACGTAGGTGCTGACCTGGCCGGGAGGAATCAAAAAGCCCTGATCCGGGCTCAGGTCGTAATCCCGGCGCACGCCGGAGGCGTCGGTATTGTCCAGGTGGCCCCGGCCGGAAATCACGTAATGAAACAGGTAGTGGTTCCGTACGTAGGGGCCGAAGGAGTGCAGGGGCGCGCACTGCTCCCAGCCGTACTGGTAGAGCCGCAGGTCCAGAAAGTTCTCGTTGGGGAAGACGGAAAAGGAATAATCTTCCACCGGGGCCCACATCCTTTCTTGCCTCTGGAATGATTTGGGATTGATTGTATCATAAAAACCCGGAAAAGCCAAGAGAATCAGCGGAATTTCAGGATTGTTTTTCCTGCGGTTCCCCGGTATAATAAAAAGCGATTGCGCATCCGGCGTTCCGCCGGTAAAGTATGGTTACGCAAGGAGTGGTTTTTATGGATCGACCCAGAGGCCGGGAAAAGCATGTCACCGGCCCGGCAAAGAACGTGGAAAAGCGGGGTTCCGGCCTTGGAACCGGTCCGGTAGGCGCGGGCCGGGGCGGCGGCCCCTCCGGCGGAGCCCGCAGCGGCGGAGGGGGCAAGCGTTCCGGCGGCGGGATGACGAAGCTTATCCTCCTGCTGGCGGTGCTGCTGCTGGGCGGCGGTGGCGGGCTGGGGACCCTATTGGGAGGCCAGACCGGCGGCGTTCCGGCGGCCCCGGCCAGCCAGAGCGTTTCCTCCTCCGGCCAGACCGGCGGGGGGGCGGACCTCAGCGCCCTTTTTGGCAGTCTGGGGGGCGGCAGCGTCTCCAGCGGCTGGGAATTCCCGGCCAATACCGGGCGGCTGGACGAAACCGTGGCCCCGGGAGCGCGGGAGAAGTACGTCCAGCTCCTGGGCAGCGGGAAGGATACCGTCACTCTCATGGTCTACATGTGCGGCACGGACCTGGAGTCCCGCAGCGGCATGGGCACCGCCGATCTTCAGGAGATGCTGGCGGCGGACCTGGGGAAAAATGTCAACCTCCTGGTCTATACCGGCGGCTGTTCCGGCTGGCGGAACAACCAGGTCAGCAGCAAGACCAACCA
>JAAWTB010000108.1 GCA_022801815.1 Oscillibacter sp. | reverse complement strand
AAGAGGTCCAGCACCCGGCGGCCCTCAATGTCAAATTGCAGGGCGCTGAACACGCCCTCCTTCACCCGGTCCGTGGTGGGGCGGGTCTCCAGCCCCTCCAGCTCCAGCAGGCGGCGGCCCCCGGCGGAGCCTGTTATGACGCGCATGGCGGTTCCTCCTAAAAGGCGGCGATTGATTCGGCGTTTATTGTACGGCAAAATCACCCGGTTTTCAAGAGCATTTCCGACAAAAACACGAAAAAACTCCGCCGGGCGGCGGAGTTTTTCTTACACGCCCCTCAGGCGCACCACCGGCGCGTCCTCCAGTCCGGTCAAATCGTGGGTGGCCAGCAGCACCGGCCGCCCCCCTTCCCGCTCTCGGATAGCCGCCAGGCACCGGTCCCGGTTCTCCCCGTCCAATCCGGCAAAGGGTTCATCCAGAGCCAGGGCCTCCGCCGGGGCCAGCAGGGCCCGGGCCAGAGCCAGCCGCCGTTTCATGCCCCCGGACCAGGTCCGGACGTTCTTGGGGTCCGAAAGGTCCAGCCCCAGGCGGGACAGCAGGGTCCCGGCGTCTTCGGGGACTTTCCCCAGGGCGAAGCGGAGGTTCCCAGCGGCGGGCAGATCCTCTAAAAGCCGGTCCTCCTGAAACACGGCGGCCCAGCGGCAGTCTGCGCCCCGGATGCTCCCCCCGTCAGGCTGCTCCAACCCCAGCAAAAGGCGGAGCAGGGTGGTCTTCCCCGTCCCGGAGGGGGCGGCGACGCAGGTAATTCCCGGTCGGAAAACAGCGGTCAGATTAGCCAGCACGGGCTTGCCGCCGTAAGACTTGCACAGTCCCTCCACGCGAATTTCCATCACGGTCCCGCCTTTCCCGCAAGACCGTCCACCGCCGCCAGGAACAGCCGCTCGAAGGCCGCCGCCAGAAATAAAATGACGGCGGTCCAGGCGAAGAGGTCCGGCGTTTGCAGGTAAATTTTCGCGGTGTACAGCCGTTCTCCAATGGTTCCCGCCGGAAGGCCGATGACCTCTGCCGCCGCCCCCGCCTTCCAGCAAAGGCCCAGGGCCAGGGAGGCGGCGGAGCGGAAATAGGGCAGCACCTGGGGCAGGTAAATCCCCCCGATCCGCCTCCAGAGGGGAATCCGGTAAACCCGGGCCAGCTCCAAAAGCTTCCCGTCCGTCCGGCGGAGGCCCTCCAACACGTTGAGATACACCGGCGGGAAGACCATCAGCGCCGAGATAAACAGGGACAAAGCCCCCGCGTCCAGCCACACCAGGGCCAGAATGATGAAGGAGGCCACGGGCACCGCCTTCACCACCGCCACCGGCGGGGCCAGCAGATCCCGGAGCCAGGACCGGCCCGCCGCCAGAGACGCCAGCAGCAGGGCCAGCGCGCAGGAGAGGAGAAAGCCCCCGAAGATACGCAGAGACGAGTTCCCCACCGCCCGCCAGAAGGCAGAGGACGCCAGCAGCTCCAGGAGGCGGAGGGCCGCCTGAACCGGCGAGGCCAGCAGCAGTTCCCCGTGGGGATAAGCCGCCGCCAGGGCCATGCTTCCCCCCTGCCAGACCAGCAGCCAGAGGGACACGGACCAGGGGCGGAGCTTAGGTACCATAATAGAAGTCGTCTCTGGGGAGCACACCGCCTACGGACTCCGGGGCCGCCTCCGCCAGCACCTGGAGATAGCCGGAGAGCTTTTCATACATCTCCTGCCCGGTGAGGCAGACGATGTTGCAGTGGGGCAGAGCCTTTTCCGCCACGGCGGAGCTTTCGATGATGCCGTTTTGGGCCACCAGTTCCGCCGCCCCGGCGGTGTTTTCGTGCACCCACTCCACAGATTCGGCGTATTCCATCAGGAACTTATCCACCAGCTCCGGGCGCTCCTCCACCAGGTCCCGCCGGGCCACGGCCACGCCGGTAATCATGGCGGAGCCGTTATCCAGGGCGTCCCACTCTTCCGTCAGGTCCAGGGCCACCCGGAGGTTTTCCAGCTTCCCCTGGGCCACGGTGACAAAGGGCTGGGGCAGCAGGGCGATGTCCGCCGTTCCCGCCGCCAGGGCGGCGACGCACTCGGCGTGTTCCGATTTCCAGTCGACGGCCACGTCCCGGTCCGGGTCCAGTCCGTTTTGCTCCAGGAGATACCGGAGGCCAAACTCCGGGGTAGACCCCTTCCCGGCGGCAACAATGGTTTTGCCCTTGAGGTCCTCCATGGACTGAACGCTCTCCCCGCCGTTTTCCACAATGTAGAGCACGCCCAGGGTATTGACGGCCAGGGTGACGATTTGGCCCTCGGTCTTGTTGTAGAGAACCGCCGCCAGGTTGGCGGGGACACAGGCCACGTCCAGCTCACCCTTGATGAGCATGGGGGTCAGCTCGTCGGCGGAGCCCGCCAGCGTATAGCGGTTAACGCCGCCGTCTGATATCATGCGGACCATGCCCATGGCGGTGGGTCCCTTCAAAGCCCCCACCCGAATCGCCTCCGATTGAATGGAGTCCTCCCCGGCGGGCGCCTCCCCCTCCGGCTGGGCGGGCTCCTGGGATTCGGTGGGCTGAGAACCGCCTGCCGCCTCCGTGGGTTCGCCGTCGCTGCGGATCGCGCCGCAGGCGGTCAAAGTCAAGGCCAGGGCCAAAATCAAGGCCAGTGTTTTCAGGGCTTTCATGGTTATTCTCCTCCAAATTCTCGTTTCTTTCAGGCGTTTTCAGGAGCGTACACGGTCTTCGCCGTCACGCCGGGCAGGCGGCCGATTTTCCCGGACAGGGCGGAAATCACGTCCGCCGGAGCGTCCAGGGCCACGCTGATTAAGCGTATCCTCCGTTCCCGGCAGGGCACCCCCATCCGCCCGAAGACGGCGCTTTCATATTGATGCAGCAGGGCGTTCAGCGCCGCCACGGAGTCCGCCTCCCGGACAATGACCGCCAGGACGGCGACACGAGTTTCCATATATGTTTCCCCCCTTCGCGGAAAAATAAAAGCCCCTCCGCCGATCCGGCAGAGGGGACGCAGGCACGCGCCAAGGCCCGGGGAACCTCCCCGCGCCCGATGTCTCTCCTCTTACGGCTCGGAACCACCTTGCCGCCAGACCGACAGATATGAAATCCAAGTCCTCCGGTCAGAAACACTTTCCGGGGACAGGGCTGCAAACGATGATAGCATGGAAGGGCCTGGATGTCAAGGTTGACCTTATTCAAGGTTCCGGCGTTGGCGAGGCGTTCACTCCTTATCCAGGTAGTCCAAAATCTCCGCCGCTTCTCCCCCCCGGAGATAAACCCGGGGCACCCGGCGGGACACGGCGCAGAGGAGCTCATAGGAAATGGTCCCCGCCTTTTCCGCCGCCTGGGCGAAGCTGTCCGCCGGGGCGGGTCCCAGCAGCACGGCCTCGTCCCCGGCGGAAACCTCCGGCACGGCGGAGGCGTCCAGGACGATTTGGTCCATGCTCACCCGGCCAATCACCGGGGCGGGCCTGCCGTGGATGGAGGCAACTCCCAAGTTGGACAGGCACCGGGGATAGCCGTCAGCGTAGCCGCAGCAGACAGTGGCCGCCCTCAGGACGCGGTCCGCCTGATAGTACCGCCCATAGCCAACACAGTCCCCGGGGACCAAGTCCTTCACCTGGCTGACCACGGTTTTCAGCGCCATGACGGGCCGGAGACCGGGAAAGGTCACCTGGCTGCTGGGGTCCTGACCGTACAGGATAACCCCGGCCCGGACCATGCCGCAGCTCCACTCCGGATGGGCCGTGAGGCCGGCGGAGTTGGAGCAATGGACGGTTTTCAGCGGGCCCGCCGCCTCCAGGCGCTTCAGTACCCGGAGAAAGAGGGCGTACTGCCCTTCGGTGTAGCGACGATCCTCCTCCAGTAAGGAGTCCGCCACGGAGAAATGCTGAAACGCGCCGGTGACGGCCAGGCCCTTCATCCTCCGGCACTCCAAGAGTCCGGACACCGCCCCCTCAAAGTCCCGGCAGGCCCCGAAGCCGATGCGGCCCATGCCGGTGTCAATTTTCAAATGGCCCTCCACCGTCACCCCCGCGGCCTCCGCCGCCTGGGACAGGGCTCGGGCGTACTCCAGGCTGTAGACCGCCTGGACGGCGCGCTCCGCCGCCAGCGTTTCGGCGCACTCCGGGCGGGTCATGCCCAAAATCAAAATGGGCTGTTCTATGCCGCTGCGGCGCAGGTGCCGTGCCTCCGCCAGAGAGCTGACGGCAAACCAGGCCGCTCCGGCCTCTGCCAGAGTCCGGGCCGCCACGCCGTCCCCGTGGCCATAGGCGTCGGCCTTTACCACGGCGCAGACCGCCGCAGGCGCCGCCTTTTCCCGGATCAGGCGGAAGTTATGAGCCAGGGCGTCCAGGTCGATTTCCGCCCAGCAGTGCGCGTCAAAGGCTGTTGTCATGGGGGTCCCCTCCCGTTTCTTGGAATGCTGTACCGGGCATATCTTACTCCGTTTTTCTCTGGGACGCAACGGCGTTTTCTGCCGCAAAACAGGCGTTTTGTGCACAGGCGGGCCGCTGCTTTTCCATTCGGTAATTTATCATGGACACCCCATGCCGGACCGCCTTCCGCTCCCGGACCGTTCGGTAGCCCCGTTTTTCAAAAAAGGGCCGGGCCGTGATGGAGGCATGCGTGACGATTCGCTCCGCTTCCACGGCCCCCTCCAGGGCGGCGCAGAGGGCGGAGGCAATTCCCCGGCGCTGGAAATCCCGATGAACATACAGCCGGTCCAGATAGCCTGCGGCATCGATATCCCCAAAGCCCGCGATGGTTCCGTCTTCCTCCGCCACAAAGGCGGCGTGTTCCAAAAGCGTCCGGCCCCACTCCGCCAGGTCCGGGGCGCCGTCCGCCCAGGCGTTCAGCTGTTCGGGCGTATAGTCCCCGGCATTCACCGTATGCACCGTATTATAAAACAATTCCGCAATTTCCCGAAGGTCGGAGGGGCGGTACGGCCGGACCGTCATGCCCCCTCCACCCGGACGCCTTTTTCCGCGAAGGCCGCCAGCAGCCGGTTCATATCCCCGGGAATGGTGATCGGCTCTCCGCAGGCGGCGATGGCGTTGGCCACGTCCTTCAGGCCGTTGCCCGTCACCACGGAGACCACCGTGTCGTTTTTTCCAATTTTCCCGGCCTCGCAGAGCTTCTTTACCCCCGCCGTGCCGGTGACTCCGGCGGGTTCGCCGAATACGCCGCAGGTCCGCCCCAGCAGCTGCTGGGCCGCCATGATCTCCTGGTCCGTGACGTTCACCGTCAGGCCGTCCGACTCCCGGATGGCCATAAGGGCCTTGTCCGCGTTCCGGGGCACGCCCACGGCGATGGAGTCCGCCAGGGTATTTTCCTCCATAGGCTTCCAGGGCGTATCCGTCTCAATGGCCCGGTTCAGCGGACAGCAGCCCGCCGCCTGGGCGGAGATAAGCCGGGGCAGGCGGTCGATGAAGCCGATGGCATGCAGGTCCTTAAGGCCCTTCCACAGCCCCGCGATGGTACAGCCGTCCCCCACGGAGATGGCGATGTAATCCGGCACTTCCCAGTTCATCTGTTCCATAATCTCCAGGGCCACGGTCTTCTTGCCCTCGGAGAGATAGGGGTTGATGGCGGCGTTGCGGTTGTACCAGCCCCATTTGTCAATGGCCTGTTTGGAAAGCTCGAAGGTCTCCTCATAGCTGCCCTGGACGGAAATTACCGTGGCCCCGAAGGTCATCAGCTGGGCCACCTTCCCCTTGGGGGCCCGGGAGGGAACGAAGATGTACGTGGAAAGCCCCGCCGCCGCCGCATTGCCCGCAAGAGACGAGGCGGCGTTTCCCGTGGAGGAACAGGCAATTACCCTGGCTCCGGCCTCCCGGGCCTTGGCCACAGCCATGGCGCTGGCCCGGTCCTTCAGGGAGGCGGTGGGGTTTTGTCCGTCATCCTTCACGAAAAGGCGGCCCAGGCCCAAAGCCTCTGCCAGCCGGGGCTCCTCGTAAAGGGGGGACCAGCCCACCCGAAGGGGCGTGGAAGCCGTGCTCTCCTCAATGGGCAGCAGCTCCTGATAGCGCCACATGGACCATTCCGTGCGGTTTGCCAGAATCTCCTTGGTCAGACGGGATTTTATATATTCGTAATCATAGACAATATCCAGGATACCCCCGCACTCGCAGGCAGTCAGGTCCGGCGCAGCCTCGTAAGTCCTGCCGCAGCGGACGCATTTGCCATATTTCACGTGTTTCATAGTCCCGCTCCTCTCTCAAAAGATGGCTCCATCATAGCAAATAGGCCGACCATTGTCAAAGGGGAAGGCTGAAAAAGCCCTGGATTTTCACAGATAGGGATCTCTTTACCAGGCGTTTTCATCTAGGGCTTGTTTGATAATTGGCGATATGCCCAAGAGCGAGGAATTTTTTGCCAGACAAGGCAAATTTTCGCAGGCATCCTGACGGATGACAAGAAAATTTAACGATGTATGGCAGAAAAAGGCCCGCTGTTTGGGCGTGTTG
>JAAWTB010000107.1 GCA_022801815.1 Oscillibacter sp. | reverse complement strand
TGCAAATCGCCGAAGCCCTGGCTCCGCATCAGCCGGAGCACCGGGTCCGCCTGGCCGATGCCCACCTCAAAAAAGAGCCGCCCGCCGGGGGCCAGGGCCTCTTTCCAATGCTGGGTGATAGAGCGGTAAAAGTCCAGGCCGTCCGCCCCGCCGTCCAGAGCCAAATGGGGCTCATAGTCCCGGACGGAGATTTCCAGTCCGGCGATGTCGCCGCTGGGGATATAGGGCGGGTTGCTGACAATGCACTGGAACTCCCCCAGGGACCGGGAAGGTTTTTCCCGTGCGTCCGCCTGGACGGGCATGACCCGGGCGGAGAGGCCGTTTCGCCGGATATTCTGACGGCAGATTTTCAGGGCGCTGTCGTTGAGCTCCCCCAAAATCACCCGGGCCTGGGAAATTTGGGAGGCGATGGCCAGGCCCACGCAGCCGCTGCCGGCGCAGAGGTCCAGCACCCGGCACTCCCCCAGCGTTTGTATGTAGGCGATGGCCTGCTCGGCCAGCACCTCGGTGTCCGCCCGGGGGATCAGCACGTCCTGGGAGATGTCCAGGGGGAGGCCGTAAAACTCCCACTCGCCGATGAGATAGGCCACCGGCTCCCCGGCCATGCGCCGCTCCACCAGCCGCCGCACCTGGGCCTCCCGCTCCGGGGAGGCGTAGAGGCGGCTGTCCCGGGTCAGTTCCTCCCGGCTCTTGCCGGTGCCGAAGCACACCAGCTCCCGGGCCTCCAGGGTAGAAGCCTCCACTCCGCTCTCCCGGAGCTGGCGGCGGACGTCCAGGTATAGGTCGTTGTAGGTTATGGCCATGGTATCACCCCTTTTTTACCAAGTATCCTTGCCCTTCTCACTAGGCAGCACCAGTTCCAACGACCGGATGGCGCACTCGATCATGCTGTCGTCCGGCTCGTTGGTGGTGAAATTCTGCATCCAAAGGCCGGGGGCCGTCAGAATTTTCGCCAGGAGGTTCTCCTGGACATGCCGTCCAACCCAGCGGTTGAACTCGTAAGTCACCCCCACCACCAGGGGCAGCAGCAGCAAATGCACCGCCGTCCGCAGCCAGGCGTTGGTAATGGGCCAGACGCCAAAAAAGACGCTGGAGAAAAGGATGGACACGACAATGACCACGAACAAAAAGCTGGTGCCGCACCGGGGATGGTGCCGGGGCTGAGCCCGGACGTTCTCCACCGTCAGCGGCAGGCCCGCCTCATAGCAGAAGATGGTCTTGTGCTCTGCCCCGTGGTACTGGAAGACCCGGTAGATGTCCTTCTGCCGGGAGCAGAGAATCAGATAGGCCATGAAGATGACCACCTTCAAAAGCCCCTCCACCAGGTTCCGTCCCCAGAGGGGAAAGCCGGGGAAAAAGTGGAGAATCCCCCCGGTCAGCAGGGTGGGGAGGACCATAAAGAGAAACACGGACATGCCCACCCCCAGCGCCACCGCCAAAGCCACCACCGCGCTCTCCAGCTTTTTGGCCGGCAGGCGCTTTTCCAGCCACAGCTCGAATTTGGAGGGCTTCGCCGCCTCTTCCTCGGGGTAGAAGTCGGCGGAGTACATCAGAGCCTTGACCCCGTTGACCATGGAATCCAGGAAGTTCACCGTGCCCCGGATCAAGGGGACGCCCAGAATGGGATAGCGGTCCCGGATGAAGCGCAGGGGCTCCACCTTTTCGATCAGCTTCCCCTCCTGGTCCCGGACCACGATGGCCTGCTTCTCCGGGCCCCGCATTAAAATGCCTTCAATCAGCGCCTGTCCGCCGATGCTGGTGCGGAAGGCGCAGGATTTGTTTTCTTCTGCCATGAAGTTTCCTTTCTGTGCGTTTGGTATAGTATACCATGGGACTTTTCAAAATGCAAACAGCTGTTCCATATTCTCCAAATGCTCGCGGGGAAACGGGCCGCCGAGGGCGGCGGCCCCTACAGGGGGACCACCAGGAAACAGACCGTAGGGGCCGCCCCCCTGGGCGGCCCGGCCCCTGGGCGGCCCGGCCCCTGGGTAGTCAGGCCCGGACCGGCAGTTTAATTGTCACCACCGCCCCGCCTCCGTCGGCGTTGCCGATGGCAAAGGTCCCGCCGTGGAGGCCGACAATCTCGTCACACACCGCCAGGCCGATGCCGCTGCCCCGGGCCCGGGAGGTGCCTTTATAAAATTTCTGCTTCACAAAGGGCAGCTCTTCCTCTGGAATGCCGGGGCCGTAGTCCCGGATGCGGACCACCTGGGCGCCGCTCTCCTGGGAGATGGAGGCCGCGATGCGGCGGCCTGCGCCGCCGTGCTTGGCGGCGTTGTCCAGCACGTTGCAAAACACCTGCTTCAGCCGCTCCGAGTCCCCCCGGATTAAGGGCAGATCCCCGTCGCCGGGGTGGTATTCCAGGGCGATGCCGTCCTGGCGGAAAAGTTCCTGATAGGTGAAGATGGCATCCTCCAGCTCCGCCTGAAGGTCTACGTCCTCAATTTGAAGGGTGAAGCGCCCGTCTTCCATTTTGGAGAATTCCAGCAGCTCCTCCACCATATTGGAAAGGCGGCGGGACTCGTTGACGATGACCCGGATGCCCCGGCGGAGCTGCTCGGGGTCGTCGGTGAGGCCGTCCTCCAGGATGGTCTCCCCCCAGCCGTTGATGGCGGTGAGGGGGGTCCGCAGTTCGTGGGAGACGGAGGAGATGAATTCGCTTTTCATTTTTTCATTCTGGCTGATTTTCAGGGACATGTCGTTGATGTTGTCCACCAGCTCCCCCAGCTCATCGGAGTACTTGTTTTCAATCCGGGTGCCGTAGCTCCCGGCGGAGATGCGCTTGGCCGCCTCCGTCACCACCGCCACGGGTTCCACCACGTTATTGATAAAGAGGAGGTTGGAAAACACCACCAGCAACATGCACAGCAGGGCGATGAGGAAAATGGCCAGCACGACAAACATCACCTGCCGGTCCACCGTCCGGAGGGAGGTCACCAGCCGCATGACGCCCACCACCCGGCCGTTCACCGTCAGTGGGCAGGACACCGCCAGAATCTCCTCCCCTGTTTCCAGGTCCCGGCCCTGGTAGTGGGTGGCGGTCTGCTTGTTCTCCTGAAGGACCTGAAGGATGTCGTCGGTACCCGGGTAGGTTCCCGCCGTCAGCCCGGAGGTGGAGACCTGGATGCGCCCGCTGGAGCCGATGAACTGAAGCTCGATGCGGTTCTTATCCTCGAAGCTTTCGGCGGACTGGACGGCCTTTTGGTAGTAGCTGGAAAATCCGTTGTCCATGAAGTACTCGTTGAAGGAGTTGGCCAGGGCCTGGGCCCGGGTTTCCAGGCCCTTTTGCATGGTGCCGTAATAGTAGTTGGAAACGCCCGCGGAGAACAGCGTTACCACCAGCACCAGCAGGGTCCCGATGGGGAGGATGGAGTTAAAAATCCATCTCTGCCGCAGGCCCCGCAGGCGAAGGGATTTCCACCGCTGCTCTTTTTCCATCACCTGTTCTTCCATCTCGTCACAGCCCCCACTTGTAGCCGTAGCCCCAGACGGTGGTGATATAGGCGGGGTTTTGGACGTTGTCCTCGATTTTCAGTCGGAGGCGGCGGATGTTCACATCCACGATTTTCAGCTCCCCGAAGTAGTCCCGGCCCCAGACCATGTCCAGAATCTCCTCCCGGGAGAGGGCTTTGCCGGGATTTTCCATAAAGACCCGCATAATGGAGTACTCCACCTGGGTCAGCTTGATGCGCTGGCCGTTCTTTTCCAGGGTGCGGTTCCGGGTGTTCAGCAGGAAGGGGGGCTGGCTCAGTTCCCCGGCGGCCTGGGGAGGCTCCTCGCCGCCGGAGCGGCGGACCAGGGCGTCCACCCGGGCGGTGAGCTCCGCCGGGGAAAAGGGCTTGGTTACGTAGTCGTCCGCCCCGGTCATAAGCCCCGTCACTTTATCCATCTCCTGGGACCGGGCCGTCAGCATGATGATGCCGATGCGGCTGTTGGTGGCCCGAATGCGGCGGCAGACCTCAAACCCGTCGATGCCCGGGAGCATAATATCCAGCAGGGCCACCCGGGCGTCCGGGTTCTCCCGGAGGCGCTCCAGGGCCTCCTCGCCGCTCTCGGCCTCGATGACGTCGTAGCCGGCCCGGCGGAGGTTGATGACGATAAAGCCGCGGATGCTGGCCTCGTCCTCTAACACCAAGACTTTTTTCATCTCGTCCGTTCCTTTCGATAGTATGCGCTTTAAGTGTCCAACGGAATCCACTCCCGGGCAATCAGGCTGAAGGCCTCCCGAACCTCCTCCGCCGTCATGCACTGGTCCCAGGGGGGATTTTCCGGCAGCTCGGCGGTGTAAATCACGTCGGATTGGCGGCTGAGGGGGAAGCGGCTGCCCCGGGTGGCCCGAACCTCCCGTCCGGTGCCGGTGAGGGTGGTAATCCGCAGGATGGCGGTGTCCCGGGGGCCTACCCCGGACTCGTCGAAGCGTTGGTAGTAGAAGGTGACGCTGGCGTCGCTTCCTGTGGCGCTGCGCTCCGCCCGCACCTGGCCCGCCCAGCTCTCGGGAAGGCGGAGGTACCAGCCGTCCTCCAGATTGTGGTAGGTCCAAAGAACTGTCTCCGCTTCTCCCGCCCCGTTATAGCTCACCCAGCCCACGCACTGGTCGCCCTCCACGCGGCTTGGGATTGGACCGGGGCTGGGTACCTCAATGGCGCCGTCGTCGTTGATATCTGCGGGATAGAGGCCGCAAAAGGCGTTGACCGCTCCCGTGACGCCGGTGGTGCTGGAGAGGGCGGCGTTGGTAAGCTCCCGTTCCGATGCGGTGAGAATGTCGGTCACCGCCGCCGCCGTAAACTCGGCGGACACCGGCGTGGTGACGCCGGTGACGAACACCGCCGGCAGCCCGTCCCGCAGCGCGCCGGAAACCACGCGGCCCTGGGTCAGCTCCGCCATGGTGACGGAGAGGCGGGCGGAGGACACGTTTTGCAGGTTCCCGCCCTCCTGCCAGTCGTAGTAATCCGCCACGCCCTCCCCCGCTTCGTCGGCATGAAGGACCACCAGCTCCTGGAGGCCGTCGCCGTCCAGGTCCAGGCTGGCGTAGCGGACATAGCTGACGCTGCGCAGCAGCTCCTGGGGTCCGGCGGCATTCAGCGCGTAGACCGAGAGGGCCTGCAGCTCGGCGTTGACCCGCCAGCCCACGATAAGCTCCGTCCGGCCGTCGCCGTCCAGGTCCGTGTACACCACGCTGTAGACGGAGGCGCCGCTGCCCTCGATTACGGCGGACTGCTCATAGTGGTCTCCCTGAGCGGAAAAAATATAGATTTTCAGGGGCTTTTCATCCTCCGCCTTGCGGAAGAAGGCCACCGCCTCCTGCTGTCCGTCCCCGTCCAGGTCCGTCAGCTGCACGGGCTGAATGTTCGTGCCGGAGGCGGGGGCGGCGTACTCCGCGCCGCTTTCCAGAATGGCGTTGAGCTGGGCGTTCAGCTCCGTGTATTTGGCGGGCAGCTCCGGCAGGGTATACAGCTCCTCCGGGTTAAACTCAATGTGGAAACCGCCGCAGCCGCTGAGGGCCGCGGACAGCAGCAGCGCCGCCGCCAGGGTCCGTATTTTTTTTGCCATTCCGCCGCCTCCCTTGCCGCTTGAAGCGGATTTGAAGTCCCTTGGCAGAGACCTGAAAACTCTAATATCCTATCATACCACGTTTTTCCCCGTTTGGGTAGTGTTTCTTAACTTGATTTTGCCCCGGATTTTTTCCCGCCCGGCCCGTATCTTACAAAATTGTAAGACACGCACCCAAAACTGTAAGGCAAATCCATGGCATCCCGGCCCCAAGCCTGTTACAATAAGGCCATCACCCAAGAGGAGGAATCCGATATGCCTTTACTGGAAGTGCAGCACCTGCAAAAAATCTACACCACCCGCTTCGGCGTTACCCAGGTCACGGCCCTGGCGGACGTGAACTTCTCCGTGGAGCCCGGGGAATACGTGGCCATCATGGGCGAATCCGGCTCCGGCAAGACCACCTTATTAAATATCCTGGCGGCTCTGGACCGCCCCACCGCCGGGGAGGTCTTTCTCAACGGCAAGGCCCTCTCCGACATCCGGGAGCGGGACCTGGCGGCTTTCCGCCGCTCCCACCTGGGCTTTGTGTTCCAGGATTTCAACCTCCTGGATACCTTTTCCCTTCAGGACAACATCTTCCTGCCCCTGGTCCTGGCGGGGAAGGACTACCGGGACATGAAGAAGAAAATCCAGCCCATCGCGGAGCAGCTGGGCATCGCCAATATTCTGCCCAAGTACCCCTACGAGGTTTCCGGCGGGCAGAAGCAGCGCTGCGCCGTGGCCCGGGCCCTCATCACGGACCCCCAGATCGTCCTGGCCGACGAGCCCACCGGGGCGCTGGACTCCCGGGCCGCCGACAACCTGCTGGAGCTGTTCGGGAAGATCAACCAAAGCGGCCAGACCATTCTCATGGTCACCCACTCCGTGAAAGCCGCCAGCCACGCCGGGCGGGTGCTCTTCCTCCGGGACGGGCAGGTCTACCACCAGCTCTACCGGGGGACCC
>JAAWTB010000106.1 GCA_022801815.1 Oscillibacter sp. | reverse complement strand
CGTGGCCTCGTCCAGGATGGCCCGCATCCGGGAGTTGATGACGTCCCGGCTGGTGAGGGACTGCTCCAGGTCCATGTCGCCGATAATGTTCCGCAGGGTTGTGGCGGTCAGGTTCTCAATGGCGTTCATGGGGTGCTCCACGCCGTAGGTGTAGAGCTTGGGGTCCGTGATCTGGAAGTAGATGACCGTGTCAATCTGCATGGTGACGTTGTCCTTGGTGATGACGGGCTGGGGCGGGAAGTCCGCCACCTGTTCTTTCAGGGACACTTTCTTGACCACCCGCATGACGAAGGGCACCTTCACGTGCGGGCCCTGGTTCCAGACGGCGTGGAACTGGCCCAGCCACTCCACTACGTAGGCCCGGGACTGCTGGACGATATGGACGTTGGAAATGATCAGAATGACCAGCAGGACGATGACGACGGAAACGGGAATCCACCACATTATTTTGTTACCTCCACTTTCTCTGAATATTGGACCAGGAGCTTGACGCCCTCGATCTTCTGTACCTTCACCTGGGTCCCGGCGGGGATGACGGAGCCGTCGGCGCTGCGGGCGGTCCAGGTTTTGCCGTCCACGTAGACGGCGCCGGAGGCCCGGCCGTTGTCCACGGCCTCCGTGACTTTAGCCACCATGCCCAGGACCCGGTCCGAGTTGGTGGGAATGTGGGGCCGGTCCATGAAGCGCCGGACCAGGGGGCGGGTAAGGGCCAGCGCCAGGGCGGATACCACAGCGAAAACCAGGGCCTGGGTGGCCTCCGGGGTCAGCCCGCCCAGGGACCAGCCGGACATGCAGGCAAACAGGGCCGCCAGGGACCCGGCCACGAACCAGATGGAAACCATGCTGTCCGTAAATACCTCGGCCACGCCGAAGAGGACGATGGCCCCCAGCCACAGCCAAATAAAAAGGTTCATAAAGTGCCTCCTTTCCAATAGGCGTTTGATTTCATTTACAGTATAGCATATCTTGGGGAGAAAAAGTGTTTCATTTCCGTAACAATTCACAAAGCCTGGGGATTCCCCTTGGCAAGCGGCGGCTTTGGGTGTTGAAAACCGGCGGCGGGACTGGTATACTGGGGGAAACATATTACAAAGGAGGGACTCCCCTTGACCTTGACCATCCCCTGCCTGCTGGGTCTGGAGGCCCTGGTGGCCAGTGAAATGAAGCGCCTGGGCCTGAAAAACGTCCGGGCGGAAAACGGCCGGGTCCATTGCGAGGGAACCCTGGCGGACATCCCCCGGCTGAACATCGGCCTGCGCTGCGGGGCCCGGGTGCTGATGGAGCTGGGGACGTTTCCCGCCCCGGATTTCGAGGCCCTGTTCCAAGGCGTGCTGGCCCTGCCCTGGGAGGACTTTATTCCCCGGGAGGGGGAGTTCCCCGTAAAGGGCTACGCGCTTGGCTCCGCCCTTCACTCCGTCCCCGCCTGCCAGGCCATTGTGAAAAAGGCGGCGGCGCGGCGGCTGGGAAACGCCTACGGCTGCGAGACCCTGGCGGAGACGGGAAGCCGCTATCAGATTCAGTTCGCCATCATTAAGGACCAAGCGTCGCTGTACCTGGACACCTCCGGCGAGGGGCTGTACAAGCGGGGCTATCGGGCGGTGAACTGCGGCGCGCCGCTGCGGGAGACATTGGCGGCGGCCCTGGTGACTCTCTCCCGCTACCGGGGGAAGGACCCTTTCTGCGACCCCTTCTGCGGCTCCGGCACCATTCCCATCGAGGCGGCGCTGGTGGCCAAAAACCGGGCCCCGGGCCTGGACCGGAGCTTTGCCGCCCAGAAGTGGAAATCCATGGACCCCAAGCTGTGGATGGACGCGGCGGAGGAGGCGCAGGACATGGAGTTTCACGGGCATTACGACATCTGGGGCGGGGACATCGACCCGGCGGCGGTGGAGGTGGCCCGGCACAACGCGGAGCTGGCCGGGGTGGGGGACTGCGTACGCTTTGAGGAGGCGGACGCGGGGAAGTTCCGCCGCCGCAGCGAGTACGGGCAGCTGGTGACGAACCCGCCCTATGGCGAGCGGCTGCTGGAAAAGCAGGAGGCGGAGGCGCTGTACCGGGCCTTCGGCAAGGCGCTGGAGGACCTGCCGCCAAAGTGGCGGGTGATCGTGCTGAGCTCCCATACGGAGTTTGAGCGGTGCTTCGGCCGCCCGGCGGATAAGAAGCGAAAGCTGTACAATGGAATGCTGAAATGCGACGCGTTTTTGTATGGGCGGTGAAAAAAGGGGGCGGGAATTTTCCCGCCCCTCTTGCAACGGCGGGAAAAGTGTGGCATAATAAGAAACAGCTTATGCAGCGGTATCGAAGTGGTTATAACGGCCCTGACTCGAAATCAGGTGTACCTGCAAGGGTACCGTGGGTTCGAATCCCACCCGCTGCGCCAGCTCAGAAATTCCCGCCGCTGCTCCGTTTCCGGCTCTGCCGGAAACTGCGCTGTGGCGGGAATTTCTTCGCTTTCCGCCGCGACTCGCTTCGCTGGACTCGCGGCGGAGGGGGACGGGGGATGAGGGGGCTTTCCTGGACATCCCTGGGAGAGGCGGGGGTTGACAGGGGGGCGATTTGTGATAGGCTTTCGCCCAGCTGGAATTTGCACCGCGATTTTTTATGAGGGAGGCAGTTTATGAACATTGAATACATCAAAATGAACGGAACGGATATCGCGGTTGTCTCCGGCGATCAGGCGGAGATTACAACCCCCCAGGCCGCCCTGGACCTGGTGATGACCGTACAATACGAGGCGGGCGCCAAGCGCGTCGCCTTTGACAAGCGGGTGCTGGGAGAGGACTTTTTCATCCTCAGTACCGGCTTAGCCGGGGAAATTCTCCAAAAGTTTATCAATTACCATGTGAAAGCCGCCGTTTTCGGCGACTATTCCCGCTATACCAGCAAGCCCCTGAAGGACTTTATCTACGAGTCCAACAACGGAAAGGATATTTTCTTCACCGCGTCGAAAGAGGAAGCCGCGGAGCGGCTGGCGCGGGCAAAGTAAGCAAGGCGCGCGGATTCCGGTTTTACCGGCGGCCCTCCTTTTGGAAGGGCCGCCGGTCTTTTCGCTCTTCCGGCAAAAATTCCCTTGCAAAACCGGGAGCTTTCGCCTATACTGTATAATCAGAATGACCATGCGCTCCGGAAGACCAAAGCCGGGGCCGTGGCACATGGAGAGAAGGTGAGAACGAATGTCCCTGGAAGCGATCGAAAAGGTAACGCAGGTGGAGAGCGAGGCCCGGGAACGCCTTGCCGCCGCCGAAGCGGAGGCGAAACAGATCCTCGCCGACGCGGAAAAGGAAGGTCAGGCGCTCTTGCAGAGGACCCGCGCCGCCGGGGCGGAGGCCGGCCGGGAGCTTCTGCGCCAGGCGGAGGATCGGGCGGCTGCGGCCGCCGAAGCGACTGCCCAGGCTGCAAAGGCGGACGCCGCCAAGCTGCGGGCGTCGGCGGAAAAGCGCCTGGGCGCCGCCGCGGAGTTTATTGTCGGAAGGGTTGTGAGCAACTGAAATGGCCATTGTAAAAATGAAAAAGCTCCGCGTTATGGCCATGGCCGCCCAGCGGGACGCCCTGTTGCGGGAGCTTTTGCGCCTGGGCTGTGTGGAGATCAGCGAGCCCGCCGGGAAGCTTTCAGACCCCGCCTGGGCGGCGCTGCTGCGGCGGGACGACTCTACCCTGGCGCAGACCAAAAACGAACAGGGAGAGGCCGCCGCCGCCCTGGATGCCCTGAAACGCTACGGCGGAACCAAGGACGGCCTGTTTATCCAGCGCCGCCCCATCGGGCAGGAGGAGTTCCTCAGCCAGGCGGTTCTGGAAAAGGGCCGGTCCGTCAGCAAGAAGGTGAACGGCTTCCTCCAGGATATCTCCCGCCTGCAAGGTGAGGAGGGCCGCCTCCTCAGCCGGAGGGCGGGGCTGGAACCCTGGGTCCCCCTGGACATGTCCCTGGAGCTGGACGGCACCGAACATACGGTGTTCCGCCTGGGCGTTCTCCCCGGGGCGGCGGACCCTGCCGCCATTCGCGGAGAGCTGGGGGACGGTTTGGCGGAGCTTTATGAGATCAGCGGGGACAAGCAGCAGCGCTGCTGCCTCCTCGTCGCCCACCGGGCGGAGGAGGAGAAGGCCCTGGAGGTCCTGCGGCCCCACGGATTCAGCGTCACCGCCTTCCAGGGCGTGACGGGCACGGCGGCGCAGAACGTCCAGGAGCTGGACGCGGCCCTGGCGGAGAACCGCAGGCAGCGGCAGGAGGCCGAGGCCGCCATCGCCGCCCTGGCCCCGGAGCGGGATGTCCTGCGGCTCTATGCCGACCGCCTTCACGCCGAGGCGGCGGAGGACCAGAACACGGAGCGGCTCCTCACCGACGGGACTATTGTCTTCTTCGAGGGCTGGGTCCCGGCGGAAAACCTGAGCGAGGTACAGGCCCTGCTGGACGGCAGGGGCTGCGCTTGGGAGGCGGCGGACCCCGCGGAGGAGGATATCCCCGACGTGCCGGTGCGCCTGAAAAACAACTGGCTTACCAGGCCGCTGAACATGGTGACGGAGATGTATTCGCTCCCCGCCTACAACAACGTGGACCCCAACCCCCTTATGGCGCCGTTCTTCATTTTGTTCTACGGCATCATGATGGCGGACATGGGCTACGGTATTTTGATGTTCCTGGCAGGTACGATTGTTTCAAAGAAGTACCGGCCCAAGGGCACCATGGGCCACATGATGGGCCTTTTGCAGCTGTGCGGCGTGTCCACCTTCTTCTGGGGGGCGCTGACCGGCGGCTTCTTCGGGGACTTCCTGACCCAGGTGGTGAAGCTGACCACCGGCGCCGACTTCGCGCTCCCGGCTCTCTTCACCCCGCTAAACGACACGCTGATGATCCTGGTGGGGGCCATGGCCCTGGGCCTGGTTCAGATTATTACCGGCATGGCCGTCAGCTTCATCCGCAAGCTCAAGGCTGGACAGGTGCTGGACGCCGTGTTCGAAGAGGTCACCTGGTGGATCGTCTTCCTGGGCATCGGACTGATGGCCGCGGGTGTGACGAACCTGGCGCTCTACGCGGGCCTGGCCCTGATCGTCATCGGGCCCCTGGTCACCGGCCAGGGCTTCGGCAAGATCATGGGCATCTTCGGCTCCCTTTACAACCATGTCACGGGCTATTTCGGCGATATTTTGTCCTATGCCCGTCTCATGGCGCTGATGCTGGCGGGCAGCGTCATCGCCCAGGTGTTCAATACATTGGGCGCGATTCCCGGCAACATCCTCATTTTCCTGGTGATCTCCCTGGCGGGCAACGCGCTGAACTTCGCGCTGAACCTGCTGGGCTGCTACGTCCACGACCTGCGTCTCCAGTGCCTGGAGTACTTTGGCAAGTTCTATGAGGACGGCGGCAAGCCCTTCCGGCCCCTGGCCATGGAGACCAAATACGTGGATATCACGAAGTAAACAGATTTTAGGAGGAACATTACAATGCAAGACATGACTCAATTGATCGAGATGCAGCAGGCTCTCACCTTCCTGGGCTCCATCGGCGGCCTGGCCTTTGCCTTGCTGGGCGCGGGCCTGGCGGCGGTTCTCCCCGGCATCGGCTCCGCCAAGGGCACCGGCATCGCCGGCGAGGCGGGCACCGGCCTTCTGTGCCAGGACCCCAGCAAGTTCGGTAAGGTCATGATTCTCCAGGTTATCCCCGGCACCCAGGGCCTGTACGGCCTGGTGGTGTGGTTCTTCGCCATCTTCTCCATGGGCCTTCTTGGCGGCGAGCTGCCCGCCATGAGCATTGCCCAGGGCATGCAGTACCTCTTCGCCTGCCTGCCCATGGCGCTGGGCGGCTTGTTCTCCGCCATTGCCCAGGGCCGCGTGGCCGCCGGCTCCATCAACATCCTGGCCAAGAAGCCCGACGACTGGTCCAAGGGCATGGTGCTCTGCATTACCGTGGAGTTCTACGCCATCCTGTCTCTGCTGGCTTCCATGCTGATGATCATCAACATTTCTTGATTGCCCCGCAGAAAGGGGATTGAACCATGAACGGAATTGAAAGAATCACCCAGCGCATCAGCGCCGACGCCCAGGCGGAAATGGACCGCGTCCTGGGAGAGGCCCGGGCTGAGGCGGAGAAAATAACCGCCAAGTACCAGGCCCAGGCGGCCGCCGAGGCGGCGGACCTGGACGCGCGGAACAAAAAGGCCGCCGCGGAGCGGGAAGAGCGCCTGGCGGGCACCGCTCAGATGGAGGCCCGGAAGGCCGCCCTGGCCGCCAAGCAGGAGATGGTGGAGAAGGCCTATGACCTGGCCCTCCAAAAGCTCTGCTCCCTGCCTGAGGAGAAGTATACCGCCGTGCTGGCGGAGCTGCTGGTCCGGGCGTCCTCCACCGGAAAGGAGGAGGTCATCTTCTCCGAGGCCGACCGCCGCAAGGTGGGCAAGGCCGCCGTGGAGAAGGCCAACCAGGAGGGGGGCAAAAACCTGACCCTCTCCGGCGAAACCCGTTCCATTCCCGGCGGCTTCATCCTCCGCTCCGGCAGCGTAGAGGTCAACTGCGCGTTTG
>JAAWTB010000105.1 GCA_022801815.1 Oscillibacter sp. | reverse complement strand
AAATGTTTGGTGTTGGCGCTTTTACGGTCTCCTACCACGACCATGACGTCCGCTTTCGCGGCGAGAATGGCCGCTTCAGACTGACGCTTATGCGTAGCGATACATATTGTATCAAATTATTTTGCGTTTGTACACTCTTTTTTTACGATTTTCCAAGAAGTTTCAAAAAGTTCACGAATCCGCCCCGTTCAGACGGCGGCGGCAAGCGGATTTCCGGCCTTCTCCGTTCCCTTCCAGGGACCCGGTTTTCTTCATTACTCCAGCAGCGGCTTCCCCCCCACCGCCTGGCCTCCCAGAGCGTAGGCCGCTTCCAGGAGGTCGTCCGCAATCTTCTGCATCTCCTCGGAGGTGCCCCGGCGGCCGGTATAGTGGGGCTCATAGGGATTGCCGAAGATGATGCGGGTCCGGTGGAACAGCTTCTTTTCCCCGTCCACAAAAACCGGAACCAGAGTAGCGCCGGTGCGGACGCCGATCATGGCGGCTCCCGCCTTGGCCTGGGGCGGCAGACCGTCTATGTAGCCCACGCCGTTGCGGATGGTGGTCCCCTCCGGGAAAATCAGAAGGTTGTCCCCATCCTTCAAAACTTGAATGGCGGTGCGGACGGTGCTGATGTCGTTATTTCCCCGGCTGACAGGAAAGGCTCCTACCTTTTTCAACAGCCAGCCCAGCAGGGGGTTTTGAAAAAGCTCCTCCTTGGCCATAATGTGAAGCCGGTAGTTAATGGGCAACCGCAGGGCCACCAAAATAGGGTCCCAGTTGCTGGAATGATTGGGGCAAAGAAGCACGCCGCTTTTGGGCAGCTTTTCCATGCCCTCCACAGAGGTGGGATGGAGAACCCGGGCGATAAAGCCCACCACATAATAGATGAAGACAAATAAACGGTTAAAGGGTTTCATACGCCAATCCTTTCCCGAATAATATCCAGCAGCGTCTCCAGACTTTGCTGAAAGTTCAGCATTGAGGTGTCCAGCAGCGCCGCATCTTCCGCCTGGCGCAAGGGAGCGGCTTGCCGATGCGTGTCCCGGAAATCCCGTTCCTCAATATCCCGCAAAACCTCCGCAAAGGGCTGGGGCGTTCCCCGCTCCTCCAGCTCCCGGCAGCGGCGTTCCGCCCGGACTCTGGCAGAGGCGGTGAGGAAAATCTTGACCTCCGCGTCCGGAAGCACCACCGTGCCGATATCCCGGCCGTCCATGACAACGCTGTTTTTCCGGGCCAGCTCCCGCTGAGTCTCCATCAGATAAGCCCGGACAGCCGGCAGGGCGGAAACGGTGGAAGCGTACCGGGAGATTTCCGGGTGGCGAATCTCCTCGCTGACATCCCGGCCGTTCAAAAACATCCGCTGGTTTCCTGCCTCGCTGTATTGCAGTTCTATATGAAGCATGGGCAGCACCGCCGACACGGCGGGCTCATCACCGGGGTCTGCATTTTGCTCCCGGACGTAAAGCGCCACAGTCCGGTAAATAGCGCCGGTGTCCACATATAAAAAGCCCAAAGCCGCAGCGGCGGCTCTGGCCAGGGTGCTCTTTCCCGCGCCGGAGGGGCCGTCAATGGCTACGCGTATGGTGCTCATCAGGAAACCTCCTTTTATCCTTCGTTTGCCGCCGCAATTCCGGCGGCCCGCCCGGTAGACCAGGCAATTTGAAGATTAAACCCGCCGGTGTAGGCATCCGCGTCCAGGATTTCACCTGCAAAGTATAATCCCTTTACAATCTTTGATTCCATAGTAGTTGGACTCACTTCCCGTATCGATATGCCGCCGGAGGTGACAATGGCGTCCGTCACCGGGCAGGGTCCGGCGATCACTATGGGAAAATGCTTCAAAATATGCAGCAGTCCCCGGCGCTGCTCTCTGGTGATGTCATGAACCTTCTGCCGGGGATCAATCCCCGAGGCCCGGACGATTTCCGGAATCAGCTTTTTAGGCAGCAGGTCATCCAGGGCATTGCGGAAATCCTGATTGCAATACTTCTCAAAATCCGACAGCAGCCGCCGGTCCAAAGCCGGCTCGTCCAGCGCGGGTTTCAGATCAATCTCTAAATGATAGGCCCGTTCCCCAAATCGCCGCATATGAGCGGAGGCCGACAAAATCAGCGGCCCGCTGAGGCCGAAGTGGGTAAACACCAGCTCCCCAAAGTCTGTGTATATTTTTTTGCTGTTCTCAAACGCCGCTAGGCCCACGTTCCGCAGGCTCAGGCCCTGGAGGGTTTTCCCTACGCCAAAGTCCCGAAGAGGCACCAAAGACCCCCGGAGAGGCGTCACGGTATGCCCGGCTTCCGCCGCCATACGGTGGCCTTCACCGGTGGATCCGGTGCCTGGATAGGAGACCCCGCCGGTGGCCAGGATAACCGCCTCCGCCGGATAGCGGCCACGCTCTCCAGCAACTCCTTGGATCGCGCCGTCCTTCATTTCCAGAAGCCTTGCCCGGTCCCGGGCAAGGCGGACCCGCAGCTTTTTCAGCCGCCGCTCCAGGGCCGCGCTGACATCAAAGGCCCGGTCCGACACCGGAAACACCCGGTTTCCACGCTCCGTCTTCAGCGGCACACCCAAGTCCTCGAAAAAAGCCATGGTGTCCTGCGCATGAAAACGGGCAAAAGAGCTGTAAAGGAATTTTCCATTACGAGGGATATTAGCCAAAAGGCCCTCCAGCCCTGTGTTATTCGTCAGGTTGCACCGGCCTTTCCCGGTGATATTCAGCTTTTTCCCCAGCCGCTCATTGGGTTCCAGCAGCGTCACAAAGGCTCCCCGCTCCGCTGCGGAAATCGCGGCCATCATCCCGGCGGCTCCGCCGCCAATTACTACTACTTCCTTACTCATCGTCCATCTTTCCGAACACGCCGTACTCGTTCCAAATGTTCTCCAGCTCCGCAAACGTAACGGAGACGTCCGTGCCACAACGGTTGGACAAAGCCACCAGCAGGGCGTTAATGAGGGATAGGGGCGCTACCATGGAATCCACAAACGAAATCATCTCACAGGGGGCCAGCAGCGCCGCCTCGGAAAGCTGATACACCGGAGACAACTCGTTGTCCGTAATGGCGATGATCTCGGCCCCCCGGTCCCGGGCGAACTTTACCGTGTTGATGGTGACCTTGGAGTACCGGGGGAAGCTAATGGCAATCAGCACGTCCCCAGGACCCATGCGGAGCATCTGCTCAAACATCTCCCCCGCCGCGTTGGATTGAATCAGCGTCACATTTTCCGACAGGAGGTGCATATAGAAGTGGAGGTATCCCGCCACGAAGGAAGAGGACCGGACGCCCAAGATATAGACATGGCGGCTGGAGAGAATTTTGTCCACCACCCGGTCAAAGCCGCTCCGGTTGGCGCAGCTCAGCATTTGGCGCAATTTGTCGATGTCAGACTGAATCACCGCCGGCAACACGTCCTGGAACATATTCCCCGCCGCCTGGATGCGCTGGGTAGAGGTCAGGCGGCTCCGAATCATGTCCTGGAGGGCCCGCTGCATGCTGGGATAACCGTCGTAGCCCAGCTCGGAGGCGAAGCGCACCACTGTGGATTCGCTGACCCCCGCCAGAAGGCCCAGTCGGTTGGCAGTCATAAAGGCCGCCTTGTCGTAGTTCTCCAGAATGTAGGCGGCGATGCGTTTTTGTCCCTTGGAAAAGCCGTTCATGCCCTGCTCCAGGCAATGCAAAATATTCTTCTTTGCCACAGTTATTTCCCCCCGGAATCTGATTCTCCAGGTTACATTTCTTCTGCCGCCTCGAAGGGCTGTTCCACGGGCGCGCCGTCGGGGCCCTTCATCAGCTTCACCACCTGCTGCTCCGCCTGGTCCAATTGCTTCGTGCAGGCGGCAATCAGCTTCGTCCCCTCCTCAAAAAGAGCCAGGGAATCCGCCAGCTGAACATCTCCCTGTTCCAGGGCGGCGACAATTTCCTCCAAACGGGTGATTTGCTGTTCAAACGTCATTTTTTTCCCGGCCATGCTGTTTTCTCCTTTACAAAAGGCTCCTCTACAAAAGGCTCCTCCACCGTGCAGAAAAAGCCCCCTTCTCCCAAGGATACAGAAACCCGTTCTCCGGCTTCTACATCCCGCCAAGACCGCAGGATTTCCCCCGACGGTCCCCGGGCCATGGCATAGCCCCGGCCCAAAACCTTCAGCGGACTCATGGCGTCCAGCGCCGCACCTAGAACGGAAAGCCGCTGCATCTTCCCAGCCACCAGACCCATGGACAGGTCTCCCAGCCGCTGCTGGACGTGGAGGAGCTCCATCCGCTTATCCTGCACATAGGCCACCTGGTCCCGAAGGACCCGTTTCTCCGCCAGGGCCGCCAGCCGCTGCCGGAGAGCCGCCAGCCGGGCGGCCTGGCTCCGCTCCAGCCGGGAGACCTCGCTCCTCAGCCACTGTTTCAGGGCCTCCTGGTCCGGGACGACGATTTCCGCCGCGTTGGAGGGCGTGGAAGCCCGGGCGTCCGCCACAAAATCCGCAATCGTCACATCCGGCTCGTGGCCCACGGCGGAAATCACCGGAAGCTCGGACTCGTAAATTGCCCGGGCCACCCGCTCGTCGTTAAAGGCCCAGAGGTCCTCCATGGACCCGCCGCCCCGGCCGGTAATGATCACGTCCCCCACCTGCCAGCGATTGGCGTAGCGGATGGCCCCGGCGATTTCCGGCGGGGCCTCGGCCCCCTGGACCCGAACGGGCAGGAGAAGCGCCTTCGCCAACGGGTACCGCCGCCGCAGGATGCGGAGCATGTCGTGAACCGCCGCCCCGGCGGAGGAGGTCACAATGGCGATTCGCTCCGGATAGGGCGGCAGAGGCTTCTTGTGGGCGGGGTCAAAGAGACCCTCGGCATAAAGCTTGGCTTTCAGCTGCTCAAAGGCCATCGCCAGGTCCCCCGCCCCCTCAGGGGTCAGGGAATTACAGTAGAGCTGATAGGCCCCGTCCCGGGGAAACACGGTGATACGCCCCTGGGCGATGACCTTCATGCCGTTCTCCGGGCGGAACCGGAGGCGGGACGCCTGGCCCCGGAACATGACACACCGCAAAGCCCCCTCCGGGTCCTTCATGGTAAAGTAATGGTGCCCGGAAGGATACATTTTATAATTAGACAGCTCCCCCCGGACATATACGTCCTGGAGCATGGGTTCCCCATCCAGCAGGAGCTTAACCATCTGGTTGACCTCGGCGACGCCGAAAATATGCTGCTCCATGGTTCACCTCTCATCGGTACGGCCGGCCAGGTAGTCCAGGCCCACGTCGAAATGGTCCGCCAGGGCGCAGAGATTGTCTAAGCCGGGAAGGTTCTCCCCCGCCTCAAACCGTTGATACTGGCGGTCAGTAACATCAATTGCTTTGGCGGTTTGCGCCTGGGTTTCTTTCTTTTCTAAGCTCTCGCAATCTTTCCGAAAAGTCCATGGCAAACTCCTTGACACCATGGATTCGTCGTGTCAAAACCACTTTATAGCACGACGAATTCGTCGGTATAAAGAAAGGTGGTTCTGGCTTCACGCCAATTACTTCCGGCCCCAGATCGACGCCGCAGAAAAGGATAGGTACGAATTTCACTTACATATCGTTCATGAAAAGTTGTCTCCAGCCAACCGCTTAAATCTGGAACAGGTTCTGAAATTCACAGCCATCCAGGCGTTTCTCCTGGGCTTCCGCACCAGCGAGGACCTGTCCCCCTGCCGCCCAGGACCCGCAGCGCCTGACAAGGCAACGGGAAAAAGCAGAGCCGGACATGGACGAAGCGCCATGCCCGCTCTGCTGTTTTTATTCGGAGAGCTCCTGCCGGGAGAAGCTGCCCAAAATGCCGTTGATAAATTTCACCGTCTCCAGCGTCTCATACTTCTTGGCGATTTCCACCGCCTCGTTGATGGCCGCGCCGTTGGGCACGTCCGGCATGTAGAGCACCTCGTACATGGCCACCCGCATGATGGCGGAGGCCACCAGCGAGATGCGGGAGAACTCCCAGCCCTTGGCGTACTTTTGAATATAGCCGTCCAGCTCGGCGCCATGCTCGCCGACGCCCCGGACCAGGCGGCGGATATACTCCGCCTGTTTGGCGTTGGGAGCCTCCTGGTAAAGCTCCTCCTCCTCCGCAAGCTCCGCGAAGGACTCCGCCGTCAGCCGCTGGCGCAGCAGCTCCTCTGCGGTTTTGCCGGAAAAATTCAGTTCATAGGAGAGATGAATGGCGATCTCCCGGGCGGTATTCCGTACCATAGTCGTTCGTCCTTTATCTGTCGTTGGCGTTCAGTTCAGCGTCACGCCGCCCACGTGAATGTTCACCGCCTCCACGGCGCAGCCGGTCATAGCCTCCACGGCGGAGGACACGGCTTTCTGCGCGTTTCTTGCCACCTCGGGAATCGGGTGCCCGTACTGGACGGTCAGATACAAATCCATAACCAGCGCCGCGCCGGTCATGTCGATCTTCACGCCCCGGACGCCCTTCTGGGCGTTTTTCCGGTTGTTCACCAGGTCCGTGACGCTGCTGCCCAGGTTCGTCATCATCCCGGACACACCTTCCACCTCCCGGACCGCACCCACGGCGATGGCGGCGATGACCTCCTCCGAGATGTTGATGCTGCCGTTTTC
>JAAWTB010000104.1 GCA_022801815.1 Oscillibacter sp. | reverse complement strand
ACCACCTTCATCGACATCCAGGGCGTGGAGGACTTCCACGGCGAGATGGACTTCAAGGTGGCGGGCACCAAGAAGGGCATCACGGCCATCCAGATGGACCTGAAAAACGACGGCCTCACCATGGAGATCATCAAAAACGCCCTGGACATCACCTATGACGGGCGCTGCCAGATTCTGGACCAGATTATGCTCCCCGCCATTGCCGAGCCCCGCAGGGACGTGAGCAAGTACGCCCCCAAGATGCTGACCATGCACATCGACCCCTCCCGGATTCGGGAGGTGATCGGCTCCGGCGGCAAGGTAATTCAGAAAATCGTGGCGGACACCGGAGCGAAAATCGACATCAACGACGACGGGTCCATCTTCATCGCGGGCGTGGACGCGGCCTCCTGCGACGCGGCGAAAAAATGCATTGACGACATCGTGTTTGTGCCGGAGATCGGCGCGCTGTACTATGGCCGGGTGGTGCGCCTTATGACCTTCGGCGCGTTTGTGGAGCTGGCCCCCGGCAAGGACGGGCTGGTGCATATCTCCAAGCTGGCGGACCACCGGATTGAAAAGGTGGAGGACGCCTGCAAAATCGGCGACATGATGTGGGTGAAGGTCACCGACATCGACGAAAAGGGCCGGGTGAACCTCTCCCACAAGGACGCGGTCCGGGAGATCAAGGCCAAGGAGGCCGCCGGTGAGCGGGTGAAATAAGCGGACATGCTTCCGGGCGGGCCGAAAGGCCCGCCCGGTTTTTTCCAGGGAATTTTTTGGGGGACCCATTGAAAGGCCGGAGATTTTGTGCTATGCTGAATACGTGAGATTGCCGCGCGGGGCGCGCAGTGTGATAGGAGGAACGGAACATGAGGCGTTGGGTTTGGAGAGTGCTTTTGATCGTCGCCGTCATGGCGGCGCTGACGGTGGGCGCGGCGGCGGCGGATACCATTGTAACGGAAAACGGAATCAAGTATAATTTGACCACAGGCACGGTGGTTGGGCCGGTGAATAAAGACGGCCCGGTTTCCATTCTAGTCAAGGCGTCTGTAAATGGAACCCCAATCACATCCATTGCCGAAAGTGCCTTTAACGGATGCGGGAAGCTGCGGACGGTGGAAATTGAGAGCGGAATTACCGCCATTGGGCCGAGTGCCTTTAACAGCTGCCCGCTCCTTGAGACAGTGCTTTTCCCGGATACGATTACGGCGATTGACTCCTTCGCGTTCGCCAACTGCGTAAAATTAAACAAGGTCGTTATGCCGCCGCTGGTAACGACCATTAAAAGCGGTACATTCGCCGGGTGTACCAGTCTGAGCTCCATCTACATTGGAAGCGTCGGAAGTGTCGAGGCGGACGCTTTTTCCGACACGAAGGTCAAGTACCTGCACTGTGCGGACGACCAGGGACCCGGGCAGATAGACGACCCGCCGCTGGAGGTCCACCGCACCACGCAGATCCCCGGTGTAAAGGTGGACCCCACCTGTACGGGAAACGGAAACCAGGCGTATAGCTACAGCTGTTCCGTTTGTAAGACGGCCTTTAACTTTTCCCAGGACCATCCCATCCCTGCCCTGGGGCATCTGCCGGGGCCGGAGATTGCTGAAGTTCCCTCCACGTGTTCTAAGGACGGCACAACGGCGGGCCACCGATGCATACGCGACGGATGCAACGGCATCGCCGACGGCCTGGAGCGGATTCCAAAGGACCCGAAGGACCCGGCGAAGCACAACGCCACGCTTACGGATGTCCCCGGAGAAGCTGCCAGCTGTACAAAACCCGGCCTGACGGAAGGAAAACGGTGCCCGGACTGCGGGACTATGGTAACGCCGCAGACGGAAATTCCCCAAACTGCGCACACGTATGAAGATAAGGAGCAGACGATAAGGGACGCCACCTGTTCCGAAGCGGGGCTGAAGGGAACCTTCCGTATTTGTTCGGTCTGCAACGCGGCTGAGGAGTGCAAGGATTGTGAAGAGCTGAAAGGCAACCAGGAGGAATACGAGCAGCACATCAAGGACAGCCACAGCGGCACGGTAATCAGCACAAAGGACCACACCCCCGGCGAATCGAAGTATATTGTCACGAAACCGGCAGCCTGCGAGACAGAGGGCGAGGAGACGTGGAAGGTGGCCTGCTCTGTCTGCGGGGAGGCGTGCGGCGACGACCCCACCGGAGAGCTTGACCATCCCGCCCGGCCAATTCCCGCCCTTGGGCATGATCTGGCTGGCGGTATTGAGACCATCACCCAACAGCCCACCTGCACGGAGCAGGGAGAAAAGACCGTCAGCGCCCAGGCGTGTAAGCGGGATGGCTGCGACTATAAGCAAGAGGAACAGACGGGGGTCGAGGTTGCCCCTTTGGGTCATAACCTGACGGCCCCAGTGGACAAAAAGGACGTGGTGAGCGCCACCTGCGAAGAGGACGGCGAGGACTGGCTGGACTTCCGGGAATGCACCCGGGAGGGCTGCGATTACGAGGAAAAGACCATCGTCACCAAACGGGGCGCCCACACCTGGGCCAATCCCCAGCCCGACGACTCCCAGGAAGACGTCCCCGCCACCTGCGGCAAGGAAGGCGAGTCCCATGTGATTGCCACCTGCTCCGTCTGCGGCAAGACGGAGGCCCGGACCATCAAACTCCCCGCCACCGGCCTGCACAACTGGGGCGAATGGGAGATTACGGAGCCCACCGAGACCCAGCCGGGTGAGAAGAAGCGGGTCTGCGATACCTGTGAGGAGGAGGATATCGTCGTCCTCCCCGCCACCGGGGACCCCTCCGGCCCCGACGATCCCGACGACCCCGACGGCCCTGACAAGCCGGAGCCCGCCTATCTGGTCAACCTGGTCCAGGGCGCGGGGGGTTCCGTCAGCTCCAACAAAAGCTCCGCCAAATCCGGGGACCGGGTGACCCTCACCATCTGGGCCGAGAGCGGCTATGAGCTGGACATGATCCGGGTGGTCAGCGCCTCCGGCGGCGTGCCCTCCGTCACGGACCTGGGCGGGAATCAGCACCGCTTTACCATGCCCGCGTCCAACGTGGAGGTGCGGGTGACCTTCGTCCGCAAGAGCGCCGGAAGCGCCTGGTCCTCCAGCTGGGCCAGCGCCCCCGGAGACGGGGCCGACGGCAATCCCCGCCGGACCACGGACCCCATGCCCACCCAAAGCCCCGCCCAGAGCGTGCCCCGGGCGGGAGTCTCCGACCAGCTTTTCCGGGACATTCCCGCCAGCCACTGGGCGGCGGGCGAGATCAGCTGGGCCAACCAGATGGGCTATATGAACGGCTCCGGGGGCCGCTTTAATCCCGACGGAACCATTACCCACCAGCAGATGTGGATGGTGCTGGCCCGGATTACGGGAAGCCGCCCCGCCAACATGACGGAGGCCCGCCGCTGGGCAGTGGAAAACAGCTTTGCCGACGGCTCCTCCCCCACCGGGGCGGTGGCCCGCCACCAGCTGGTGACGGCCCTGTACCGCTGCGCCCACCTGGTGGGCAGCACCAACCGCAACACCACCAGCCTGGCGGGCTACACCGACAGCCGGACGGTGCCCACCGTGGCGCGGGACGCCTTTTCCTGGGCCGTGGCCAACGGCATCGTAGGCGGCACGGCCAACGGGCGGCTGGACCCCAACGGGACCCTGACCCGGGCCCAGTTTGCGGTGATTCTGTACCGCTACAGCCAGAGAATTTAAACGGGACAGGGGCGGGCTTCGGCCCGCCCCTTTTTGGAAAGGAGACGCGTATGGACACCATCGCCGCCATCGCCGCCGGAGGCGGCGCCCCCTCCGCCATCGGAATCATCCGCATTTCCGGGCCGGAGTGCTTTGGCCTGTGCGGGCGGGTTTTCCGCTCCGCCCGGCCCTTCGGGGAGCTGGAGCCCCGGCGGATGGTCCTGGGGGACATCCTGGACCGGGAGGGCCGGGTTCTGGACCGGGGGCTGGCGGTGCGCTTCCCGGGCCCCCACAGCTATACCGGGGAGGACTCTGCCGAGATTCACTGCCACGGGTCCCCGGTGGTCCTGCGGGAGGCGCTGGCGGCCCTTCTCGCCGCCGGGGCAAGGCAGGCGGGGCCGGGGGAGTTTACGAAGCGGGCCTTTTTGAACGGGCGGCTGGACCTGACCCAGGCGGAGGCCGTCATTGACCTCATCGACGCGGAGACCGCTGCCGCCGCCCGGAACGCCGCCGCCCAGCTGGACGGGGGCCTCCGCCGCCGCCTGGAGCCCATCCAGGAGGCTTTGCTGGATGTCACGTCCCGGTTTTACGCCGTGGTGGACTACCCGGATGAGGACATCCGGGATGTCCGGCCGGAGGAGGTCCGGGGGGCCATGATTAGGGCGGAAAACGCGCTTACGTGCCTCCTGGCCTCCTGCCGCCGGGGGCAGGTTCTGAAACGCGGCGTGCGCACCGCCATCGTGGGCCTGCCTAACGCGGGGAAATCCTCCCTGCTCAACGCACTGGCAGGCTATGACCGGGCCATCGTCGCCGATGTGCCGGGGACCACCCGGGACACGGTGGAGGAGTCCGTCCTCTGCGGCGGGGTGCTGCTGCGGCTGGTGGACACGGCGGGCCTTCGGGAGACGGAGGACGAAGTGGAACGCCTGGGCGTGGAGCGGTCCCGGAAGGCCATGGAGGCGGCGGAACTGATTTTGCTGGTCCAGGACGGGACGGCGGAGGTCTGTCCGGAGAACAAAGCCCACTGGGAGGCGGAGGCGGCCCTCCTGAACCAGGTGGCGCGGACCGGGAAGCCCTGGCTCTGCGTGAAGTCCAAGTGTGACCTCACCGGTCCCTATGCCTTTTCCATAGGGCTTATCCAAAAGGACGCCAACAACCCTGCCGCCTGCCTTTGCGTCTCCTCCGTGACGGGTGAGGGACTGGGCAAGCTGGCGGAGGCCATCGCCGCCCTCTTCCCCGCCGGGGACCCTGGGGAGGCGGGGAGCCTTCTGACGGACCAGAGGCAGGAGGACGCGGCCCGCCGGGCGCTGGAGGCCCTCCGCCGGGGCCGGGAGGCCCTGGAGAACGGAATGACCCCCGACGCCGTCCTCACCGACGCGGAGGAAGCCCTGGACACCCTGGGGGAGCTGACAGGCCGGACGGCCCGGGAGGAAATTGTGGACCGGATTTTTTCCCGGTTCTGTGTGGGGAAGTAACATGTGTTTTTCAATCCGCCAAAATATGGTTTACAAAACTGTGTTGCGATGTTACAATAACCATTGCTGAGCCGCCCGGCCCCGCCGGGCGGCTGTTTTTGAAAACCGCAGCAGAGCGTTAAGAAAGGATGAGTCATGAACGATTTAACCGACCTGCAAGCCCGCCTGAGGAACCAGCGTCCTGTGGACTGGGACCAACTGCCGGACTTCTCCCTGTACATGGACCAGGTCCTCTCTTACATGGACCGGCAGGTCATCCGCTTTGACGGGGACGACGGCCTCACCGCCGCCATGGTGAACAACTACACGAAAAGCGGGCTGGCCCCCCGGGCCGAGGGGAAGAAGTACGGCCGGGAGCACCTGGCCTATTTCACCGCCATCTGCGTGCTGAAACGGGTCATGTCCACCCGGGACATGGACCTGCTCATCCGGGAGGAGCTTCGGGACCGCCCGGTGCGTGAGGGCTATGACGCCTTCCGCCAGAGCCTGGACAAGGCCCTGAACATCACCGCCGGCGAGCTGGCCGCCCGGACGGGGGAGGGGGAGCTGGATGATCCCGCCCTGGCTGACGCCGCCATCCACTTCGCCCTTTTGAGCTATGCCGCCGGCGTGGCGGGAAGCCGCTGCGTGGCGCTCCTCCGGGAGCGGAAGGAACCGGCGGCCAAGGGAAAAAAAGAAAAGGAGCGTGACTGAGTATGTCCGACTTTGTGATGATGACCGACAGCTGCTGCGACCTCTCCGCAGAGCTGGCGGCGGAGCTGGAGCTGGAGGTGCTGCCCCTGCGGCTGGAGCTGGAGGGCAGGAGCTACCGGAACCTGCTGGACGGCGGCGAGATCGGTTTCCAGGAGTTTTACGCCAAGGTCCGCTCCGGGGCCATGCCGGTGACCTCCGCCGTCAACGTGGGGGAGTTCGACGCCGCCATGCGGCCCATTTTGGAGGCGGGGAAGGACATTTTGTGCCTGTGCTTCTCCTCCGCCCTTTCCACCACCTACCAGTCCGCCGTCATTGCGGGAAGGGAGCTGGAGGAGGACTTCCCGGAGCGGAAGGTCCGGGTGGTGGACAGCCTCTGCGCCTCCATGGGACAGGGTTTGTTCGTCTGGCTCTGCGCCCAGGAGAAGAAAAAGGGGAAAACTCTGGAGGAGGTTTTGGACTTTGCCGAGGGGGCCAAGGGGAACATCTGCCACTGGTTCACTGTGGACGATTTGAACCACCTGAAGCGGGGCGGCCGGGTCAGCGCGGCGGCGGCGCTGTTCGGGACCATGCTCTCCGTCAAGCCTGTGCTCCATGTGGACAAGGAGGGGCGGCTGATTCCCATGGAGAAGTGCCGGGGGCGGAAGGCCTCCCTGCTGGCCCTGGTGGACCACATGGAGAAAACCGCCGTGGACCCGGAGCGGTACCCGGTGTTCATCAGCCACGGGGACTGCCGGGAG
>JAAWTB010000103.1 GCA_022801815.1 Oscillibacter sp. | reverse complement strand
ATCCCCTGCTCTTGTGGGGTGGGAGATGGGACTCGAACCCACGACACCCGGAACCACAATCCGGTGCTCTAACCAACTGAGCTACACCCACCACATATCCATGTCTCTGACCTGCTTGACGAACGCCCAAGGAAGAGCCTGGCACGCCAGAAGGGACTCGAACCCCTGGCCTACTGCTTAGAAGGCAGTTGCTCTATCCGGCTGAGCTACTGGCGCGAATTTGGATGGAGCAGGTGACGAGAATCGAACTCGCATCCCCAGCTTGGAAGGCTGGTGCCCTGACCATTGTGCTACACCTGCGTGGACCTTGCCTGCAAGGTCTCGGACCTCCCTGGAAATCGTCAGCTTGGATATGATACCATGAAACCCAGCTGCTGTCAAGCGTTCTTGGACAGTTTTTCCACAAATTTTTCGGAAAATTTTTACCGCCCAAGCTCCAGAAACGCCCCCAGCAGCCGCCGTCCCATTGCCCGGTCCCCCAGCCGCTCCGGGTGCCACTGCACCGCCCACACCGGCAGATGCCGGTGACACAGCGCCTCGACGACACCGTCCTCCGCCCACTGTACCGCCCGGAGGCCGCTGCCCAGCCGGTCCGCCGCCTGGTGGTGGGCGCTGTTGACCTCCGCCCCCGCCCCGCACAGGGGCCGCAGGGGAGAGGGGGCGGTCCGCACGCCGTGGAGCCGGTCGGCATTTTCCAAGGCCTCATGGCCAGGAATATCCTGGGCCAGGGTTCCGCCAAAGAAGACGTTGATGGTCTGAAGTCCCCGGCAGATTCCCAACACCGGCTTTTTGGCCGCGGTAAACGCCTGGACCAGCCGGAACTCTGCCTCGTCCCGCTCCGGCTCCAGATTCCGGGAGGCGGTGTTTCCCTGTCCGTAGCGCCAGGGTTCCAGGTCTCCGCCGCCGGGGAGGAGCAGGGCGTCCCACAGGCGGGCCTGACCCTCTGCCGCGATTCCAAACACCGCCCGGGCCCCTGCCGCCTTCACCCAGCGCCGGTAATTGGCGAAACGATCCGGCCCGCCCCAGATGTACACCGTTTTTTCCATGCGCAGCCCTCCTCCGTGGTTTCCCTCCAGCCTATGCGGCGGAAGTTTTTCCCGTTCCGGATATTGACTTGCGGGAAGGTTCGTAGTATGATTCTCCTGTACGGTGAAGGCCCGGTTTGCCCAGGCGAACAGACGCCGAGGGGGGGGCTGCTGCCTCCGCCGTCAAGAGCAAAACCAAGAATACAGAATGGGGGATATCCTGAGATGAAAAGACTGATTTCCTTGACCCTGACGCTCCTTTTGCTGCTGGCCCTGGCCGCCTGCGGCGGCGACTCCGGTTCCGATGCTTCCGACAGCGCCTCCGGAAGCGCCGGCAGCGGCGAGGTCCGGGCGGAGGACGGCTATGCCGAGGCCCGCATTGGCGATGTGGTGCATTCCTATTTCATGGACTTCAGTGTCAACAGCGCCTACACGACGTCGGACTACAACGGCCACACGGCCCCGGAGGGCATGAAGGTGCTGGTGGTGGAAATGACCATCAAGAACACCTTCAATGAAACTCTTCCCATGTATGACGACGACTTCCAGGGCCAGTGGAGCGCCAGCGCCGACACCGAGGAGTTTGCCTGGCCCATTACCGAGGCCGAGGACGGCAGCGATCTGGATACCGTGGCCGACGAACAGCTCCCCGGTACATACGAGCTGGCGGTCAACGAGTCCCGCACCGGCACCCTGGTCTTCGACGTGCCCGCGGACGAGAAGGATTTCTCCATTTCTCACATGGAGCTGTTTGACGACGACAGCGAGGGCGACACCTTCTTCGTGTTCTTCACCGCTGAGGAGAAGTGACGAACAGCCTCCCGCGTATGTATGTATAAGGAAAGCGCGGCCGCCCGGCCGCGCTTTTCCTATTGCCGGGACCTTGCCGGGGGAGGCGGGGAGACGGTCGAAAAAGAGGACGCTCCCCGGCCCATCTCTTGTGGCTGTAACAAAGATGTAACATGTAAATTGTGGTTTTCCCCCAGGAAGGGCTTGCAAGGGCGGAAAAAATATTTTACAATAGGGCTTGGGTCTCATAGAGGCCTGATTCTGAAAGGAAACGAGGTGCGCGCATATGAAAAAGACGCTGGCCGCTTTCTTCTTGGCTCTGACACTGCTGACAGGCGGCGCCGCCGCTTTCTCCGACGTGGACGAGGGGCTGTATTATGCCGCGCCCATCGCCTGGGCCGTGGAGCGGGGCATTACCACCGGAACTTCGGAGACCACCTTCTCCCCCGACGCCCTGTGTACCCAGGGACAGATTCTGACCTTCCTCTGGCGGGCCGCCGGCTCTCCCCAGGTGGAGGCGGAGATTCAGGAAGCCGCATCCATCAATCCCGATTTTGCGAAAGCCATCGGCTGGGCCATCGAGCGGAATATCTTTACAGGCGGGTCCACAATTACCAGCGGAGCCATTCTTTTCGACCCGGCCGCCCCCTGTACCCGGGGCGTGGCCATGAACTTCCTCTGGCGCTATGCCGGGTTCCCTGCCTCCAGCGCCCCAGGTGTTTTTACCGACGTGTCCCCTAACGCCGGGTATGCCCAGGCGGTGGCCTGGGCCGTGGAGCAGGGCATCACCTCCGGCACCTCCGAAACCACATTCTCCCCGGATGAACCCTGCACCCGGGGGCAGATTGCCACCTTTCTCTACCGCTGCCTGAATGAGACGGGGGAAAAGGTGGCCCTTCCGGAGGACCTGGAGCCCCAAGACGCCGGGCAGGAGGAGCCGGCCCGGCCCCTGCGCTCCTATACCGGAATGGGCAGGGCGTACTCCCTGGGCCTGGACGGCAGCGAATTTACCAGCGAGGGCGTGTACGAGGCGGCGGCCACGGTGGAAATCTATTCTTCCCAAGAGGCGGTTTTCACTGTCAAGGTCCCCTTCCCCCTGTTCCAGGCGTGCAGCTACACCTTCCGGTTTGAGAACCCGGAGGAGCCGGGGGAGGGCTATCTCTTCAGCTTCCGCCGCTGGGACGAGGCGTTTGACGACATGATTCCCTGGGAGGGGGCGCAGCACAGCGCATCCTTTGTAGACATGAGCGGCCGGGACGGCGGCTATACCATTAACTATGAGCTGGTGGAGGAGGGGCGCATTGATGGACTGCTGGTCCAGCGGCTTTCCTTCTCAGAGGACAGCTATTTCAGCTTTGACATGCTGGACGGCTATGTGCTTAGCTGTGAAGTGAACTCCAACCTGTAAGGACAGAGAAAAGGCGGCCCCGTCATAGGCGGGGCCGCCTTGTTGTCATTCCTTCGCCTGGAAAACCGCCTTCATGCCCTTGTAGGTCTCGTAGCAGTCCAGCTTGGAAACCGTTTCAAAGGGAGCGTGCATGCTCAGCACCGGGACGCCCGCGTCCAGGGTATTGATGTTCCGGTTTGCCATATACATGGCCACGGTACCGCCGCCGCCGGCGTCCACCTTGCCCAGCTCGGAGATCTGCCAGATGACCCCCGCCTCGTCAAACAGCCGCCGGACATAGGCCACCGTCTCCGCGTCCGCATCGGAGGCCCCGGATTTCCCCCGGGCCCCGGTGTACTTGCACAGGCCCACGCCGTAGTTCAGCTGGGACTCGTTCCGCTTTTCAAACACGTCGGGATAGTTGGGATCATAGGCCGCCGTCACGTCGGCGCTGAGGCAGAAGGACTTGGCAAAGCACCGCCGGAGGGCCGCGCCCTGGGCGGCGCACAGGTCCTCCATGAAGGTATCGAAAGCGGCGGACTGCATGCCCGTCACGCCGTCGGACCCGATTTCCTCCTTGTCCGCCAAGATGCACACGGCGGTCTTCGCCGGGGTCTCCTCCAGGTCCAGCAGGGCCTTCAGGGCGGCGTAGGCGCAGACCCGGTCGTCGTGACCATAGGCCCCGATCAAAGAGCGGTCCAGGCCGATGTCACAGGCTTTCACCGCAGGAACGGCCTCCAGCTCGGCGCAGCTGAGGTCATCCTCTACGATGCCGTATTTCTCGTGGAGCAGCTTCATGACGGCCAGCTTCACCCGGCCGGACTCCTCTTCTCCGCCGATGGGGCGGCTGCCCAGCAGCAGGTTCAGCGTCTCCCCGGGCACTGCCTCCGCCAGGGGCTTCTTGTTCTGGGCCGCTCCCAGGTGGGGAAGGAGGTCTGTGATGACCAAGCGGGGTTCTCCCTCCTCCTCGCCGATGCGGACGGGGACCTTGGTCCCGTCTTTCCGGATGACCACGCCGTGAAGGGCCAGGGGAATCGTCACCCATTGATATTTCCGGATGCCGCCGTAGTAGTGGGTTTTGAAATAGGCCAGCTCGCTGTCTTCATAGAGGGGGTTGGGCTTCAGATCCAGCCGGGGAGAGTCGATGTGCGCCGCCGCCAGCTGGACGCCCTCCGCCAGGGGCTTTTGCCCGATGTGGGCCAGCATGACCGCCTTGCCCCGGTTGCAGGCATAGAGCTTATCGCCAGGGTTCACGGCCATGCCCGGCGTAAAAGCCCGATAGCCTGCGGCTTCCGCCAGGCGGATGGTTTCCGCAGCGCAGAGCCGTTCCGTTTTGCTCGCGTCTAAAAAGCGCTTATAGCCGCCGCAGTAGTCCTCCATAGCCGCCCGGGCGGCGTCGCCGAGGATGTCATAGCCGTTCTTCTTTGTGGAGAGAAGCTGCTCCTTCAGTTCCTTGTATTCGGATTTTTCCATTTTCAAATGCCTCCTTAAAAGGTGATCGAAGCTGCCCCGGCTGCCGGTTTTGGCTGCTCCGTGTTTCCCTGGTGGGACGTGCTCCGCGAAATCAAGTGTTGTTACAGTCTTTCCGGAAAGAGAGGAAGTTACCCGTGCCGCTTCTCCTCCTGGATCGCCTCCACCAGGCGCTCGAAAAAGAGGCGGGCGTCCCGGCGGAACTCCTCCGGGGATTCCGTGGCGTTGTTCAGCTCGCAGTCGCATTTGCTTCGGTAGTACTCATCCTGCTTCTGGGCGCCGATGCGCAGGCGGGCGTACTGCTCCGTGATGTGATCCCGGGCCATGATGCGCTTCACTCGCAGCTCTGTGGGAGCCGTTACGGCCACCGTCCGGTCGCATAGGCGGTCCAGCCCGCTTTCAAAGAGATTGATGGCGTCCAGGGCGCAAAGCCCGTCGGCGGCCTCCACCAGGGCCTCCAGCTCCGGCAGGAGGAAACGGCAGACGATGGCGTTCAGCTGGTCCAGCAGGTCCCGCTTGGCGAAGACCTCCTGACCCAATTTCTTCCGGTTCAGCTTGCCCTCTGCGGTGAAGACCCCGGGAAAGCGCACGTTGATGGCATTTTTAAAGTCCTCGTTTTCGTCCAGTACCTGGTGGTAAACCGCGTCGCAGTCGATGATGCTCCCTCCCAGTTCCCGGACGGCCTGGAGCGCGCTGCTCTTTCCCGCGCCGGTGCCGCCGGTGACGCCCAGGATAATCCGCTGGCTGTCTGCGTTAATGATGTGAAAGCCCGCGGCCTTTTTCAGCCGGTTGCCGATGGCCAGACCCAAGCCCCGGTTGTCCGGGCACTGGGCGAAAATCTCTTCCACGCCGCTGCTGTCGAAGCTCCGCAAAGCCTCGAAGACCCGCTGGGCCTGAATCTGCTTGTCGCTGCACGGACCCAGGGGGTGGACGGTCAGGTGGGAGAAGAGGTGAGCGTACTCGTCGAAGCAGATGACGCCGGAGTTGGGACCCGCCCGCTCCGCGATCTCCCGGGCGGAGGACATGGGAGAGCCGGTGACCACCGTCACCGGGGCCTTGGGGGCGTAGTGCCGGTATTTCATGCCCGGGGCTCCGGGGCGCTCCTCCGGGCGGAGGGAGGCGACCACCGCCCGGTCCACGTCCACGTGTCCGATGAGCCGCTCGATATCCTCCACCGGCAGCCCGCCGGGGCGGAGAAGCCGGGGAGGCTCCCGGGTCAGATCCAGCACCGTGGACTCCACGCCCACGGCGCAGCTCCCCCCGTCGATGACCATGTCCACCCGTCCCCCCACGTCCTCCATCACGTCTTGGGCGGAGGTGCAGCTGGGACGGCCGGAGGTGTTGGCGCTGGGGGCGGCGATGGCGAGTCCTGCCTCCCGGATGATGGCTAGGGTGACGGGGTGGTTGGGGCAGCGGACCCCCACAGTGTTCAGCCCCGCCGTGGTCTCGTTGGGGACGGTGGACTGACGCTTCAAAATCAAGGTCAGGGGCCCCGGCCAGAATTTCCGGGTCAGGGTGTAGGCTACAGGGGGAATGTCCACACAGTACCGGGGCAGCCATTGGGCCCCGGTGACATGGAGAATCAGAGGGTTATCCTGGGGCCGCCCCTTCACCTCGAAGATGCGCCGGACGGCGTCGGGGTTGGTCCCGTCGGCCCCCAGGCCGTATACCGTCTCCGTGGGGAGGGCCACCAGCCCCCCCTCCCGGAGAATCTTGGCGGCAGCGGAAATCTTGTCCTCGATCTCCTTCTGCTGTCCCTTGGTGTCCCGTAAGTCGTAATAAATCGTCTGCATATTGTTCGCCTCTATCTCTCCGTCCGGGCGTTCGCCCGCTTTTTCCTCCGCAAAACCAATCCGTACGCCGTCCACCCCAGAGCCGCCAGCCACAGCGGCAAAAGAAGCAGGGCGCAAATCCCCAGGATGTCCGCGTCCTCTGCGGCATAGGGATTTTCCAATTTTCCGTATGTCATCACATACCGCGTCCCCCGGAGCCAGCCCCAGGCCAGCAGGGCTTCCAGCCCGGTCAAA
>JAAWTB010000102.1 GCA_022801815.1 Oscillibacter sp. | reverse complement strand
CCGTCAGGATGTAGGCGATGGCTACGGCGGACTGCTGGACTACCTCCGTCAAAATGAAAAATATCGTGATATTGTTCCCATTTTGCAGCAGGCCGCAGAGCGGGAACAGACGGCGGCGCTGCCCCCGGACCTTTCTGACCGGCCCGTTACCCGCGAGGGGGACACCATCACCATCGGGAGCGGGGACGCCGCCCATGAGGTTGACATCACCGTTTCTGATGAGGACCGGCAGACCATCCAGGAGGTCATCGGCGCGGCGGACCAGCCGCCCCACGACCCCTTTGCCCCGCCCTACCGTCCGGGCGATATGGTCTATCTGAACAATACCGCTTTTGAGATCACGGGCATCGGCCTGCTCAATGTGGAGCTGCGGGACCCTGCGCTGCCCATCCCTCTTTTCCGCACCGAGAGTAAAGAAAACTTTGAGCGGCTGCTGCACCAGGATACGCGGAATGGCCGGATCACCAGCTATCTGCCTGCCGATATGAGCCGCGTCAACGATGATTTTCGGGAAGTGCTGACCTCCCATCTGATGACAGAGCGGGACAAGGGGTGCATTTCCGGCTGGCTGCGCTCCGGCGAGAACAACCGGGGAATTGCCCAGCGGCTGTCCCTTGCTTTCGCCAGCCGCGCCGAGACGGTGACGCTGGAAACCGGGGACATCGCGGACTATTTTACCTCTACCGTCAGTATGGCGGTAGAAATCCAGGACAAATTCGGCACAAAGCTGTCCCTGTCCTGGGAGGCTGTTGCCCCCATTCTCCGCGCCCTCTGGCTGCAAGAGCTGGACGGTTTTTCCCATGAGCCGGTTCAGCGGGAGAGCGTAGAGCTGACAGGCCAGCTCCACTATCAGGTGGGTGACAAGGTGGCCTTTGCCTACGGCGATCACGATGTCAGCGGAACCATTGAGGGTATCGGCGATTTGGATGTTATCATTCATACCGGCCCTTATGCCTGGAGCCATCAGACTGTTACCAAAGACTTTTTCGAGGACGCAGTTCGCCATGACGAGCGCAACGCCGCCCTGTTTACCCCGGAGGTTCCGGCCCAGCCAGCGCCGCCCCAGGAGGAACAGCCGGAGGCCCCGCCCCCGGCTGGCGGCACCACAACAGCAACACCAGGAACTGCGACCCTCTATCCCGGCGATAAAAACGGCCTGCCCTATGATGTTGTCGTTCAGACCCTGCGTTTTGACGAGCCGGAACACGCACAGCCGGAGCAGGCCCCCATCATGGAACAGGATGCTGCCACTGAGAATTTCCGCATCACGGATGATGACCTGGGCGTGGGCGGGCCGAGGGTCAAATACCGCATGAATGTGGAGGCCATCCGCACCTTGAAGCAGATTGAGGACGAGGGCCGGTCCGCTACTGAAGCAGAGCAGGAAGTCCTTTCCCGCTATGTGGGCTGGGGCGGCATCCCGGACGCCTTTGACCCGGACAAGGCCGAGTGGTCCGCCGAGTATCAGGAGTTGAAAAGCCTGCTGACGGACAGCGAGTACAAATCGGCGCGGGCATCCACCCTCAATGCCCATTACTCCAGCCCTCTGGTTATCAAGGCCATCTATGAGACCATCGGGAACATGGGCTTTGAAAAGGGGAACATTCTGGAGCCGTCCTGCGGCGTGGGCAACTTTTTCGGCCTGCTGCCGGAGAGCATGGCCGCGTCCAAGCTGTACGGCGTGGAGCTGGACAGCATCACCGGGCGCATCGCCCAGCAGCTCTATCCCAAGGCCCGTATCACGGTGCGCGGCTACGAAAAAACCGACTTCCCGGACAGCTTTTTCGACCTTGCTATCGGCAACGTGCCGTTTGGTAATTATCCCGTGGTGGACCAGCGTTATGACCGGGAGCGGTTTCTGATTCACGATTATTTCTTTGCCAAAACGATTGATAAGGTCCGGGCAGGCGGCGTGATCGCGTTCATTACCTCCAACGGCATCAGCGGCGGCACGATGGACAAAAAGGACGATCGGGCGCGGCGGTACATGGCGCGGCGGTGCGATCTGCTGGGCGCGGTCCGTCTGCCGGACGGCGTTTTCCAGGCCAATGCCGGGACAGATACCTCCATGTCCATCATGTTCCTGCAAAAGCGGGAGATTCCCCTGCGTGAAAATGAGCCTTTGCCGGAATGGGTGGAGGCGGAGGTCATTGAACGCCACACCTATGTCGGGCAGGACGGCGAGGAACGCCCCGGCTTCGTGAGTATGAACCGCTATTTCCAGACCCACCCCGAAATGGTGCTGGGCGATTTGGAGATCACCTCCGGCCCCTATGGTCCGCAGTTGGCGTGTAAGCCCCGGAAAGGCCAGAACTTTGCCCAGCAGCTCCGCGCCGCCCTGTCCCACATCCACGGTGAAATCAAGCGGGTGGAGCTGTCCGAACTGGATGAGGAAATCGAAACGGATTCCCTGATTCCAGCGGACCCAGGTATCGAACGATATTCCTTCGGCATTATTGACAGAGAGGTGTACTATCGGGAAACCTCCATGATGGCAAAGCCTGATTTGAGCGCCACAGCCACGGCCCGCGTCAAGGGCATGGTGGAGCTGCGGGACTGTGTGCATCGGCTGATAAACCTTCAGATGGAGGACGCCGATGAAATCTCCGTCCAAAAGGAGCGGCAGGCCCTCAACAGTCTGTATGACACGTTCACCATAAAATACGGCCTGCTCAACAGCCGGGAAAACGCGCTGGCCTTTTCTGCGGACAGCTCCTATTATCTGCTCTGCTCGTTGGAGGTTCTGGACAATGACGGGCGGCTGGAACGCAAAGCGGATATGTTCACCAAGCGGACCATCAAGCCCCACAGGGCGGTCACTCATGTGGACACCGCCAGTGAAGCCCTGGCCGTCTCTATCGGGGAAAAGGCCAGGGTGGATATGCCCTACATGGCCCAGCTCTCCGGGAAAACAGAGGCAGAATTGGAAACGGAGCTGTCCGGCGTGATCTTCCGGGATGTCCAATGTGAAGGGGACCCCAGCCGGAAGGACTGGACCGCTGCTGCTCTTGACAGCTTTCCCCTCGTTGCCGCCGATGAATACCTTTCCGGGAACGTGCGGCAGAAGCTGCGAGCCGCCAAAGCGATGTATGACGCCCTGCCCGATGGGGAGAAGTACCGGCTGCGTCCCAACGTGGAGGCGCTGGAGACCGCCCAGCCCAAGGACCTGACCGCCTCGGAGATCGACCTTCGCCTGGGGGCTACCTGGCTGGATAAGCGGTATGTCCAGCAGTTTATGTATGAGCTGTTCAAAACGCCGCCGGTCCAAAAGGGAAAAATCCATGTGAATTTCTCGGAATATACCGGGGAATGGAACATCACCGGCAAGAATACTGTAACCGGCTATGATGTTGCCGCCAACACCACCTATGGCACGGACCGGCTCAACGCCTATCACATCCTGGAGGACACTTTGAACCTCCGCGATGTGCGAATCTATGACACCATCAAGGACCCGGACGGCAAGGAACGCCGCGTTCTGAACCACAACGCCACCACCCTGGCCCAGCAGAAGCAGCAGGCCATCAAGGATGCTTTCCGGGATTGGATTTGGAAAGACCCGCAGCGGCGGCAGACCCTGGTGAAGCAGTATAATGAGCTGTTCAACTCCATCCGGCCCCGCGAGTATGATGGGCGGCATATCGTGTTCGGCGGCATCAACCCGGAGATCACCCTGCGGGAGCATCAGCTCAACGCCATCGCCCATGTGCTGTACGGCGGAAATACGCTGCTGGCCCATGAGGTCGGCGCGGGCAAGACCTTTGAAATGACCGCCGCCGCGATGGAGAGCAAACGCCTGGGGCTGTGCCAAAAATCTCTGTTCGCCGTCCCCAACCACCTGATCGAACAGTGGGCCAGCGAGTTCCTGCGGCTGTACCCCACCGCCAATATCCTTGTTGCCTCCAAAAAGGACTTTGAGGGCAGGAACCGCAAGAAGTTCTGTTCCCGAATCGCCACCGGGAATTATGACGCGATCATCATGGGACACTCGCAGTTTGAACGCCTCCCCGTTTCCTATGAGCGGCGGGAGCAGTTGCTCCAGGACCAGATTCTGGAGATTGAACAGGGCATTGAGGAATTGGAGGACAGCGGCGCGGAGAGATTCAGCGTCAAGCAGTTGGAGCGCACAAAGCGTTCCCTGGAGGCCCGTCTGGAAAAGCTCAACAACACCAGCCGGAAGGACAGCTCCGTGACCTTTGAGCAGCTTGGAGTGGACCGTCTCTTTATAGACGAGGCACATTCCTATAAAAATTTGTTCCTTTACACAAAAATGCGCAATGTTGCGGGACTTTCCACTACTGATGCGCAGAAATCCAGCGATATGCTGCTGAAATGCCGCTATATGGACGAGATCACCGGCGGGCGCGGCGTGGTATTCGCCACCGGCACCCCGGTCAGCAATTCCATGACGGAATTATTCACCATGCAGCGGTATTTGCAGCAGGACCTTCTGGACAAGGGCTTTACCGACAGCCGGGGAAAGCATTACAGCCTGAACCACTTCGATAGCTGGGCCTCCATCTTTGGGGAGACAGTAACAAAGGTGGAACTGGCCCCGGAGGGCAAATACCGTCCACGGACACGCTTTGCCAGATTCTACAATCTGCCGGAGTTGATGGCCATGTTCCGGGAGACCGCCGACATCAAGACCGCCGATCAGCTCCATCTCCCCGTGCCGGAGGTAGAATATCATACGGAAAAGGCCCTGGCCTCGGAGGAACAGAAGCAGTTGGTCCAGGAGCTGTCTGACCGCGCCGCCGCCGTTCACGCAGGACAGGTGAACCCCAAAATTGACAATATGCTTGCAATCACCAATGACGCACGGAAACTCGGCCTCGATCAGCGGCTGATTAACCCGCTTTTCCCCGACAATCCTGCCAGTAAGGTCAATATGTGCGTGGAAAACGTATTCCGCATTTGGGAGGACGGGCAGGCGGACAAACTGACCCAGCTCATTTTCTGCGACCTGTCCACCCCGAAAGCCGCTGCCGCCGCCAAGCGGGACAAAACCGCGATGGCGGCGGGAAACAAGGTGGCGGGCGGGACAGATTTGCACGCCCTGGGCAATCTGCTGGAGGACATCAAGCCGGACGCGCCCTTTTCCGTCTATGAGGACATCCGCAGTAAACTCGTTGCTATGGGCATCCCGGAGCGGGAGATCGCTTTCATCCACGATGCCAACACCGATGCCAAGAAGAAGGAATTGTTTGCAAAGGTCCGCTCCGGGCGGGTACGGGTACTCATGGGCAGCACTTTCAAAATGGGCGCTGGCATGAACGTGCAGGACCGGCTGATTGCCTTGCACGACCTGGACTGCCCCTGGAGGCCGGGAGATTTGGAGCAGCGCAAGGGCCGCATTGTCCGCCAGGGCAACAAGAATCCCACGGTACACATCTACCGCTATGTCACGGAGGGGACGTTCGATTCCTACCTCTGGCAGACAGTGGAGAACAAGCAGAAATTCATTTCGCAGATTATGACCTCAAAATCCCCGGTGCGCTCCTGCGAGGACGTGGACGAGACCGCCCTCTCCTATGCGGAGATCAAGGCCCTGTGCGCGGGAAATCCGCTGATAAAGGAGAAGATGGACCTGGACATTGACGTGGCCCGCCTGCGTCTGCTGAAATCGGACCACCAGAGCCATCAGTATCGGATGGAGGACGATCTTCTGAAACGGTTCCCTGAGAAAATCAAGGAAAACGAGGGCTTTATCGCGGGGCTGGAGGCCGACATGAAAACGCTGGCGGAGCATCCCCATCCGATGGTGCCTGTGAAACCCGCCGCGCCGCCCCAGGCTGACGGGGAACAGCCGGACGCACCCGCCGCCGATGCACCCGCCGCACCCGCTGCGGAGACCGCCGCTGTGGAGGTCAAGCAAGGCTTTGCCGGTATGGTGATCGGAGACCAGACCTTTACGGACAAAATCGAGGCGGGCAAGGCCCTGATCGCGGAAATCCGCAAGGGCATCAAGCCGGGGGAGCCTGTCGAGATCGGAACTTATCGCGGCTTTTCTATGGCTTTGTCTGTGGAGGACTTCGGGCGCACCATCGTCCTGACCCTCAAAGGCCAGATGAGCCACCGGGCCGAATTGGGGGATGATGTTTTGGGTAATCTTCTCCGCATCGACCATGCTTTGAATAAAATGCCGGACCGGGTAACGGCGCTGCACTCCCAGCTTGACAATCTCCACCAGCAGATGAAAGAGATTCAAGGCGAGATCGGCAAGCCCTTCCCCCAGGAGGCAGAGCTTCAGCAGAAAAGTGAGCGGCTGGCAGAACTGAACGCGCAGTTGGGGATAGAGGATGGGCCTGCCCCGGTTGGGGAGCGGCTGCTGGCCAAGGATGCCCGCCCCTCGGTGCTGGAGGGGCTGAAACGGCCTGTGCCGCCCAAACAGAAAACGGACAAGCCGAAAGACTACCGCCAGGAGCGGTAACAGGGAACGTCAGGCGGGGTGATCTCCGCCTGACTTTGCTCCTTTTCGTTATACCACAACAAATCTAATATAGAATGGAGAAATCAACATGAACAAAGCGCCCATTTACCCATACCCCGTCACTTACGCACGGGAAAACGGGGAGTTAGAGCAGTATCGGGCATCGTTCAAAACGCTTGCCGAGTGCAAGTGTGCCATTGACGATGCCATCTTTGATAATTGGGATGGGATGAATTTTGCCAAGGATTCTGCCAAACGTGTTCTAAA
>JAAWTB010000101.1 GCA_022801815.1 Oscillibacter sp. | reverse complement strand
GGCCTCCGGGTGGACCGGGAGGCCATCACGGAAATCGGCGCGGTGGTGCTGCGGAACGGCGAGATCGCCGAGCGGTTCCAGACCTTCGTGAATCCCGGGAAGCGGCTGACGCCGGAGATCATCGGCCTTACCGGCATCACCGACGAAATGCTCAAGGACGCGCCGCCGCCCAAGGAGGCCCTGGCGGACTTTTTGAAGTTCGTCAACGGGCGTCCCCTGGCGGCCCACAACGCGGAGTTTGACATCGGGTTCATCTCCAAGGGCTGCCGGGAGGCGGGGCTGGAGTTTCGGCCCACCTATATCGACTCCTTGATTCTGGCCCAGAACCTGTTGCCGGGCCTTGGGAAGTACAAGCTGGACATTGTGGCGGAGCATTTGGACCTGCCCGCTTTTAATCACCACCGGGCCAGCGACGACGCGGCTACCGTGGGCTATATGCTGATTCCCTTCTGGAAGATGCTGTACGAGCGGGGAATTCACACTCTCCAGGCCGTCAACGGCGAGATGGAAAAGCTGCGGCCCCTGGGGGGGAAGTCCAACCGCTTCCCCAAGCACATCATCCTTCTGGCCCGGAATAAGACGGGGCTGAAGAACCTTTACCAGATGATTTCCGCCTCCAACCTGAAATACTTCAAGCGGGTGCCCACCATCCCCAAGAGCCTGTTAAAGGAGCACCGGGAGGGCATCATCGTCGGGGCGGCCTGCGAGGCGGGGGAGCTCTTCCAGGCGGTGAAGGACCACAAGGCCTGGGAGGAGCTGAAACGGATTGCCTCCTTCTATGACTATCTGGAGATTCAGCCCTTGTGCAACAACGCCTTTATGCTCCGCAACGGCGACGCCCGGGACGAAGAGGACCTCCGGGAATTGAACCGGACCATCGTTCGCCTGGGGGAGGAGCTGGGAAAGCCCGTCTGCGCCACCGGCGACGTGCACTTTCAGGAGCCGGAGGACGAGATTTTCCGGCACATTCTCCTGGCGTCGAAGAAGTTCCCCGACGCCAACGAGGCCCTGCCCATTTACTTCAAGACCACCGACGAGATGTTGAAAGAGTTCTCCTATCTGGGGGAGGAGAAGGCCTATGAGGTCGTGGTCGCCAACACCCGGCTGGTGGCGGACCAGGTGGAGACCTTCGAGCTGCTGCCCAAGGAGCTGTTTCCGCCGAAGCTGGAGAACTCCGAGGAGGAGCTGAACCGCCTGGTCTGGGAGAAGGTCCGCCGCCTCTACGGCGAGGACCCGCCCCAGCTCATTGTGGACCGGCTGAACGTGGAGCTGGGCGGCATTTTGGGAAAATACGACGTGGTCTACATGTCCGCCCAGAAGCTGGTCCAGCGATCCCTGGAAAACGGCTACCTGGTGGGTTCCCGGGGTTCCGTGGGCTCGTCTTTGGCGGCCTATATGTCCGGCATCACGGAGGTCAACTCCCTGCCGCCCCACTACCGCTGCCCGAAGTGCAAAAACAGCGAATTCATCCAGGACGGGTCCTACGGCTGCGGCGCGGACATGCCGGACAAGGTGTGCCCCAAGTGCGGGACGAAGTATGAAAAGGACGGCTTTGACATTCCCTTCGAAACCTTCCTGGGCTTTGGCGGCGGCAAGGTGCCGGACATCGACCTGAACTTCTCCGGCGAGTACCAGGCCCGGGCCCACCGCCATGCCATCGAGATGTTCGGCGAAACCCAGGTGTTCCGGGCGGGGACCATCGGGACTTTGGCGGAGAAAACCGCCTACGGCTTTGTGAAAAAATACCTGGAGGAAAACCAGATGACCGTGGGCCGGGCGGAGGAAAACCGGCTGACCCTAGGCTGCGTGGGGGTCCGGCGAACCACCGGACAGCACCCGGGGGGACTGGTGGTGGTCCCGGCGGACAAGAGCATGGAGGATTTCTGCCCCGTCCAGCACCCGGCGGACGCTGACGACTCCGACACCATCACCACCCATTTTGAATACCACTCCATGGAGGACAACCTCCTCAAGCTGGACATGCTGGGACACGATGATCCCACCATGGTCCGCATGATGCAGGATCTCACCGGGGTGGACCCGCAAAAAATCCCCCTGGACGACCCGGACACCATGTCGATTTTTATTTCCAGCAAGGTGCTGGGCTATGAGAACGACGAAATCCTGGGCCCCACCGGGGCCGTGGCCATCCCGGAGTTCAACACCCGCTTCACCCGGCAGATGCTCATCGACACCCAGCCCAAGGACTTCAACACCCTGGTGCGCCTCTCCGGCTTCTCCCACGGAACCGACGTGTGGCTGGGCAACGCCCGGGAGCTGATCGTCAGCAAGACGGCCACGGTTTTGGAGACGGTGGGCTGCCGGGACGACATTATGCTCTACCTGATTTCCAAGGGGCTGGACCCCAAGATGAGCTTTAAGATCATGGAGTCCGTCCGAAAGGGGAAGGTGAAAAAGGGGGGCTTTGAGCCCGGATGGGAGGAGGCCATGCGGGAGCACGACGTGCCGGAGTGGTACATCGATTCCCTGGCGAAAATCGGCTATCTCTTTCCCAAGGCCCACGCCGTGGCCTACGTCATGATGGCCTTCCGCATCGCCTGGTACAAGGTCCATGAGCCCCTGGCCTTTTACGCCACCTTCTTCTCCGTCCGGGCGAAAGCCTTTGACGCGGAGTTTTGCTGCGCCGGAAAAGAGGCGGTGAAGAAGAAAATCCGGGAGATTGAGAACAACAAGGACGCCACCGCCGTGGAGCAGAATCTGCTGACCACGCTGGAGGTTTGCTATGAGTTCTACCTCCGGGGCTTCCACTTTGACACCATCGACATCTACCGCTCCGACGCCACAAAGTTCGTCATCACGGACGGCGGGCTCCTGCCGCCCTTTACAACGGTTCACGGCTTGGGGGAGGCGGCGGCCCTGGACACGGTGGAGAAGCGGCAGGGGAAGGACTTTATTTCCATCGAGGAGTTCGCCCTGTGCTGCAATAAGCTCTCCAAAACCCACATTGAGCAGCTGAAGGCTCTGGGAGCCTTTGCAGGGATGGCGGAGACCAGCCAGATTACCTTGTTTTGAATCAGCCAAAAACCGGAACAGGGGAGAGAATTGAAGTGAAAAATCAATTGCGGGGAATCGCCCTGATTCTGCTCAGCATCACGCTGATGCTCGGCGCTTTGGGGGATGGGTGGAGATACTTTTTCGATTTGAGTATCAGCTGGCAGCATGTCTTTGCGCTGTTGGGTGTGATAGGAACCCTGATGGTGTTCCTGCCTGAGAAAAAAGAGAAGAAATAAGGGGAGAGTTCTATCACGGTTTTTAGAAAGGGAGAACATAGGGACACATAGGTTTACCCCTACAGAAGCTCATCTTCAAAAATAGGGCCGATGAAATAGGAGAGAGGACGGAACGTCCTCTCTCTTTTTTAAGTGTCCGGCTCCATGGCCCGCCTCAGCATCCGCTCCGTCATGCCCTCGCCCAGGTAACAGAGGCGGCGGAACTGCTTCCCGATGTCATAGCGCATCCCGTCGTTCAGCCAGGCCATGACCTGCCCGAAGCACTCGCACTGGTAGAAGCGGATGATGACCGCCCGGTCCTCCGGCGGAATAGGGACGCTGCCGATGGCTGCGGCGGCGTAATCCTCCACCACCCGGCGGCACACGTCCATCAGGCACAGCTCGAACAGGTCCCGGTGGGCGGACTGGTTGATGTGCAGCACCGCCTGACGGCGCTCCAGGGCGAAGCGGGCGGCGGTCTCCAGGCAGTCCGCCAGGGACAGGGCCGGGCCCTGGGCGGCAATGATGCGGTCCGCTTGGTCGGCGACCAGCTCTTCCAGCAGGGCGGGGATATCCTTAAAATGATAATAGAAGGTATTCCGGTTCACCCCGCAGCTTTGGACAAGGTCCTTCACGGTGATTTCTCGGAGGGGACGCTCCTCCAGCAGGCGGAGGAGGGCGGACTTGAGGGCCTCTCTGGTGGAGGAAGTGGTCATAAGCTCCTCCTTTCCTCCTGGGGGAACAGGCCGGCGGCGGCGCTGTCCGCCAGACGCTGGGCGGCGGCCAGAAGCTCTGCCTTGGGAAGAGCCATGTCCTTTTCGAACCACTCGGCCAAAAGGCCGATAAAGCCCCAGGCCAGGAAGTTCAGCAGATAGTCCGTCAGCCGGGGATCCGCAGGGTGGAACCAGGTTTTAACCAGGGGCGCGCCATTCTTGTGGACCAGCCGCTGGATGGATTGGAAGAAGCCGCTGGCCTCGCTGCTGGCGAAGAGAATGGCGCAGGTCTCCCGGTGCTCTACAGCGAAGTCCAGCACCGGTTCGAATACCGGAGCCACGCTGCCCACGGCAAAGGTTTCCTGCATGTGACCGTCCACCAGGGTCTGGAGCTCCTCCAGTAGATCCTCCTCCACGCTTTGCAGCAGCTCGATGGTACCGGTGTAATGGAGATAAAAGGTGGCCCGGTTCATATCCGCCGCGTCGGTTACGTCGCGAACAGAAATGTCGGAGAAGGTCTTTTGCTTCATCAGCTCCAGCAGACTCTCCTTCAGCAGTTTGCGGGACCGCCGGGCCCTGCGGTCTTCAGGATTTTTCAACATCTCACTCCTCCTCTGGACAAATTAGGCATATGTCTGGTTTTGTCTATTGACTGGTTTTCCTGCTTTTACTATAATCAACTTAAGTTAATAAGTCAACAAAAATATTTTATTAGACATAAGTTGATTATTTGGAGGGCTTACTATGAAATGGCAAACTATGGGGAAACGGCTTTCCGCTCTGGCGCTGGCGGCGGCTTTGACTGTAACGCTGAGTGTGCCCGCCGCTGCGGCGTCGGCCATCGGCGACGGCGTGAACCCCACCTATGACGAGGCGTATTACGCCACGCTGGATTACTACGGCAACCTGCTGGAGGGCAGCGTAGTAAAAAGCTGTGCCATGAACGGAAAAGGCGTCTTGACAGACTACGGCGTTTACGACGAGGTGGTAAACCTCACCGACGGCACTGTACCGGTAAGCGGGGAGGATGGAAGCACCTCCTTCCAGTTCAAGGACCTGGCGCCGGACCACTTCTATTTTGAGGGCAAGACAAAAAAACCCTTTGAGGAGCTTCCCTGGACCATCACCCTGCGCTACACCCTTAACGGGGTCCCCGCCAAGGCGGAGGATCTGGCGGGGAAGCAGGGTGTGGTGGAAATCCTCCTGGATGTGACACCCAATGAAAACGCCAGCGATTACGCCCGGTACAACTATATCCTGGCTGCCACGGCCCTGTTCAACCAGGACGACATTCTCTCCCTGGAGGCTGAAGGGGCCCAGGTTCAGCTGGTGGGCAACCTGCGGACGGCTCTTTTCCTCTGTCTGCCGGGGGAGGAGCGGCATTTCACCATCCGGGTGGGCAGCGACGCCTTTTCCTTCGGCGGCCTGACGGTGCTGATGATGCCCGCTACCCTGGCCCAGCTGGAGGAAATCGCCAAGCTCAGCCAGCGGAAGGACGACTTGGAAGAGGATTACCGGGCCCTCTCCGGAAGCCTTGACGATCTGTTGGACGCCCTGGCAGATATTCAGAACGGCCTCTACGCCTCCGCCAAGGGGCTGGACCAGCTGGAGGCAGCCCGGAGCACCTTCTCCGGGGGCAAGGGCGTCCTCTACGACGATACGGACCGCCTTCGAGGGGACCTGAGCAACCTGGCGGACATTCTGGCTCCGGTAGAGCAGCGGGTTCAGATCCTGAGTCAGACGATAACGGATTCCAAGACCGTGCTCAACGAGATGACGGACGCCACCGTAATCCTCCAGTCCCAGCTGGCGGAGATGGAGGAGGCCCTATACGGCCTGGAACGGGGGACCTATGACCTGCGGAACGTCGTCGACCTGGCGGCGGATATGGAAAACAGCCTCCTCCGTTTAGAGAGCGCCCTGGGCGGCGTCCATGTGGGCGGCAGCGTCGCCACCAACAGCCGGGCGCTGGTGGAGAAGGTGAAGAATGTGGGAGGGGCCTACAACTCCAAAGACGAGACGACCTTCATGCTGAAAATGCTCCAAGCCCAAGGAATGGGCAGCTCCCAGGCCCAGGCGGTTGTAAAGAACATCAGCGACTTGTCGGCGGCGGTTGAGGGCGGTCTCATCCAGCCGGACCAGCTGACCGCAGAGCAGAAGGCGGTCCTGAAGCAGGCGGAGGATATGCAGAAGCTTCACACCGCCGCCCAGGGAGGACTGCCCTTCCGGGATTTCTGCGAACAGCTTCCCGGCGTCTCGGAGGACCAGGCCAAGCAGATGAGCGATCTCTGGCTGATCTACAATGCGGGGGGCTCCACATCCGGACGGGCGGCTCTGCGGAACCGCTCCGACTTGGAGGTTGTTGTCCCTGCGGCCCCGGAGCAGTCCCAGGCTGCGGAGGGGGCGGAAGAGCCTTCCGAGATTCCTGCCGGAACGGGGGAGACCTCCGAATCTGTGCCGGAGGAAGGCGAGAAGCCCACCCAGGAGGAGGACCAAGCGCCCGGATTCCCGGCGGAGGAAACCCCGGAGGCTCCGGCGGAATCCATGGGAAAAGGACAAATGGTGGCCCGCCTGGTGACCTATGAGAGTTTAGACGGCGATTCTGGAGCGGACGGCGATTCCGGAACGGACGGCGATTCCGGAGCGGACGGCGATTCCGGAGCAGACAGCGATTCCGGAACGGACGGCGATTCCGGAACGGACGGCGATTCCGGAGCGGACGGCGATTCCGGAGCAGACAGCGATTCCGGAACGGACGGCGATTCCGGA
>JAAWTB010000100.1 GCA_022801815.1 Oscillibacter sp. | reverse complement strand
ATCTGTGACTGTGTCTTGTCGGCGTCTTCGCGCAAATCACGAAGAATACGTACATACTCCATCTCATCCACGTTCGACACCCCCTATTGACTTTTACCCGCTTTGTCTTCCAGCCTTACTTTAGCATAAAAAACCTGACAAGGCGGGTTCACAATACACAATTTTACTTAAATTTCTTCGGGTTTCCTTGTATAAAGTGTTGGATTCCGCAGATTTTAATTGATTAAAGTTTTAAATTCTCCAAAATCCCGGGACTTGTAAGGCCGGACCGCTTTACAAGCGGCTTATTTTTCGGTATAATACGCTTGAAAGTGTGTCTTCATTTTATCATACGCCCCCACGCGTAGAAAGAGGAAATGTTTATGGAATATACACAAGGCGTCCGGTTTGACAGCCTGGGGCTGTCGCCGGAGATTCTGCGGGCTATCCAGCGGCGGGAGCTGGAACTGACCACCCCTGTCCAGGCGGGCTGCATCCCCCCCATGATGGCCTGGCAGGACGTCATTGCCAAGGCCCCCACCGGCACGGGCAAAACCTTTGCCTACGGCATCCCCATCATCGAGCACGTGGACCCGGAGGACGACGCCGTCCAGGCCGTCATCCTGGCCCCCACCCGGGAGCTGGCCATTCAAATTACCGACGAGCTGCGGGACATCGCCGCCTTCCGCCCCGGGGTGCGCTGCGTCTGCCTTTACGGCGGCCAGCCCATTGGGAAGCAGATCGACGCGCTGAAAAAGCGGCCCCAGATCGTGGTGGCCACCCCGGGCCGCCTCAGCGACCACATGAAGCGCCGCACCGTCCGGGTGGACAGCGCCCAGACCGTGGTGCTGGACGAGGCGGACCGGATGCTGGACATGGGCTTCATCCATGACGTGACCCGCCTTCTGGACAAGATGAACAAGCGGCGGAACCTGGGGCTTTTCTCCGCCACCATCTCCCGGGAGGTTATGGACATCGCCTGGGTCTACCAGCGGGACGCGGCGGAGGTCACCGTCCGGGAGGACGAGCAGAACAAGCCCGACATCAAGCAGTTCCGCATGGACGTGGCCCAGAACGAAAAGGCGGACGTCATTGCCAGGATTCTGGAGGAGACGGGCTTTGACCGCTGCATGGCCTTCTGCAACACCAAAGGCTCCACGGAGCGCATCTGCAAGTTTTTGCAGATGCGGGGCATCGACGCGGAGTGTATCCACGGGGACATTCCCCAGCGGCGGCGGGAGCAGGTGATGAACCTCTTCCGGGAGGGGAAGCTCCGGGTCTTCGTCTCCACCGACGTGGCCGCCCGGGGCATCGACGTGGACGACGTGGACATCGTATTCAACTGCGACGTGCCGGATGAAAACCAGGACTACGTGCACCGCATCGGCCGCACCGGCCGGGCGAAACGTCAGGGCGTGGCTGTGTCGCTGATTGCGGACTACCCGTCCAAAATGCGGATTGACGACATCGCCCAGAAGACCCGGAATGAAATCGTCCCCGTGAAGTTCGGGGAGAACGGGGCGCTGGAGGTCATCCAGTGAGCAAAAAAGAGCGTCGGGGCCTTTGCTCCGGCGCTCTCTTTCATAAAAAGCCCTCAGCCTAGGGAGGCCAGTTCTTCCGCGATTTTGCTCTCGCTCTCCCGCATGGCCTGGAGGGTTTTGTCCATCAGGGTTTCCAGCTCCCAGCCCAGCCGCTCTGCGCCGTCTTTGATGACGTCCCGGGAACAGCCGGCGGCGAACTTCTTGTCCTTGAACTTTTTCTTAAGGGAAGCGACTTCCATATCGGAGCAGGATTTGCTGGGCCGCATCCGGGCCGCCGCACCGATGAGGCCGGTGAGCTCGTCGGCGGCGAAGAGGACCTGTTCCATCTCGTGGACAGGCTCTGCGTCGGAGCAGATGCCGTAGCCGTGGCTGCATACGGCGTGAACCAGTTCCTGGGAGCAGCCGATTTCCGCCAGCAGCTCCGGAGCTTTTTTGCAGTGCTCCTCCGGCCACTTCTCGAAGTCCACATCATGGAGAAGGCCCACGGCGGACCAAAAATCCGCCTCGTCCTCATAGCCCAGGTTCCGGGCGTACCAGCCCATAACGGCCTCCACCGTCAGGGCGTGCTGAAGGTGGAAGGGTTCGGTGTTGTACTTGCGCAGCAGCGTCAGGGCCGCCGTTCTGCCGGGACAGGCTTTCATAGATCGTTCTCCTTTGTCTGGTGTCGGGGAAGCACGCAGCATTGAGTTCACTTTACCACATTCCCCGGAAAAAATCAACGTTCTTTCGCGGCTTTCCCCTCTCCCGGGTCCGGCTCGGCGTCCAGGGTGACGAAGTAGTCGTAATACGGCAGCAAAAATTCATAGCCCTGTTTCAGCCGGTCCACAATGCGGCGGGAAAACAGATCCTCCGTCAGCTTTTCCTCGTGGCAGATTACAAAGGACTTCGCCCGGTACCAGGGTTCCAGCAGCGGCAATGGGGCGGGGCCCTTGGGCCGCTTATAGTCCTCCGTCACCAGGGCGAACTCCCCCTGCCCGTTCAGGGCCCGAGTCAGGGTTTCCATGGTCCCGGGGTCCCGGTCCAGCCGGGCCCGGAGCTTTGCCATGGTCAAGGCCTTGGGCAGGTAGTAGCCCAGGCCGTAGGTCCAGCTTTCCGGCATCAGCTCAAACCAGAAGGTGGGCTTGGCTGTCCACTGTTCCGCGGGTTCCTCCACGGAAAACCACAAGCTCTCTTTATAAGGCCCCCGGCCGTGGAGGCGACGGGCGTCCCGATAGATGCGGGTGACCTTGTGGACAAGGTCATAGTCCGGGCGCTTCTCCCGGATGAAGTCGTACATTTCCGCCCCCAGGGCCTGCATGGGACGGTAAAAGTGGTTCAGGTAGATTTCCTTGTGCGCCTCGAACCAGGTCCGCTCGTTGTTGAAGCGGATGCCCCACATGAAATCCACCGTCTCGTCGGTAAAGCCGGTAAACATGAACTGCCTCCCTTTCCGCAATTGAAAATCGAGGGCAGTATACCACAAAACCGGGACTCTGGCAAGGTCCCTCCGCCTGGAGGGCGGCGGCTTCATTCCGCCCCCAGGCGCTCCGCCGGCGGATAGGGAATCCGGTAGGGCTCCGCGCCCCGCTCCGCCAGCTTTTGACTCAGCCAGTCTTTCAGGGCCGTCACGCCCTCCTCCGTCCAGGGGAACGTCTCGGCCTCCGCGTCCTTCGCCAGCTCAAAACAGACGTTTTCATATACCCACGCCTGAATCTCCCCGTCCCCGATCCAACCGCTGCGGCAGAAGCGATAACGGAAGGTCCCCAGGCTTCCCGGGAACACCGCCGCCCGGGTGAAAAAATCCAAAGTCAATTGTTCAAAGGCGCCGTTCATGCCGCCCCCTCCTTTGCCGGTATGTTTCCAAATGTCAAAAGTATTCCTGCAAAGTCTCCAGGTTGGCCCGCATCAAGGAGAGATAGGTGGCCCCCGCCTCCAGCTCCGCCCGGCTCACATTGTGGCAGGTGTGGAATTGGGCCGTCTTCACCCCGGCGGCCTCGGCAATGCTGTCCGCCACCAGGTGGTTGGAAAACTCGATGTACCACACGGCGGGAAGCCCCTCCTCCCGGACTTTGTTCGTCAGGAAGGCCACAGTGGCCGCGGAGGGCTCCGTCTGGCTCCCGCAGCCGGGGAAGGCGGCGTAGTAATCCAAGCCGTATGCCTCGGCGAAATAGAGCAGGGGGAAACGGTCGCCGAAGACGATGGCCCGGTCTGTCCGCTCCTCAAAAAAGGCGGCAAAGTCCTGATCCAGAGCCTCCAGCTCGCTGGCGTAAGCCTCGGCATTGGCGGCGTACTCCCCGGCATGGGCCGGGTCCAGGGCGGCCAGCCGCTCCCCTATCGTCCGGGTAACGGCGGCGGCGTTTCGCGGCGCGGTCCAGACGTGCTCGTCCATGCCCACCACCTCGCCCGGATGGCCGTGGTCGTCCTGGTGATCATGATCGTGCCCCCCCTGCATCCCATCCACGGACTCTTCCTCCAGAAGGTCCACGCAGTCAATCATCCGCAGGGTCTCCCCCTGCCGTTCAACGGCGGAGAGGATGGTGTCCACCCAGGCGTCGGACTCGCCGCCCAGGTAAAGGAACAGGTCGCACCGCTGCACCTGGAGGATGTCCGCCGGAGTGGGCTCGTAAGAATGGCTTTCCGCCCCGGGGGGCAGCAGCAGCGTCACGTCCGCCAAATCCCCGGCGGCGGCCCGGGCAAAGTCATAGGCTGGGAAGACCGCCGCGGCAATCCGGAGGCGGCCCGGGTCCTCCGGCGGCAGGGCCGGGCCGCAGGAGGCCAGCAGCAGCAGGGCGCAGAGGAGGGGAAAAAGCTTTTTCATAAAGGGTCCCCTTTCGGGATGTTTCGTGCAGTATACGGCCCTACTATACTACAGGCCGGAAAAAAATGCAAGCCGGAGAGGCCCGAACACGGGGGCGGAAGCCTCCGGAGCGCGCCCCCCGGAGGCTTCCGCCCCCCTACCGTTACCGCTTGGCGCTGGGCTTAAACACCGCCGCCATCACCGCCGCGAAAAACACCGCCGCCGCGACGCCGCCGGCCGCCGCCGTCAGGCCCCCGGTCAAGACCCCCAGCCAGCCGTCCACGTCCACCGCCCGGCGGACGCCCTTTGCCAGCAGGTGGCCAAAGCCCGTCAGCGGCACCGCCGCGCCTGCGCCGCCCCACTGCGCCAGAGGCTCGTACAGCCCCACGGCGCTAAGGATTACCCCCGCCACCACATAGCCCGTCAGAATCCGGGCCGGGGTCAGCTGGGTTTTGTCAATCAGAATCTGCCCGATGGCGCACAGCACGCCGCCGCATAAAAACGCGTTTAGATATTCCATTTGTAAGACCTCCCTTTTCCGGTAGCCTTTCCCGCCAAAGGGGAATCTATGCGGCCCGCCGGGACAGGCGCGGCAAAAGGGCCCCCGGCAAACCGGGGACCCTTTCCGCTTCCTCCGGACTATTTCAATCCGTAGGCCGTCATGACAACGTTGTGGAACTTTGTCGGCGAGCTGATGGGCAGCTGAATGTTAAAGCCGATAATCGTCTCGAAGGCCACGGGTATGGCCAGCGGATAGGCCCCGCCCCCCAGCACAAAGCCCTTTACCATAGAGGCTTTATTGCTCATGGGAAAAAGGACCAGGGCCACGGAGCCTGTATTCAGCGTCACCTTGTACTGGTCCAAAGCCCCTTTGAGCTGGTTCAGGGAAAAGGTGAGCTTCTCCCCCTCCTTGAAAGTGGTCTCGTGGGTGTCGATGATCCAGACGGCGCAGTCCCAGGCGTTCCAATTTACCACGCCCAGGGTGCTGGCGATGAAGCCTTCCCCCTCGCTGCTGGTGATGGCCTGGGATTTGAACTGCTGGAGACGGCCGCATTTTTCGGCCAGGGCCGTGTTGATTCCCTTGACGCTGCTGCTTAAGCTGGTGAGCTTTGTCTCCAGACCGGAAAGGCTGGTGTCAAATCCTGCCAGGGCGGTTTCCAGTTTGGCGTTGTCGGCGTTGAAATCCTCCATCCGGACCCGGTCGGCCAGCTCCCATTGGTTGAGCTGATACTGTTCGGTCTGCTGCATAACGCATCCTCCTTTTGTATTGGTTCTATCTGCGCCGTCCTTTCCGGGCCGGGTTGCACGGTCTCATGCGCCGGGGTCCGATTTTCTCCCTTGACGCCGGAGCTGGGACATGGTATACTCCCCCCTAGACGAACTGAAAGGGGTGGAAATGTGAGACTGACTTCCTGCTGAACGCCAAGTGACTTGGTTTCCGGCGCCGCGCAGGCGGGGCCGGGGCGGCTTTGCGCCGTCAAGCGGGAAAGCGCAGCTCACCTCCACCCCTCGTGTCAGATACCGCCGCCATGCCGCCCGTTTTGGGGGCGGCTTGCGCCGTGCTGCACCGGGCCGCGGGAGGCTTTTCCCGCGGCCTTGATTTTTTGCAGTGAGGAGCTGATGCGTATGTCTATGATTCAGGCGGAACACCTGACCTTTTTCTACCCCGGCAGTCCCGACCCCGTGTTTGAGGACGCCGCATTTCAAATCGACACCCGCTGGCGGCTGGGACTCATCGGCCGGAACGGCCGTGGAAAGACCACCCTTTTGCGGCTGCTGATGGGGGAGTACCCCCACGAGGGAACCTTGGCCGCTTCGGAGTCCTTTGGTTACTTTCCCAGTCCCGTTCCAAAGCCGGAGCGCCTGACGGCGGAGGTGCTGGAGGACCTCTGTCCCGATGCGGAGAGCTGGCGCTTCCCCAAGGAGCTGGGCCTTTTGGGGGTGGAGGAGGAGGCCCTCTGGCGGCCCTTCTCCACCCTCTCGGGCGGAGAGCGAACCAAGGCCCTTCTGGCGGCGCTGTTCCTTCAGGAGGGACGCTTCCCCCTCATTGACGAGCCCACCAACCACCTGGACGCCCAGGGGCGGGAGCTGGCTGCGGCCTACCTCCGGCGGCAGCGGGGCTTCCTCCTGGTGTCCCACGACCGGCGGTTTCTGGACGGCTGCGTGGACCACATCCTGGCCCTGAACCGTTCGGACATCCAGGTCCAGGCGGGAAACTACAGCTCCTGGCGGGATAACTTTGACCGCTTCCAGCAGTTTGAGGAGGCCAAGGACGAACGCCTCCGGAAGGACGTACGCCGTCTTCAAAAGGCTGCCCGGCAGACCTCTGTCTGGTCCGACCGGGTGGAGTCCTCCAAAACCGGGGCCTATGACAAGGGCTTCGTGGGCCACAAATCCGCCAAGATGATGAAGCGGGCCAAATCCCTG
>JAAWTB010000099.1 GCA_022801815.1 Oscillibacter sp. | reverse complement strand
CCTTCCCGGCGGACAGCATTTTTTCAGACAAGACAATCCCCCCTCCCGACAATCTATTCGGGAGGGCGCGGATTTATCCATTTTTGGTTGTGTTTTGGAAAGGCTTGTACTATAATGGAGCTATCCAATCACATAAAGGAGTAGAACCATGAAAAAACAAGTTTCTTTTCTTCTGGCGCTGGTGTTGCTGCTGACCTCCTGCGGGAGCGGCTCCGGGACGTCGGCGGCCACCATGCACCTGAGGCGTGCCGAGGGGACGGTGTCCGTCTCTGACGGCGAGGGCAAGAACGTGGAGCCAAGAGAGGACCTGGGGCTGTACTCCGGCTATGGAGTAGATACGAAAAATGAGAGCTACGCCTGGATCGACTTGGATGAGGTGAAACTCTCCAAGCTGGACCAGAACAGCCAGGCTGCCATCAAAAAAGAGGATAAGCACCTGGAGATCGAGGTGCTGTCCGGGGCGGTGTTCTTCAACGTGACGGAGCCCCTGGCCGATGACGAGACCATGAATATCCGCACCTCCACTATGATGCTGGGGATTCGTGGCACCTGCGGGTGGGTGGCCCTGTCAGAGGACAAAGGCACTTTGACCGTCGGCCTGCTGGAGGGGAAGGTGGAGTGCTCCAACGGGGAGAATACCGCCGTCGTCTCCGCCGGGGAGAAGGGCACCATCCCCGCCAGCGGGGAGATCAACGTGACCCCCCTCACCGCCGCTCAGGTCCCCGCCTTCGTGAAGGCGGAGCTGGAGGAGGACAGCGCCCTGGCCGAGACGGTCAAAGCTGACTCCGGCCTGGACGTGCTGGCCCCCATCGACCCCATGCGCCTGCGGGATATGTACACCTATTCCAAAGTACTGATTTATGACCCGAACGGAGAGCTGAGTCAAGAGGTGGAATATTTTCCGGATGAACAAGGGCGCATTGGGACGGATGTGGCTCATCACATTGCTGGATCAGGAGATGTCGTTACTAGATATATTTACAATGATGCAGGAACCTTACAGGCTATGAGTTTTGAAAATGGTGCCTATACAGTCACAGAAGATACCGCAGATCATCGGACAATAGAGTGGGTACGTGATTTTGATGGTGTCCTCATGAAATATATTCGTTATTATGATGAACAGGGCCGTGAAACCAGGCAGGAACACGTTTCCAGCTCCAACGAAGTTCGGACCTATTGGACTTATACATATGACGCAGCGGGAAAACGGATCCGCGGAGAGAAATATACGGCTAGTGGGGCTTTGAACTTTTATTGCCTATACGAGTATGACTGAATAGAATCCCCCTTGCCCTTTCTGGAATTGTCCGCTTAATGGGGGTGCCACTTAAAAAACAAGGAGGAATTTTCCTGCCCCGCCACAATGAAGCCTGCCACCCGGTAGAAAAAGCCCAGTACCTGGGAGATGGCGCTCAGCGCCGTGAGAAACAGCGCCCCCTTCCCGGCGGACAGCATTTTTTCTGACAAGTCCATCCCTCCCCTCCTGACACTCTATTCGGGAGGGAGTGAGTTTATCCGTATGAGTATGACCGAGGCTGCAAGCCGTCCTGACAGCGTACCTTTCGGCGGATGGCGTTGTCAGGCAGGATAATCCCCTCCCGGGGGCCGATTCGAGAGGAGATGTGTCATTGTGAGACATAGATTATTGATTACTGCTGGGGTGTTATTGGCGCTCATTTTTTCTGTCAATATTTATATGGATGAATCAATGAAAGCATTTCAGTACCCGGTTACTCCAGAGATGGAGGAGTGGGAAGCGTTTCAGTCCCTTGATGAAATGATCGAGGCCTGCCAGATTCCTGATGACATATTGAGCAAAATGTCAACAGATGAATTGGTGGAAGCTGTGGCGAATTACCCTTTGGCAGTCAATGTCTGTGCATATGATACACCCCAAGAAGGGATTGCGCATATCAAGGAATATTTTAATGGATTACAGGAGCTGTCCAAAAGAAGTACCGCTGTACAGTCTATGGATGCGTATTTGGACAGATATGAACAAGCTGGATCGACGGATTTTGTAAAAGAAACCTTTACAAAAGCTGTCTATCAAATGTTGGTTTCTGAAAAAGAGAAGCAATGAGCGTTGCAAGAAATTCGGCCCTTTCGTGGGGCGGACGGCACCAAAAAATAAAAAGCCGCCTTGACAAGACGACAGGGTGGTAGTATATTAAACATATAAGGTGCTGTCCGCAAGACGGTTCAGCCCGAATAGTAAAGGTTTAAACGAAAACCGTCACCGGTCCGGGGTGGCGGTTTTCAGCGTTTAATACGTATCGTTACGGTAAGACCGAAGATATGAAACGTGACCGTAACCGGCATACGCTCACCCCCTTTCGGGTGGTGTAGCTGAACCGCCTCGCCTGTGTTGGACAGCACCTGTATGGAATGTACCATATTTCGACTATCCCGTCAAGAAAATGTTCCTCTGTTCCCTTGCCCTTTCCGGAAATATCCGCTATAATGGGGGCACCACTTAAAAATAAGGAGGAATTTTCCTATGGCTTTTGTAACGCTGGAGAAGAAGGGCCCTGTGGGCGTCGTCACCATGAACCGGCCCGAGGCGCTGAACGCCCTGGACAAGCAGGTGCTGGAGGACCTGAACGCCGTGCTGGACCAGGTGGAGGCGGATCCTGAGATTCTGGTGGCCATCGTCACCGGGGCGGGCCGGTCCTTTGTGGCCGGAGCGGACATCGGCCAGATGTCCAGCTTCACCGCCGTGGAGGGCAAGGCTTTCGGGGCCTACGGCAACGGGGTGTTCCTCAAGCTGGAGAACCTGACCAAGCCCACCATTGCCGCCGTCAACGGCTTTGCCCTGGGGGGCGGCTGCGAGCTGTCTATGGCCTGCGACATCCGTCTGGCCAGTGAGAAGGCCAAGTTCGGCCAGCCCGAGGTGGGCCTGGGCATCACCCCCGGCTTCGGCGGCACCCAGCGCCTGGCCCGGATTGTGGGCGTGTCCAACGCTATGGAGCTGATCCTCACCGCCAAGGTCATCAAGGCGGAGGAGGCCGCCCGCATCGGCCTGGTGAGCCACGTCTACCCCGCCGAGGAGCTGATGGACAAGGCGATTGAGCTGGCTAACGCCATCGCCGCCAACGCCCAGGTGGCGGTGCGGCAGTCCAAGGCGGCCATCCGCCGGGGGATGCAGACCGACATGACCACCGGCGCGGCCTTCGAGGCCGAGGCCTTCGGCCTGTGCTTCGCCACCGAGGACCAGAAGGACGCCATGAAGGCCTTCGTCAACAAGGAGAAGGTCACCGCCTTTAAGAACCGGTAACAAGCAGTGAACAAGCCGCCGGAGGGCCTCCCCGCCGGCGGCTGATTTTGTCAGCTTTCCAGGCAAAACATAAACAAAACATGAAAGAGAGAGATGATCCCCATAGACCTGTCCGTCCTGTTTTCCAACCTGGTGGGGCTGTTCCTGCTCATTGGCGTGGGCTTTTTCGCCGTGCGCGCCAGGCTGCTCCCCGCCGAGTCCTCCAAGCCCATGAGCACCCTGCTGATGAAGGTCACCGTCCCTGCCACCATCGTCCACTCCATGCTCCGCCCCTTCGACCCCGGCTTTTTAAGGCTGGGGGTCTCCATTTTCCTGGTGGGGGCGGTGGCCTTTCCCCTGTTCAGCCTGCTGTCCCTGGGGCTGTCCCGGCTGCTCCGGGTGCCCCAGGACCGGCGGGGGATGTGGTGCTGCTGCGCCACCTTCTGCAACAACGGCTTTATGGGCTTTCCCGTGGCCCTGGCCCTCTTTGGCGAGGAGGGGCTCACCCTCACTGTAATCCTGTCCATCCCCTTCAACCTGCTGATGTACAGCGTGGGGGCCAAGATGGTGTGCATGGACCTGCCCAGAGACGGCTCCGCCCAGGCCATCTCCTGGGGAAAGGTCATCTTCAGCGTGATCAATCTGTCGCTGGTGGTGGGGCTGTTTTTCTACTTTACCCAGATTCAGCTCCCCCAGGCGGTCCGGGGGCCCTTGGACTACCTGGCCGGCGTTACCACCCCGCTGTCCATGATGATTACCGGGATGAATTTGTCCCAGGGGAAGGCGGGGGATATTTTCCGGGACCGGGATATCCTCACCGCCGCCGGGACCCGGCTGCTCATCCTGCCTGTGCTGGCCTGGGGGCTGATGCGCCTGATCCCCGGACTGAGCAGCCTGGTTTTGGGCGCGGCCCTGCTGAATTTCTCCATGCCGTCGCCCGCCGCCGCCGCCCTGCTGGGGGAGCAGTACGGCGGCGATACCCAGACGGCGGTGCGGGCGGTGTTTGTATCCAGCCTGCTGTGCATCGTCACCATACCCCTGGTCTCCCTGCTGCTGTGAAAACAGGACCTCCGGTCAATCCGGAGGCCCTGATTTTTTGATGATCCTTGCGGTGTTTTTCAGCTTCCGGTCCCCGGCGTTCCGCCGGTTGAGCCTGGCGAGCAGGTCGGAGATTTCCCCCTGAGCCTGCTCCACCTCCGCCTGAAAGGCCCGCGCCGACAGCCGCAGCGCCCCGTGGCCCAGGATAATCAGCTGCTCCGGCCCATCGGAGGTGGCGACCTTCACCCGGTGCTTCCGCCCGATTTCATAAGTAGCCCGCTCGATGTAGGCGTCCGCCGTTTCCGCTTCCCTGGTATAGACCACATGGATATTATGGTACTTTTCTACGGACCCCTGGCCGCCCTTGACCTTATAGGCGTCGAAGACGGCGATGACCTCGCACTTCCGGTAGCCCTGGTAATTGCAAAGAAGGTCGCAAAGGGACTTCCGGGCGGCGTCCAGATGGTCCTGCGCCAGGGCCTTCAGCTCGTCCCAGGCGAAGATGATATTATAGCCGTCCACCAGCAGATACTCCGGGCCGGAGGGCTGGCGGCGGATGGGCCGGGTTTCCGGAGTCTCCTGGGAAACCGGACGGCGGGGCGGCTTCGGCGGCAGAAAGTCCCGGCGCTTCACCGCGCCGTAGGTCCGCTCGAAAATGGCCTGGAGCTCCTTGTCCTGCTCAATGGTCCCGGCGTAGGCGGCGGAGGGTCCCGTTCGCCGGGGGGCCTCCGCCGGGTCCGGCTGGGGGTCGTCCAGGCGGACGCCGCTTTCCACGTGGGCCTGGGCGGGAACGTCACTCCACTTCACCGTATAGCCCGCGCCGTGGGCGCAGAAGACGGAATCCGGCGTGTTCTCCACGTCCCGCTCCGGGTCATAGCCCATGGCCTCTACTACGGCCTCCGAGCCGGCGCAGGGCCGGTAACCCGCGGGGCGGAGGCTCAGGCGGCCCTGGCCCCGGGTATAGGCAGCCACCTCCCTGGCGTAATCCCCCATGGCCGCCACCGGGGCCTGGCCAGAGAGGATGGCCTCGTCTCCCAGGGTCTCCGGGGCCTCGGTTTCCCCGCCCATCTGCTGGATATCGTTCAGAGCCCGGCCCAGCTGGGAGCCCGGCAGCTCAAGCCGGAAGGCGTACCAGGGCTCCAGCAGAACGCTTTCGGCGCTCATCAGCCCTTGGCGCACTGCCCGGTAGGTGGCCTGGCGGAAATCGCCGCCCTCGGTGTGCTTTAGGTGAGCCCGGCCTGCCGTCAGGGTGATCTTCATGTCCGTGATGGGTGAGCCGGTAAGGACCCCCAGGTGGGGCTTCTCCCAGAGGTGGGTCAAAACAAGGCGCTGCCAGTGGCCGTCCAGCTGGTCCTCCGGACAGACGGTGGCAAAGCGGAGGCCCGTCCCCCGGGGCAGGGGTTCCAGAAGCAGGTGGACCTCGGCGTAGTGCCGCAGGGGCTCGAAGTGGCCCACGCCCTCCACGGCCCCGGCGATGGTCTCCCGGTACACCACCCGCCCCGCGCCGAAGGAGGCCTGGATGCCAAAGCGCTCTTCCAGGCGGCGCTGGAGGATTTCAATCTGAACCTCCCCCATGAGCTGGACCCGGAGGGCCCCCCCGGTCCAGGACACCCGGAGCTGGGGGTCCTCCTCCTCCAGAAGCCGCAGGGCCTTGAGGGCGGCGGAGGGGTCCGCCTCCGTCTCCATCTGATAGGCCAGCACCGGCTCCAGGGCGGGAACGGTCCAGGCGGTTTCATAGCCCAGCCCCTGGCCGGGAAGGGCCCGGCTCAGGCCCGTGACCGCCACCACCGTTCCGGCGGGAGCCTCGTCCAGGGGACGGAACTTGGCCCCGGAGTAAACTCGGAGCTGATCCGCCTTCTCCTCCCAGACCTCCTCCTCCGGGACCTCCGCCTGGCCGCTCTCCGCCGCCCTGCGGTTGGTGAGGACGGCCTTCGTCTTCAGCGTGCCGCCGGTGACCTTCATCCACGTCAGCCGGACTCCCCGGTCGTCCCGGGAAACCTTGAACACCCGGGCCCCGAATGTCTCCGGGTAAACGCGCAAAGGGGCGTGGCGGCGGAGGGCTTCCAGCAGGGCCTCCACCCCCTCCAGCTTCAGGGCCGAGCCGAAAAGGCAGGGGAACAGCTTCCGCCGCCGGATGAGGTTTGTCAAATCTTCCTCCGAAACCTCCCCGGTCTCCAGGTACCGCTCCAGCAGGGCCTCGTCGCAGACGGCGGCCTCCTCCGCCAAAGCCTCCGGCGGCAGGGAGAAATCCGCGCAGCCGCCATCCAGCCGGGCTTTCAGCTCCGCCAGAAGGGCTTTCCGGTCCGTGCCCGACAGGTCCATCTTGTTGATAAAGAGGAATGTGGGCACGGCATACCGCTCCAGCAGCCGCCAGAGGGTCCGGGTGTGGGCCTGGACCCCGTCGGAGCCGCTGACCACCAAAACCGCGCAGT
>JAAWTB010000098.1 GCA_022801815.1 Oscillibacter sp. | reverse complement strand
TGGCCTCCTGCCGGATCAGGGCGGCTACCAGGCCCTTGGCGCTTCCGGCGTAGAGCTTGTTCACCAGCGCCTGGGTCTGGACGGCCTGGTACTCCGCCTGGGAGACGGCGGCGGCGTACTCGTTCCGCCGTCCCAGCTTCCGGACGGTGAGAAACCCCTTGTCCACCAGCCGGGAGAGCAGGGTGATGACGGTGTTTTTCTGCCAGCTCCGGCCCGCCTTCCCTAGGGCCTCCATGATCTGGGCGTACAGGACGGTTCCCCCGGCGGACCAGATGATGTGCATCAGCTCCAGCTCGGAATCGGAAATCTGCGGTGCGTTCATAAAGCGTCCTCCTTTGACTACAGGTTGTAGGCTAATAGTAGGATAACATGTTGTAGTCCAAAAGTCAAGAGACTGGGAAGGAAAAATAAAACCCGCCGGGAGTATAGCCTCCCGGCGGATTTGGGGATGTTATCCAGTGATGCGGTGTTCCAGTTCCCGCTTGACCTGCATGTAGTTGTGGAAGGGGATGGGCAGGGCCTCCCCGGTGATGAGGGTTGCCTCGTAGCGCCGGACGGACATGACGTAGCGGCTGTTCACCGTGTAGCAGCGGTGAATGGGACAGAAGGTCTACGGCAGCAGGGCGTTAATCTCGCTGATGCTGAGGTCGCTTTGGATGATCTTGTCCACGCAGTGAAGCTCCGCCTTTCGGTTCCGGCTCTGGATGTAGAAAATCATGTCCGGCTGAACAAACAGTGTGGTGTTTCTGCAGGGGACGGCCAGGCGTTTTTTCGGCGGGACCTCCAACAGGATGTCCCGGACGAACTGGTAGGCGGACATCTCCAGGGTGGGTCCGCCCTCCTCCAGGGCGAAGGGGTGGAAAAACTCATAATTGGCGTGGAGCAGCACCAGCTTGGTTTCCGTACCGATGAGCTGATACAAAAAGGTATAGGAGGCGGTGACGGTGTCCTCATCCTGACGGTCTGGAACGCAGGCCCGCACCTCCCCCATTACCGCCTGACAGCGGGGAGTGAGGGACAAGGGGATGTATTCCTCCTGGAAAATCTCATATGTTTTCGTCCGCCGTTCCACACCGGCTTCCAGCCGGGAACGGATGGTGTCGCCGCCAATCAGCACCCGTCCTCCGGTGCCCAGCCACACGCTTTTGGAGCAGAGTCGGGACAAATAGGGCTCTAAATTCCCGGCGTAATAGCCGTGGGTAATTTCCCGGCTGATGGTCACGGTATCCTCCAGCTGTCCGCGCATGGAATTCCCTCCTGTTTATGATTATTGTAACAATATTATACAATAATTCCCTCAAGAAGGCAAGAGAAAAAGGTGGTACCTTTAGGTTCGGCTAGAAAAATGATAGATTCTGTCTAAACTTCTATCGATATTTCCTGCCGCCGGGTTTGGAGGGATTGGATTTTGGCCGGTTACGTTTTTTCCTGGGCGTGAATGGGATACCCCTCCAGCACGTCCAGCAGGCGGGAATAATCCTGGGCCGCCAGATGGGTATACCGGGCCCAGCGGTTCCGGCACTGGTTCCGGGCTTCCACCAACAGGGCCTCCGCCGCGTCGGGGAAGGTCCTTTGCAGGGAGTTGAAGCGGACCTCGCCCATAAAGAACTCCCGAAGGTCGTACCGGGGCTCCTTGAAGTCCAGCATAAAGGGATTCTTGCCCTCGGCCTTCCGCTTGGGATCGTAGCGGTAGAGGACCCAGTAGCCGCTGCGCACCGCCAGCTTGGCCTCCTCCTGGGCCCAGGCCATGCCCTTGACGATGCCGTGGTTGATGCAGGGAGCGTAGGCCACAATGAGGGACGGCCCGTCGTGGGCCTCCGCCTCCCGGAGGGCCTTGATATACTGGGCGGGGTCCGCACCCAAGGCGACGGACGCCACATAGACATTCTGGTACTGGGTGGCCAGCATGCCCAAGTCCTTTTTCTCCGTCCGCTTGCCCGCAGCGGCAAACTGGGCCACTGCGCCGAAGGGCGTGGCCTTGGAGGACTGACCGCCGGTGTTGGAATAGACTTCGGTGTCCACCACCAGGATGTTCACATCTTCCCCGGAGGCCAGCACGTGGTCCAAGCCGCCGTATCCGATGTCATAGGCCCAGCCGTCGCCGCCGTACATCCACATGCTCTTTTTCACCAGCTGGTCCTGGGCCCTGCGGACGGCCTCCATCTTTTCTCCGGTCTCGGAGCTGTTCCGCAGGGCGTCCATCACCGCGTCGCTGAGAGCGATGGTCCGCTCCTTGTCCTCAAAGCCGTCCAGCCAGGCGGAGAGAGCGGCCTTCAAGGTCGCGTCCTTCGTCTCCTCCAGGAGATCCTGCACCTCCCGCTGGAGGCGGAGCCGCTGCTGCCGGACGCTCAGTACCATGCCCAGGGAATACTCGGCGTTGTTTTCAAACAGGGAGTTGGAGAGAGCCGGGCCCCTTCCATTGGGCTTGGTGGTGTAGGGGTAGCTGGGGACGCTGAAGCCCCAGGCCTGGGTGCAGCCCGTGGCGTTGGCCACCACCATGCGTTCGCCGAAGAGCTGGGTGAGGAGTTTCATATAGGGCGTCTCTCCGCAGCCCGCGCAGGCCCCGGAGAACTCCAGCAGGGGCTGCTCGTACTGGCTGCCCTTGACGGTGAACTTGCTCATGGGATTTTCCTTGGGAGACAGGGAGAGGCTGTAGTCCCAGCCCAGCTGCTCCGGCATCTGGCTTTCAATGGGCCGCATGACGATGGCCTTTTCCTTGGCGATGCAGGCTGCGGCGCAGGTGCCGCAGCCGGTGCAGTCCAGGGGGTCTACCTGGATACGGAACCGGAGGCCCTCAAAGCCCTTGGCCTCCTTGGTCACATAACCCGCCGGGGCCTTTTGGACCTCCTCCTCATTTAACAGGAAGGGCCGGATGGCGGCGTGGGGGCACATGAGGGAGCAGAGGTTGCAGCCGATGCAGTTTTCGGGGAGCCAGCTTGCCACATGGGAGGCAAAGCCCCGCTTTTCGTACTTCGAGGTCGCCATGGGAACGCTGCCGTCCGCCGCGTCCCGGAAGGCGCTGACGGGGAGGCTGTCGCCCTTCTGGGCGTTGACGGCCCGCATGACCGTGCGGACATACCAGGGAGAAGTGGTGTCTTTCTCCTCCGGCTCGCCGGCGAGGCTTGCCCAGGCGGTGGGGACGGCGATTTCATGGAGGCCGGTCAGCCCCGCGTCCACAGCAGCGCAGTTCATGCGGACTACCTGGTCGCCTTTGCGGCCGTAGGTCTTTTGGATAGCGGCCTTCATGTAGTCCACCGCCTGCTCCACCGGCAGCACGCCGCTGAGCTTGAAGAAGGCGGCCTGCAGCACGCTGTTGGTGCGGTTCCCCAGGCCGATGGCCTCGGCGGCGGCGCCTGCGTCAATGGTATAGAACTTCGCCTTTCGCTCCGCCAGAAGGCGCTTGACCCGGTTGGGGAGGCGGGTTTCCAGGTCTTTGTCGGACCAATTGCAGTTCAGGAGGAAGGTCCCGCCTTCCTTCAGCTCGTTTACAATATCATATTTGGAGATGTAGCTCTGGTTGTGGCAGGCGATGAAGTCCGCCATGGTGACATAGTAGGTGGAGAGAATGGGGGTATGGCCAAAGCGGAGGTGGCTTTTTGTCACGCCGCCGGACTTTTTGGTGTCATACTCAAAGTAGGCCTGGACATACTGGTCCGTGTTGTCCCCAATGATTTTAATGGAGTTTTTGTTGGCGCCCACGGTGCCGTCGGACCCCAGGCCCCAGAATTTGCAGCTAATGGTGCGGGCATCGGCGGTGACTACGTTCTCGCCTGCCGGCAGGGAGTGGTGGGTCACGTCGTCGGTGATGCCCACGGTGAAGTGGTCCTTTTGCTCCCCGGACATGTTGTCGTAAACGGCAATCATCTGGGCCGGGGTGGTGTCCTTGCTGGAGAGGCCGTACCGGCCCCCCAGGACCCGGAGGCGGCGGCTGCCGTGCTGGAGGACGGAACAGACGTCCTTGTAAAGAGGCTCGCCCCCCGCGCCGGGCTCCTTGGTCCGGTCCAGGACGGTCAGGAGCTTACAGCTCTCCGGCAGAGCGGACAGGAAGCGGCTCGCGCTGAAGGGCCGGTACAGCCGGACCTGGAGGAAGCCCACCTTACGGCCCTGGGCGTTTAAATATTGGACCACCTCCTGGAGACAGCCGGAGACGCTGCCCATGGCCACCACCACCTGCTCCGCCTGGGGGTCGCCATAGTAATGGAAGAGCTTATAATCCCGTCCCGTCAGGGCGGACATTTTCGCCATGTAGTCCTCCACGATGCCGGGGACGGCGTCGTAGTAGGGATTCACGGCCTCCCGGAGCTGGAAGGCGGTGTCCGGGTTGATGACGGTGGAGCGCATCAGAGGATGCTCGCTGTTCAGGGCGTTGCCCCGGAAGCGGTCCAGGGCCTCCCGGTCCAGCATTTTCGCCAGGTCGCCGTAGTCCAGCACATCAATCTTCTGGATTTCGTGGCTGGTGCGGAAGCCGTCGAAAAAGTGCATGAAGGGCACCCGGGAGCGGATGGCGGAGAGGTGGGCCACCGCCGCCAGGTCCATGCACTCCTGGACGCAGGAGCTGGCCAGCTGGGCAAAGCCCGTCTGGCGGCAGGCCATGACGTCGGAGTGATCCCCGAAGATGGAGAAGGCGCTGGTGCCCACGGTCCGGGCGGCCACGTGGATGACGCCGGGGAGAAGCTGGCCGGAGATTCGGTACAGAGGCGGAACCATCAGCATCAGGCCCTGGCTGGCGGTGTAACTGGTGGTGAGGGCTCCGGCCTCCAAAGAGCCGTGCATGGCCCCGCAGGCCCCGGCCTCGCTCTGCATCTCCATGAGGCGGACGCTCTGGCCGAAGATGTTTTTTATCCCGTTGGCGGCCCAGGTGTCCACGTGCTCCGCCATGGGACTGGAGGGTGTGATGGGATAGATGGTCGCGACCTCGGTGAAGGCATAGCTGGCGTAGGCGGCGGCCTCGTTGCCGTCCATGGTCTTGCGTTTCATAAAATCCCCCTTCTCTCATCTGCCCGGTCCGCTGGATACCAGGCGGTGAAATTCATATGTCTATTATCGCACGCAGACATCAGACTGTCAAGGAGAGAGTTGGCGGAAGCGCATCTTGCGTTTCCCTGGAAAAACGGGCGCCGTTCCTATTGAGAAATAAGGCGCACTGTGCTACAATGGGCATGCTGTTGAAAAATCAGGAGGTAGAAACGCTATGAAATTAGGCATCGTGGGGCTTCCCAACGTTGGAAAGTCCACTCTGTTCAACGCCATTACCAACGCCGGAGCGGAAAGCGCCAACTATCCCTTCTGCACCATTGACCCCAACGTGGGCATGGTGGCCGTCCCTGACGAGCGGCTGGACAAGCTGGCGGAGATGTACGAACCGGACAAGAAGACCCCGGCGGTCATTGAGTTCGTGGACATTGCGGGGCTGGTGAAGGGCGCCAGCAAGGGCGAGGGCCTGGGGAACAAGTTCCTGGCCAATATCCGGGAGACCGACGCGGTGGTCCATGTGGTCCGCTGTTTTGAAGATGATGAAATCATTCATGTAGATGGAGAAATCGGCCCCAGCCGGGACATTGAAACCATTAACCTGGAATTGATTTTTTCTGATATTGATATTGTGAAACGGAAATTAGACCGTGTCCAGAAAGCCAGCCGCGGCGGGGATAAAGCTTTGGCAGCGCAAGGCCCAGCCTTAGAAGCTCTGTTAGCCCATCTGGAAGAAGGCAAAAGCGCAAGGGCTTTTGAATGGGATGCCGAAGCCAGACAAGCTGCTTTGGGGGATATGCCCTTACTTTCCGACAAGCCGGTTATTTATGCGGCAAATATGAGTGAAAATGACTTTAAGAGCTTAGAGAGCAATGTTTATTATCAGGAAGTAGAAAAAATTTCTAAAACAGAACATGCCCAGGTATTCCCTATCTGTGCCCGTTTGGAAGAAGAAATTGCAGGCATGTCTTTGGAAGATAAAATGCTGTTTTTGGAAGATATGGGCTTAGAGCAATCAGGGCTTGACCGTCTTATTCAGGAGGCTTATGCTTTATTAGGGCTGATTTCGTATTTGACGGCAGGAAAACAGGAGGTCCGGGCATGGACCATTGAAGAAGGTACAAAAGCCCCTCAGGCCGCCGGTAAAATCCATTCTGATTTTGAAAAAGGCTTTATCCGTGCAGAAATTGTAGCTTTTGACGAACTGGAAAAATGCGGCTCCATGGCTGCGGCAAAGGAAAAGGGGCTTGTCCGTTCGGAAGGAAAAGAATATGTCATGAAAGACGGAGATGTGGTATTATTCAGATTTAATGTGTAAGCCTTGTCCGCAGTTATGATAAAAAAGCAATGAAATCCCATAAAATCAAGAAGTATTTCGTTAAAATGTTGACAATAAGGAAGCTTTCGTTTATCATAAAAAGGAACAAATTTGCAATCGGAAAGGATGGATATTGCAATGGAACAAAAATTACAAAAAGCATCAGAGCATTTTTGCGCGCTATTGAAAGAGCAGTTAGCCCGCAATGAACGGATTAAAGCTGATAAAGAATTTTTGGATTATGGAAAACTGGATCAGATTATCATTGGCGTATGCGGCGGAGATGGCATAGGGCCGGTTATTACTGCTGAAGCCGCCAGGGTATTAAAATTCCTTTTAAAGTCCCAGGTAGAATCCGGAAAAGTAGCATTTAAGGACATTGAAGGCTTAACCATTGAAAACCGGGCTGCCCAGGGAAAAGCCATTCCAGATGATGTACTGGCGGAACTGAAAAAA
>JAAWTB010000097.1 GCA_022801815.1 Oscillibacter sp. | reverse complement strand
CCGCTCCCGCAGAATTTCCCCCATCGGTTTGTGTTGACAATTCCCGGCGCATCTGCTACAATACGCCTTACAGTGATGAAAAGGACCAGTACCCGTCATGTTCTCCGCAAAGAGAGTCCCCGGTTGGTGAAAGGGGGAGGGAGGCGGACGGCGAATACCCCTTGGAGCTGGTGCCCGAACGGAAGATACTTCCCAGTAGGCGCACGCCGGGTGCGCCCGTTACCGCGCGGCCGTGTGTTGGCACGGCGTGAGGCGACTGTCCGCGAGGGCGGCGTAAATCAGAGGTGGTACCGCGAATTATCTTCGCCCTCTGTCCCTGCCGGGACGGGGCGTTTTTTCGTTCCCTCCGGGGAATTTACAAAAAAGGAGAAACGGATATGCAGATTTACGAAGAACTAAAAGCCCGGGGCCTCATTGCCCAGGTCACCGACGAGGCGGAGATCCGGGAGCTGGTAAACAACGGCAAAGCTGTGTTTTACATCGGCTTCGACCCCACGGCGGACAGCCTCCACGTGGGCCATTTTATGGCGCTGTGCCTGATGAAGCGTCTGCAAATGGCGGGAAACCGGCCCATCGCGCTCATCGGCGGAGGCACCGGCATGGTGGGGGACCCCTCCGGCCGGACGGATATGCGTCAGATGATGACCACGGAAACCATCCAGCACAACTGCGACTGCTTTAAAAAGCAGATGGAGCGCTTCATTGAGTTCGGCCCGGACAAGGCCATTATGGTGAACAACGCCGAGTGGCTGATGAAGCTGAACTATATCGAGCTTTTGCGGGAGGTGGGGGCCTGCTTCTCCGTCAACAACATGCTCCGGGCCGAGTGCTATAAGCAGCGGATGGAGAAAGGCCTTAGCTTTCTGGAGTTCAACTATATGATCATGCAGTCCTATGACTTCTACCACATGTTCCAGACCCTGGGCTGCAACATGCAGTTTGGTGGAGACGACCAGTGGAGCAACATGCTGGGCGGCACAGAGCTTATCCGCCGGAAGCTGGGCAAGGACGCTTATGCCATGACCATTACCCTCCTCATGAACTCCGAGGGCAAAAAGATGGGCAAGACCGCCAAGGGCGCGGTGTGGCTGGACCCCAACAAGACCACCCCCTTTGAGTTTTACCAGTACTGGCGGAACGTGGGGGACGCGGACGTGCTCAAGTGCATCCGTATGCTGACCTTCCTGCCTCTGGAGGAGATTGACGCCATGGACCGGTGGGAGGGCAGCCAGCTGAACCGGGCCAAGGAGATTCTGGCTTACGAGCTGACCAAGCTGGTCCACGGGGAGGCGGAGGCCGAAAAGGCTCAGGAGACCGCCCGGGGCCTCTTCGCCGGAGCGGGCTCCACAGAGCATATGCCCTCCACAGAGCTGCCTGCCGCCAAGTTCGAAAACGGCCAGATTGGGGCCATCGCCCTGCTGACGGTCTGTGGCCTGTGCCCCTCCAACGCGGAGGCCCGGCGGCTTATCCAGCAAGGAGGCCTGACGGTGAACGGCCAAAAGGTGACGGATATCGCCGCATCTTTCTGTCAGGAGGACTTCCAGGGGGAGGGCGTCATCATCAAAAAGGGCAAAAAGGTGTTTCACCGGGCCTATATCCAGTGACAAAAAGAGGGCTTCGGCCCTCTTTTTTCATGACTGCCTTCTTTTATTAAACAAAAGAAAAGTTTTGTGCAATATAGCTTTGAGTTCATGGAGCATTTTCTGTATTCGCCAGTGGATGTATCCAAAATGAATCCATTTGTTTTGGTGATGTGGGCAGGTCCCCTGGAACAGCCGAAAACGTGAAGAACTCCGAAAAGAAGCGCCCGCCTCCCGGCGGGCGCTTCTTCACAAATTTTTAGGACAAACCCGTCATAGAGTGCGCCGTGCTCTCATAGAGTGGAGTAACTAAAGAAAGGGGGAATCTCCCTTGCAAAAAAATGAACGGATTTTCCGCTACGAACAGGCCGCCGCTATTCTGCCCAGCCGTCTGCGAAAGGCGGCGCTGGCCTTGGCTGATGAGGAGAAGGCTGCGGCGGAGGAGCTGCGCCTTCGGGCGGGGCGGCCCTTGAGCGCGCTTTTGCCTACGGGAGAGCTGCCGTTGGAGGCGGAGGTGGAGCCAGAGGAGCTGGAGACTCTCTGCGACATTGCCACGGAATTCTCCCGCTACGCCGCGGCGGAGACCATCCGGGAGGGCTTCCTGCCTGTCCGGGGGGGCTTTCGCGTGGGACTCTGCGGCACGGCGGTGATGAAGGACGGCGTGAATACGAATCTAAAAAACCTTTCCTCAGCGGTGATCCGCATAGCCCGGGAGCGGCGGGGCGCGGCCTTGAACCTTGCGCCCAGGCTGTTCCAAAACGGGATGTTTCTCAGTACGCTGATTCTCTCCCCGCCGGGAGGCGGAAAGACGACCCTGCTCCGGGACCTGGTCCGCTGCCTCTCTGCGGGGGGGCTGGACTGTCCACCTCAGCGGATTTCCCTCATTGACGAGCGAGGGGAGGTGGCGGTGGTATACCGGGGGGTCCCCCAGATGGATGTAGGCCCCCGGACCGACGTGCTGGACGCCTGCCCCAAGGCCCTGGGTATTCCCATCGTTCTCCGGGCTATGAATCCCCAGATTATTGCTGTGGACGAAATTACCCTTCAGGAGGACCTGACGGCCATGAGCCTGGCGGCGGGCTGCGGCGTTGGGCTGCTGGCCACCATCCATGCCGCCGGCGTGCCGGAGCTTATGCAAAAGCCGCTCTACCGGCAATTGTTGGACAATCGGGTGTTTCGTCTGGCAGTCCGTATTCTGCGGGACGAAAACGGACGGGCCTATGAGCTGGAGGAACTGCCATGCTGAAGCTGCTGGGAAGCCTTTGCATTGCATCCGGCGGCGCGCTGTCCTGGTATCTTCAAAGGGCGGAGCGGCGCCGGGAACGGGATGCGCGGTCAGATCTTCAGCGGGCCTTCCGCCGGATGGGAGAGGAGGTACGGCTGGCCCGGACGCCGATGCCGGCGCTGTTGAAAGCCCTGGCCAAAGACTGCGGTGAGCCCGCCGCCGCCTTCCTGGAGGCCGTTTCAAGGGCCGCAGCCAGAGGGGAGGGCCTCCCTGGCGTATGGCGGGAGCAGGCGGAGGCTCTGCCCTTGTGCGAGAGGGACAAGTCTGCTGTTTTTGCATTAGCAGGAGACCTGCAAGGCGATGAAGAGAAGGTCTGTAAAGCGATATACCATGTCACCTTTCTTCTGGCGAAAAGCGAGGAAGAGGCAGAGCGGAAGCGGCCCGAAGAGGAAAAGCGGGCCGCTGCGCTGTGGTTCTCCGCCTCGGCACTGCTGGTGATTTTATTGATGTAGGGGAACAAGCGCATGGATGTGGATTTGATTTTTAAAATTGCCGCCATCGGCATCCTTGTGGCGGTGCTGAACCAGCTTCTGGTCCGCTCCGGCCGGGAGGAGCAGGCTATGATGACGACCCTGGCGGGACTGGTGGTGGTCTTGATGATGATGGTCCAGGAGATCAGCGACCTCTTTGACCTCATCAAGACCCTCTTCAACTTTTAGCCGTGGAACTGTCCATTCAGGCGGCGGCTCTGTGCGTGGCGGCGGCTCTGCTTGCTCTGGTGGTACGGCGAGGAAGCCCGGAGGCCGGACTGCTGCTGACCTTGGGGGCTGCGGTGGCGGTTCTGCTTTCCCTGGCGGGAAGTCTGGAGCTGCTGATGGACTTTTTGGGGGAGTTGGTGGAGGAGAGCGGCCTTTCCCGGGAGCTGTTTATCCCTCTGTACAAAACGGTGGGCATTGCCCTGGTGGTAAAAATCGGCGGGAGCCTCTGCCGGGACGCGGGAGAGTCTGCCCTGGCCTCGGTAGTGGAGACGGCGGGGGCGGTCTGCGCCCTGATTGCCGCCCTGCCCCTGCTGCGGGCGGTGCTGTCGCTGTTGATGGAGCTGATGCGATGAAACGATGGATTTGCCTGGTGTTCCTCTTTCTGGCCCTGACGGGGAACGCCCGGGCGGCGGAGCTGCCGGAGGACCTGACGGATGCGGCGCCGGAGGCGGCGGAGGACTTGCTGGACCTGGGAGACCTCTCGGGACCCGGTGGCTTCTCTCAAGGGCTGGCGGGCATTGTGGAGCGGCTGGCCGGAGGGGTGAAGACCGTTTTGCGCCAGCGTCTTCGGGGAGCAGCGTCCATTCTGCTGGTAGCGGTGGCCTGCGGTGCGGTGGACGGCTTCGCCCAGGGAACCGGGGGAGGGAAGGCCGCGGCCTTTCTCCCTATGGCCGGGGCCTTGGCCGTCACCCTGCTGACGGCGGGAAGCCTGGAGGACCTCATTGGCCTGGGAGCGGAAACGATTCGGGAGCTGAACGTGTTTTCCAAGGCCCTGCTGCCCACCCTGGCGGCGGCCACGGCGGCCTCCGGTGCGGTGACCACCGCGGCGTTCCAGCAGGTGACCACTGTTTTTCTGGCGGACCTTTTGATGGAGCTCATAGACGGGCTTCTGATTCCCCTGGTCTATCTGTACATTGGGGTCCTGGCGGCAGGGGCCTGCCTGCCGGAGAACCGGCTGGGGGCCGTGGCCGAGATTTTGAAAAAAACGGTCACTTGGTTGTTGACCTCGTCCCTGCTGCTATTTACCGTGTACCTCTCCACCGTCCGGGTGATTGCCGGGGCGGCGGACGGAGCTTCAGTAAAAGTGGCCAAGGCCGCCATTTCCGGCGCCGTACCGGTGGTGGGGGGCATCATCGCCGAGGCGGCGGAGACGGTGCTGGCCGGGGCGGGGATGCTGAAAAACACCATTGGCGTCTTCGGGATGCTGGCGATTTTAGCGGCCTGCGCCTACCCGTTTTTGCAATTGGGGGTGCAATATCTGTTGTACAAGCTTTCTGCCTTTCTGGCGGCGGCGGTGGGGGCCCCGGAGTTGTGCAAGCTCATCGACGGACTGGGCGGGGCCTTCGGCCTGGTGCTGGGAATGACCGGCAGCTGCGCCTTGCTGCTGCTGGTGTCGGTGCTCAGCTCCGTGGCGGCGGTGACACCATGATTGGGGCGGTGCGGAGCTGGCTCACTTCTGTTGCGGCGGTGACGCTGCTGCTGACGGTGGTCCAGACCCTGGTGCCGGAGGGAACCCTCCGGAAAATTTCCGGCTTCACAGGCGGGTTGCTGCTGCTGGCGGCGCTGCTGCAGCCGGCGCTGAAAACGGACCTGGGGCGGTTGCGGCTGGACTTCTCCGATTACGAGGAGACCATCCAGACAAGGACGGCGGAGCTGAACGCCGCCGGAAAAGAGGAGCTGGCAGCTATCATAGCCCGGCGAACTGCGGCATATATATCGGACAAAGCGGACGCGCTGGGGCTTGGGAATGTCACGGCTCAGGTGAAGACGGCGCCGGGAGCGGACGGGGAAACGCCCATCCCGGACTCGGCGGAGCTGACGGGACCCTATTCCCAGGCTCTGGCGGACTGGATCGCGGGGGAGCTTGGAATTCCGGCGGAGAGGCAGGTTTGGCATGAAGGAAAAAACTGAAGGAGCGCGAAAGATATGGAACAAGTACAAATACGCGGCGCTGGTGGCTCTGATCGGCGCGGGGCTGCTGCTGTGGCCGGGGCTGGGAGAGCCGGAAGCGGATTCCCATCCCCGGAGTCCCTCCGCCCAGACCGCCCAGGGCAGCTGGGATCTCCAGACCGTGCAGACGGAGATGGAGGAGATTCTGGCGGCCATGGACGGCGTGGGGCAGGTGAAGGTGATGCTGACGGTGGACTCCGACGGGGAGCGGCAGCTGGCCCAGGATACCCAGCTGAGCTACAGCGGGAACACCGCCGCGCCGGAGGACTACTCCCGAAAATCGGAGACGGTCCGTTTGGATGGCTCCGGTGGGGACGAGACCGTGGTGGTGCGGCGAACGTATCCCACTTACCGGGGGGCCTTGGTGGTATGCCAGGGCGGCGGCAGCGCGGAGGTGCGGCTGGCGGTGACGGGGGCGGTGGCCGCCCTTACCGGCTTGCCCACCGATCGGGTCACGGTGGCAAAATGGCAGTGATTATTTGGAGGAGGAAAGGGTCTATGAGCGCGAGATGGAAGCGGAACGCCGTGGTGGCGGTGATGGCGGTGATGGTGTGTTCAGCGGTGGCGCTGAACTGGATGTACACCGGGCAGGAGGTGCAGGACGCCGCCGGGGGCAAGCTGCTGGGAGAGGCCCAGCTGGTTTCCGGCCAGGGCACCGGGGACGAGAAGTCCGGTCAGGAGCAGAAAACCGGCGGGGAGGAGTCCGCCGGACCGGCGGAGGACACGGGGGCCCCGCCGGACGAGGGTATGATTTACACTGGCTCGGACTATTTTGCCTCCGCCCGGCTCACCCGGCAGCAGGCCCGGGACAACGCCATTTCTCTCCTTCAGGAGGCGGCGGAGCAGGAGAACGCCGACACCGCCGTGGCCAACGAGGCGTCCCAGGGCATCCAGGTTCTGGCATCCTACACCCTGGCGGAGGCCCAGATTGAGAACCTGGTTACCGCCAAGGGCTATACGGACTGCGTGGCCTTTATGGGGGACGAGTGTGTCAGCGTGGTGGTGTCCACCAAGAGCGGGGACCTGACCGCTGAGGATGTGGCAAAAATTACGGACATTACCATGACGGAGACGGGTCTCCCGGCAGGGAATATCAAGATTATGGCGGCAAATTAGTGGTTGTAATTTCCGGCGGGATATGGTATAATCACTCAGCATGATTTTTAAAGGAAGGCGCGCCCAAAGACGGCAGCCGCTTCACGAAGGAAAGAATAAGGAGAGGTACAGCATGGCCGAGAG
>JAAWTB010000096.1 GCA_022801815.1 Oscillibacter sp. | reverse complement strand
GACCCGCTCGATCTCGTCCCCGAAGAACTCCACCCGGATGGCCTTGTCCTTGTAATAGGCGGGGTAAATCTCCACCGTGTCCCCCCGGACCCGGAACATGTTCCGCTCAAAGGCGATGTCGTTTCGCTCATAGCGGATCTCCACCAGCCGCCGGAGGAGCTCGTCCCGGTCCCATTCGGCCCCCGCCCGGAGGGAGACCACCATCTTGGCGAAGTCGTCGGGCTCGCCCAATCCGTAGATGCAGGAGACGGAGGAAACCACGATGACGTCCCGCCGCTCCAGCAGGGCGCAGGTGGCGGAGAGGCGGAGGCGGTCAATTTCGTCGTTGGTGGAGGCGTCCTTGGCGATATAGGTGTCCGTGTGGGGAATATAGGCCTCCGGCTGGTAGTAATCGTAGTAGGAGACAAAATACTCCACGGCGTTGTTCGGGAAAAACTCCTTGAACTCCGCGCAGAGCTGGGCCGCCAGTGTCTTGTTGTGGGCCAGCACCAGGGTGGGCCGCTGGACGGCCTCGATCACCTTGGCCATGGTGAAGGTCTTGCCGGAGCCGGTGACGCCCAGGAGGACCTGTTCCTTCAGCCCGCTCTCGATGCCCGCCGCCAAAGCGGCGATGGCCTTCGGCTGGTCGCCGGAGGGCTGGTATTCGGATACGACTTGAAATTTCGGCATAGGGACCTCCTGCGGGCGGGATTTCGGGGCTTGTGCTTATCATACCACAAGTCCCGCCGCATTGCAACATTTGTTCTATAATAATGTATAATGGGGAGCCGTCTCTCCGGCCCCTTCAGCGGAGGAATCCGGACTGGGCAAAGGACAGGAAATCGTGGTCGGCCACAATGATGTGGTCCTCCAGCTTCACATCAATAGACGCCAGGGCCTCTTTCACCCGGAGGGTGGCTGTGTGGTCTTCCTGGGAGGGCAGGGCCACGCCGCTGGGGTGGTTGTGGGCCAAAATCACCGAGCAGGCACAGAACACAATGGCGTTCTGCACGATTTTCCGCACGTCCAGGTTCACCGCCGAGGCGCTGCCCTCTCCCAGGCGGCGGCAGGCCAGCAGTTTCCCCTTTCCGTCCAGGCAGACCTGGTAAACCGCCTCGTTCCGCTCCCGGGAAAACAATTCCAGAAGGTAATCCCCGATTTTCTCCCGGGTGTTCAGGGCCACCTCCCGCTCCATATCCGCCAGCCGGGCCATCTGGGCAATCTGGGGAACCAGGCGCAGCAGCATGGCCGTCCGCTCCCCCACGCCCTCCACCTGCGCCAGCAGCTCCGCCGGGGCGGCCAGCACGCCGGAGAGGCTGCCGAAGCGGTCCATCAGCGCGTGCGCCAGGGGATTCACATCTCCCCGGGGGATGGCGTAATAGAGCAGCAGCTCCAGGACCTCGTGGTCGGCGAAGCCGTTCAGGCCGTTCGCCAGGAACCGCCGGCGCATCCGGTCCCGGTGCCCGTCGTGAACGCCCATAGCCTCGCCTCCCCTTCCACCCCCGGCCGGACGGCGCGGCGGCTTGACATTTAGAGAATATGATAGCATATTTTCCCGAAGCCGTCAATCTTCCGGCGGATTTCCAAACGTGTTTGTTTTGCCGCATCTCCGCTTTCTTGCATGGTCCCCCCGCCGCCCTTCTGCCGGAGTCCGGCCCCTGCCCCCAGATCGGGGGAACCGGAAACGAAAATTTCCAAAAAGGCTTGCGCTTTCTCATGAACTGTGGTATATTGCATATGTTAGAGTAAGATGGAAGCTAAGGTAAGGAGTGGACCGGCGGTCCGCTCTTTTTGTTGGCCCGGGAAGGCCGGCAAAAAGAGTCCGGTTTTTCGGCGAACAGAAAAACCCGGGATGCAGGCCCCCGCCGGAGGGATTCGCCGGCGGTCCCCCTCTCCGCCGCTTTTCAATACCGCATAGGAGAACGCTATGAAAAAAATCACCGAACTCACGGCGGAGCTGGCCGCCCCGGCCATTGCCGAGGCGGGCTGCACCCTCTGGGACGTCGAATATCTCAAGGAGGGCGGGACCTGGTACCTCCGGGTCCTGTTGGACAAGGAGGGCGGCGTGGATATCCTGGACTGCGAAGCCGTGTCCCGGAAGCTCTCGGACCTTTTGGACGAGGCGGACCCCATTGAGGGGAGCTACACCCTGGAAGTGGGTTCCGCCGGGGCGGAGCGGGCGCTGAAGCGGCCCGGGGACTTCGCCCAATTTATGGGCCGCCCCGTGCTGGTGAAGCTCTACCGCGCCCTGGAGGGGCAGAAGGAGATCCCCGGCGTCCTGACGGCCTTTGACCCGGAGAGCGGGGCCGTCACCGTAGAGGCTGGGGGCGCGCCCCGGACCTTTGAGAAGAAGGACGTGGCCCTGGTCCGCCTGCGTGTGGAATTTTAAAACGAAAGTTAAATTATTATGTATTTTACGGATAAGGAGAATCGGCAAAGATGAGAGGCAAGAAGCAAAAGGAGCCCGCCGGCATGAACCCCGGCGAGATCTTCGCCGCCCTGGAGCTTCTGGAACAGGAGCGGGGCATCCCCAAGGAAGCCATGCTGGAAAAGGTCCTCAAGGCCATTGCCAGCGCCTATAAGAAGGACCACCGGGATGTGGAAGAGGAAAACATCGTTGTGGAGGCGGACGAGGAACACAGGCAGCTGCGCATGTTCGTCCGCAAGACCGTGGTGGATGAGGAGGACTATGTAGACCCCTTCAACGAGATGCCCCTGGAGGAGGCCAAGATCATATCCGCCCGGTATGAGATCGGCGACATGGTAAATGTCCCGGTGGACAAGATGGAATTCGGCCGCATCGCCGCGGGCAACGGCAAGCAGGTCATCATCCAGGGCCTGCGGGAGGCCGAGCGGGAGAAAGTCTACGGCGAATTCAACTCCAAGGAGAAGGAAATCCTCACCGGCGTGGTCACCCGCATCGACCCCCGGAACGGCGCGGCCTCCCTCCGTATCGGCACCGGCGCGGAGTCCACCGAGGCGCTGCTGCTGGCCGGGGAGCAGGTCCCCGGCGAGTCCCTGGAGGAGGGTATGCACATCAAGGTCTACGTGGTAAACGTCCGCCTCAGCGCCCGGGGGCCCCAGGTTCTGATCTCCAGGACGCACCCGGATCTGGTGCGCCGCTTGTTCGAGCTGGAGGTGCCGGAGATTTTCGACGGGTCCGTGGAAGTGAAATCCATCGCCCGGGAGGCAGGCAGCCGCACAAAGATGGCCGTCTGGTCCCGGGAGGAGAACGTGGACCCCATCGGCGCCTGCGTGGGTCCCAGGGGCCAGCGGGTGGCCGCCATTGTCGACGAGCTCCGGGGGGAGAAAATCGACATCATCAAGTGGAGCGAGGACCCCGCTGAGTTCATCGCCGCCGCCTTGGCCCCCGCCGACGTGGTGGAGGTCCGCATGGCGGAGGAGGGCAAGGCCTGCCGCTGCGTGGTGCCTGACGACCAGCTGTCCCTGGCCATCGGCAAAGAGGGGCAGAACGCCCGCCTGGCTGCCCGGCTGACGGGATATAAGATTGACATCAAGCCCCAGAGCTATCAGCCCGAGGAGGACGAGGAGTTCTTGGGCTCTGGGAGTCCGGCGGTCCCGGAGGAGGAAGCTCCGGAGCCCGGCGAGGGCCAGGAGGTCTCGGAGACCTCCGAGGAATAAGCTTCCTGCGGCGGCAAGCCGCCGGCTGATTGGATGAGAAAGGGGGGACCCGCGTGCCTAAGGTAAAACGAATTCCCCAGCGCCAGTGCGTTGGCTGCCGGGAGATGAAGGATAAGAAATCCCTTTTGCGGGTGGTCCGCTCCCCGGAGGGGGCGGTGAGCCTGGACTTCACCGGGAAGAAACCCGGCCGGGGGGCCTATGTGTGCCCGGACCCGGCTTGCCTGAAAAAGGCCCGGAAGTCCCGGGCCCTGGAGCGGGCCTTTGAGACCGCCATCCCCCCGGAGGTTTACGACGCCATGGAGGCGGAGCTGGGAGGCGGGACATGAGCGGAAACAACGTGTTGTCCCTTTTGGGGCTGGCCCTCCGGGGCGGGCGGCTGGCTGTGGGCGAGGAGCCCACAGCCCTGGCGGCCAAGGGCGGACAGGCGCGGCTGCTGCTGACCAGCTCCGACGCGGCGGGGAACACCCTCCGCCGGGCGGAGCACCTGGCGGAAGAGGGCCATTGCCTCCATTTGACACTCCCCTTTTCCAAGGCGGAGCTGGGCGGGGCCCTGGGCCGGGGCAGCGCCGCCGTCGCGGCTTTGACCGACACGGGCCTTGCCGCCGCCGTGGCGGAGCGGCTGGCCCAGGCGGACCCGGAACGCTACGGCGAGGCCGCCGCCCGGATGGAGCTGAAGCGCCGCCGGGCCAAGGAACGGAAGGAGGCTCCCCGCCGGGATCCGCCGAAACGAGAGCCGCCGCAGGGAAGGGACCGCCGCCCGCCCAAAAGAGCGGAGGGCCGTTTCCCCAGGGATGGGGGGAGGCCGGAGGAGCGCCGGGCCGGAAAGCCCCGCCCCTGGGGCGGTGAGCGAACCGGACGCCCTTACGGCGGCAAGCCGGGAGAAGGCCGTCCCCGGAGGGGGGACCATCCCGGAGGGCAGCGGCCCGCCGGAGGCCGCGGCGAAAGGCCGGACCGCCCGCCCCGGTACGGAGGCAAGGCCGGGCCCAAGCCCCCCCGCGGCGGGGGCCGGGCCAAAGGCGGGGGACGCTGAGGTGCCGCCCCGTACAGCAGGGCTCTCTGCGGGCCTGCGCAGTTTTTTAAAATTTCTCCGCTCCCGAGTCCGTCTGAAAGCCGGCGGAGGGTCCGCCGGTTTTCAAACGGGCTCCTGGAGAGGAACAGAACGAGGTGTTTTATTTGGCTATTGAAAAATACAGAGTCCATGAGGTAGCAAAGGATTTCGGCCTCCCCACCAAGACGGTTATGGAAATTCTGACCAAGTACGGCGCGGCGCCGAAGAACCACATGCAGGTGCTGACGGATCAGGAACTGTCCATTGTCTTCGACCGGCTGACTCAGGACCACCCGGTTTCCAACATCCAGGTCATCTTCCAGGAGACCTATCAGGAGGCGAAGCCCGCTCCGACCGAGGAGCGCAAGCCCGCCCCCCAGCCCGCTCCCCAGAAGGCAGCCCAGCCCGCCCAGGGCAAGGGCGGCCAGCAAGCCCCCCAGGGCAGGCCCGCTCCCCAGCAGGGGCAGCCGTCCGCCCCCAGCCAGGCCCAAAAGCCCCAGCAGCAGAACCAGCAGCCCGTTCAAAGGCCCGCCAGCCGGGTGCCCCAGAAGAAGATTGTGGACACCCGGAAGGGCGGCGACGTGAACCTTGCCAAGTACGACGAACGCCTGGAGACTCTGGGCGGCCAGCAGGGCGAGCGGATGCAGCGCCAGCAGCGCTCCGGCCGGGAGAAGGTCCGGGGCGGCCAGCAGCGCCGGGGCGGCCCCGTGTTCTCCAACAAGCGCCGCCAGGACGAGGCGGAGAAAATGCGCCGCCTCCAGCTGGAAATCGCCAAGAAGGCGCCTGTCAAGGTCCAGATCCCCGACGAGATTTCCGTGGGCGAGCTGGCCAGCCGCATGAAAAAGACCGGCGCCGAGGTGGTCAAGGCCCTGATGAAAAACGGCATCATGGCCTCCCTGCCCCAGATGATCGACTACGACACCGCTGCCTTTATTGCTGAGGAAATGGGCTGCAAGGTGGAAAAAGAAGTCGTGGTCACCATTGAGGAAAAGCTCATCGACGTGTCCGAGGACAAGGCGGAGGACCTGGTCCCCCGTGCCCCGGTAGTGGTGGTCATGGGCCACGTGGATCACGGCAAAACCTCCCTTCTGGACACCATTCGGAATACGTCCGTGGCCTCCGGCGAGGCCGGCGGCATCACCCAGCACATCGGCGCCTATCAGGTCCAGGTAAACGGCAAGCCCATCACCTTCCTGGACACGCCGGGTCACGAGGCGTTCACCTCCATGCGCGCCCGGGGTGCCATGGTGACGGATATCGCCATTTTGATGGTGGCGGCAGACGACGGCATCATGCCCCAGACCATTGAATCCATCAGCCACGCAAAAGCAGCCAACATCCCCATTGTGGTGGCGGTGAACAAAATCGACAAGGAAAACGCCAACCCCGACAAAGTAATGCAGCAGCTCACCGAGCATGGCCTGGTCCCCGAGGACTGGGGCGGCGAAACCATCTGCTGCAAAATTTCCGCCAAAAAGAACATCGGCATTGACAACCTTCTGGAAATGGTGACCCTCACCGCCGAAATGGCGGAGCTGAAGGCCAATCCCAACCGGGCGGGCCAGGGCACCGTCATCGAGGCCCGTCTGGACAAGGGAAGGGGCCCGGTGGCGACCCTGCTGGTCCAGAACGGCACCTTGAAGCAGGGTGATATTATCATTGCCGGCACCGCCGTGGGCCGGGTGCGGACCATGCTGGACTACAGGGGCGGCCGCCTTACGGAGGCGGGTCCCTCTGTCCCCGTGGAGATCGCGGGCCTCAGCGAGGCTCCCACCGCCGGGTCCTCCTTCTTCGCAGTCAGCGACGAGCGTATGGCCCGGGAGCTGGTGGAGCAGCGCAAGGCCGAGGAACGTGCCAAGGCCGCCGCCCCGGTGCAGAAGGTCAGCCTGGAGAATCTGTTCGACCAGATCCAGGCCGGCGAGCGGAAGGAGCTGGCCCTCATCGTCAAGGCCGACGTCCAGGGCAGCGTGGAGGCGGTGAAAGCCTCCCTCGAGAAGCTCTCCAACGAGGAAGTGAACGTCCGGGTCATCCACGGCGGCGTGGGCGCGGTGAACGAGTCCGACGTCATGCTGGCCTCCTCTTCGGGCGCCATCATCGTGGGCTTCAACGTCCGG
>JAAWTB010000095.1 GCA_022801815.1 Oscillibacter sp. | reverse complement strand
GCTGATCTCCCGGGCCCGGGCCATAGTGGGGTTTTGCGCGGTGTAGAGGAAGCTGTGCTCAATGGGGATTTTCCGCTGGTCGAAAAAGCGCCGCCCGTACTCCCCGACGACGAAGAGCTTCGTGTCCGGGTGCCCCTCCAAAAGCTCCTGGGCCACCCGGATGGCATTTTGGTTATAGGCCCCCGCCAGGCCCTTGTCCGCGGTGATCAGCAGGCAGCCGTAGGTCCCCTTCAAGGGCGCGTCGCTGCCAATGGGATAGAAAAAGCGGCTGTCCACGTTGTAGGCCGTGCGGAAAATCCGCCGGATCTCCCCCCGGAGGGCCTCGAAATAGGGGCGGGTCTGGTCTAGCTCCTGCCGGGCCCGGCGGAGCTTGGTGGAGGCGATGAGGTACATGGCGTTGGTGATTTTCCGGGTCTCTCCCACGCTTTCCATGTGGGTCTTGATCTCCTTGGTCCCCGCCATGTCAGCCGCCTCTCTTCCCGCCAAAGCTCTCCAGGGCGCGCTTCGCCAGGGAGACGATTTCTTCCCGGTCCTCTGGGGCCAGCTGACCGGTGCGGTCGATCCGGCCGCAGAGGTCCGGGGCCTCCTCCTCTACCGCTGAGAGAAGGTGGGCCTGGAAGGCGTCCATCCGCTCCAGGGGCACGTCCTGCATCACATGGGCCATGGCGGCCGCCAGGACGATTACCTGCTGGTGCTGGGACAGCGGCGCGTACCGGGGCTGGCGCAAAAGGCGCATCAGGCCCTGGCCATAGCGGAGCTGGTGCTTGGTGGCGTCGTCCAGGTCGCTGGAAAACTGGGTGAAGACCTCCATCTCCCGGTACTGGGCCAGGTCCAGCCGGAGGGTTCCCACGGCCTTTTTCATGGCCTTGGTCTGGGCGTCGCCGCCCACCCGGGAGACGGAGAGGCCCACGTTGACGGCGGGCCGCTGGCCCGCGAAGAACAAATCGCTCTCCAGGAAGATCTGCCCGTCGGTGATGGAAATGATGTTGGTGGGGATATAGGCGGACACGTCTCCCGCCTGGGTCTCCACAATGGGCAGGGCGGTCATGCTGCCGCCTCCCAGCTCGTCGGAGAGGTGGGCCGCCCGCTCCAAAAGGCGGGAGTGGAGGTAGAACACGTCGCCGGGGAACGCCTCACGTCCCGGAGAGCGCTCCAAAAGGAGGCTCAGTGTCCGGTAGGCGATGGCGTGCTTGCTCAAATCGTCGTAGACAATCAGCACATCCCGGCCCTGGCGCATAAAGTGCTCCCCCAGGGCGCAGCCCGCGTAGGGGGCGATATATTGAAGGGCGGCGGAGGCGCTGGCCGGGGCGGTGACCACGGCGGTGTACTCCATGGCCCCCCGGCGGCTCAGGTTCTCCACAATCTGGGCCACGCTGCCGGTCTTCTGCCCAATGGCCACATAGACGCACACCACGTCCTTCCCCTTTTGGTTCAGGATGGCGTCCAGGGCGATGGCGGTTTTGCCGGTTTGGCGGTCGCCGATGATCAGCTCCCGCTGGCCCCGGCCGATGGGGAACATGGAGTCAATGGCCAAAAGGCCCGTCTCCATGGGGGTGTTCACCGGCTGGCGGTCCAGGATGCCCGGGGCCGGGGCCTCGATGGGCCGGTGGCCCTCCGGCGTGATTTTGCCCTTTCCGTCCTGGGGGACTCCCAGAGCGTCCACCACCCGGCCCAGGAAGCCCTCGCCCACCGGCATGCCGGCGGTTTTCAGCGTCCGGCGGACCATGCTTCCGGCGGAGACCTCCTCGCCGCTGCCGAAGAGGATGCAGCTCACGCCATCCCGGCGCAGATCCTGCACCATGCCCTTCACGCCGGAGCTGAACAGCAGTATTTCGCCGTACTGGGCGTGATCCAGGCCCTTGACGGAGGCGATTTCGCCGTCCACCGCCGTCACCTCGCCGATCTCCTCGGGGGCCGCGGCCATGGTCCAGTCCTCTACCGCATGGCGCATCAGGGGCAGGATGTCGTTGGCTCCGCTTTCCAGCCCCCGGACGTAGTCCCGGAACTGCCGCACCCGGCCCTGCAAGGTCCAGTCGTACATGTCCGCCCCCACCTGGAGGCGGAAGCCCTGCTTCAGCGCCGGGTCCTCCTCCCATTGCAGGGGAATTTTCCGCTTGTACTTGTCCGCCAGAAATTTCTCAAAGCGCCGGAGCTGCTCCTCCGTGGGCTTGACGGCGCTGCGAAGCTCCGCTTTCAGACTGCCTCTAGTGGTCCTCATGGGTGCCTCCTCCCTCCGCCAGGTCCAGGAACTGGTCGAAGAGGTCCGTGTCGGCCTTCACCGTCAGCTTCTTCACCGCGGCCACCGTCAGCTCCCGGAGCTCCCGCTGGGACTCCCGGATGATATGCTCCCGGCTGCTGGCGGCCTCCTCCTTGGCCTTGGCGACGATCTGCTTCGCCTGGGCCATCTGCTCTTCCACGGACTGCTGGACCGCCGCCTGGGCCTTGGCCCGGGCCTGGCGGATTTCTTCTTCCGCCCCGTCCAGCTTGGCCTGGTAGGCGGCTTTCAGCTCCTCCGCCTCCTGGAGCTTTCCGGCGGCCTGTTCCTCCAAAGCCTGGTAATGGGCCTCTCGCTTTTCCATAAACTGCTTCACCGGCTTGTAGAGCAGGAAGTACAGCCCGCCGGTGAGAATCGCCAGGTTCATCCAGTGCAGCAGAATCTGCTGCCAGTCGATATTGAGGGGGATATTCACACCGTCCACCTGCCTTACAATACGAAGATAATCAGGATGACCACCAGCAGGGCGTAAATGATGGCCGTCTCAATGAACACCAGGCCCAGCATCAGCATGGTCCGGATCTTGCTCTCGGCCTCCGGCTGGCGGCCGATGCTCTCCACCGCCTTGCCGGTGGCGATGCCCATGCCCAGGCCGCCGCCCAGGGCCGCCAGGCCGATGGCCAGGGCGGAGGCGATGGTCTTGCCGCCGCTCTCTTCCTCTTCCTGGGCGGCGGGTTCCCCGGCGTCCTCTCCCGCCGCCAGAGCGGGCACGGCCAGAGACACGGCCAGCAGCAGCGCCAGGCCCAGCATCCAAAGCTTCTTTACAAACTTGCTCATCACAAAAATCCTCCCATTATGTTTGTTTTCAGGCCCCGTTCAGGCGGCCCGGCGCTTTTTCTTCTCCTTCGGCGGGGAGGGCTCGGACACCTCGCCGTAGTACAGGGCCGTCAGCATGGTCAGCACATAAGTCTGAATCAGCGCGTGAAGCAGGGTGAACAGCACGCCCACAATCACCGGCAGCACAAAGCTCAGGCTCACGTAGTAGTACACCAGCTCCGTCACCAGCAGCCCGCTGAGCAGGGCGCCGAAGAGCCGGAAGCTCATGGAAATGGGCAGGGAGAACTCCTTCAGCGTCTTGCCCACGCCCTTCACGCCGTTTTCCGCCACGCCGCCGGAGAGGATCACCAGATAGGACAGCGTGCCCATGGCGATGGCGGCGTTTACGTCGGAAAGGGGGGCGGGGAGGGTAATGGCATGGCCGTGGACCGTGACGGCCTGGAGGCCCAGCAGCTCGAAGAGCGTCCCCACGAAGATGTAGGCCCCGGCGGCAAAGATATAGGCCCCCAGGAAGCCCCATCGGTGGGGGCTGCTGCCTCTTGCCATGCCGCTGAACAGGCCCACTGCCTCCTCCAGCAGCATCTGGAACCGTCCCGGCCTGTATTGGAACTTTGGAATCACGAAGACCCGGATACAGGCGGCGGCCAGGAGCAGCATCAGCGTCACCGTAAAGGCGGAGATCAGCCCCGGGTTCACCTCCTTCAGCCCGAAGAGGCTGACCCGGTTCACGTCGTGGAGCACGGCGTCCCGCATGGCCTCCTTCACGGTTTCCGTCCGGCCGGGAGAGCCGGCCAGCAAAGCGCCCGCCAGCAGCAGAAAAACCACCCCCAGCCACAGCGCCAGGCCCTTTTTGCGTTCTCTCATTAAACATCCCTTCTCTCATGCGGCTCTCCGCGCCCAAGCCGGGGGAGGGCGCGGCGGCGAATCAGTACGGTTTGATTATAGTAACTCCTGGGAAAAAGTCAAGGGTTCCAAAGGCGAAAACGCTTGCGTACCGTCCAATTTCTTCCGCATTTTTAACGGGTTCTTTATACGGGCGGAAAAACTGCCCGGACCGTTCCCTGCCGGGGGAAACGGTCCGGGCGACTGGCGTTTGCTGCTCAGCGCAGCGGATAGAGCTGGGTGTAAATTCCGATCCAGTGCAGGGCCGCCCCCGCCAGGACGAAGACGTGCCAGACGCAGTGGTCATACTTTTTCTTCCCGGCAAAGGGAATCATTCCCAGGGTGTAGGTCAGCCCCCCCGCGAAGATGAAGCCCAGCAGGGTCCGGCTCTCCAGATACATCCGGGGCAGGAACACCAGCCCGCTCCACCCGATGAGGAAGTACAGCGTGAAGTGCAGAGCCCGCCAGCGGCCGGGGCCGAAAACCATCACCAGCGTCACGCCGGTGAGGATGACTGCCCACTGGACGCAAAAGATGGACATCCCGGCGGCTCCGCCCAAATATACCAGCAGAATCGGGGCGAAGGTGCCGCCGATGAGCAGATAGATGGACGTGTAGTCAAACCGTCGGCAGACCCGTTTTACCCGGGACCCGGCGGGCATGGCGTGGTAGACACAGCTCATCAGCATCATCACCACCATGCTGATTCCATAGACGCAGGAGGCCAGCAGCTCCATGGCCCCCTGGGACCGGACCAGCAGCAGCGCCAGGGCCGCCGCCGCCCCCAGGGCGCCAAGGCCATGGCTCACAGCGTTGAAAATCTCCGCCCCCACGGTGAGCCTCGGGGGTTCGTTCCGGGCCTGTATCTTCGCCCGGCGCACCGCCCGCAGACGGGCCCGCTGCAATTCCTGTTTCGTCAAAACAGCCTCCATAGTATTCCTCCCCAGCTCGCGCTGTCATATCAATACCGCCAAATATAATTTTAAATACTATATTATATGATTTGATTTTACATTGCAAGCGGTTTTTGCATAAAAATTTTGCCTATTCCGACTGTCTGTATTTTAGCACAAAATAAACACAATTTCTTTGTGCAAGTTAACGGGATTCAATGGGCTTTTTTAAGGTTCCTCCGCCTTTGCGGCTGTCAAAAATGCCGCCGGGGGTTGTTCCCCGGCGGCATTGGTCCGCTGTATTTAATTGGGAGACGGGTTTTCCAGCTCCGACATGCTCCGTTTGAACTGGACGGCGAACATGGAGGCAGTGGACGTCACCGCCAGGAAGTCTGCCGCCGGCTCCGCCAGAAAGACGGCGAAGGCCTTGTTGGCAAAGAAGTTCGGCAGAATGTAGATCAAGGGAATCAGCAGAATGATTTTCCGCAGCACCGCCAAAAACAAAGAGGTCTTGGCGTTTCCCAGGGCAACGAAGGTCTGCTGGCAGGCAATTTGTATACCGAAGAGGCAGGTGGCGCCCATATAGATGCGCAGGGCCCAGGCGGCGTAGTCCACCAGTGCGGGATCGCTGTTGAAAATCTGCACGAACGCCCGGGGGAACAGCTGCACCAACGCCCACAGCGCCGCTGAGTAGACGACGCAGGATTTCAGCAGGCAGGCAAACGCGTCCTTCACCCGCTGGGCGTTCCGGGCGCCGAAGTTGTAGCTGATAATGGGCTGGGCCCCTTGGCTCAGGCCCTGAAGGGGCATCATGGCAAACTGCATCATGCTGGTCAGCACCGTCATGGCCCCCACCGCCATGTCCCCCCCGTATTTCAGCAGGGAGGAGTTAAAGCACACGGCGATCAGGCTCTCCGTGGACTGCATGATAAAGGGGGACAGGCCCAGAGCCAGGCAGGGCAGAAACACCCTGGGCTCCGGCCGGAGGTGTTCCCTCCGCAGCCGCCACTTCGTTTTGGGGCCGGTGAGAAAGCGGAGGACCCACACGGCGGAAACCGCCTGGGAGAGGATGGTGGCCAGGGCCGCGCCCCGGACGCCCATCCCAAGGCCGAAGATGAAAATAGGGTCCAGCAGCGTGTTCAGCCCCGCGCCGATGAGGACGGTTTTCATGCTGACGGTGGTGAAGCCCTGGGCCGTTATATAGGCGTTCATGCCCAGGGTCACCTGGACAAAAAGGGTGCCCAGGGAGTAAATGTTCATATAGTCCAGGGCGTAGCCGATGGTGTTTTCGCTGGCTCCGAAGGTCAGCAGCAGAGGTCCGGCAAAATTCCGGAACACCGCTGTCAGCACGACGGCGGCAATAACCAGCAGGGTGAAGCAGTTGCCCATGATCTTCTGGGAACCCTCCAGGTTTCCCCGTCCCTCCTGAATAGAGGCCCGGGGCGCGCCGCCCATGCCCACCAGGGCGGCGAAGGCGGAGATAATCATGATGATGGGAAGGCATACCCCCACGCCGGTAAGAGCCAAGGCCCCCACGGTGTCCACGGGCTTCATATGCCCGATGTAAACCCGGTCCACCAGGTTGTAGAGCATGTTGACAATCTGGGAGGTGATGGTGGGCAGGGCCAGGGAGAACAGCAGCCTGCTCACCTTCCCGCTGCCTAGGTCCACGTTTTGCCGGTTCATGCCTGACACTCCTTTTCCGTGCTTAGTTCCTCTGTTTTCCGCAGCACCCGTTCCAACAGGTTCAGAAACACGGCCTGTTCCTCCTCTGTCAGACCCGCCAGCAGCCGCCGCCCGCAGGCGGCCTGGACCGCCTGAGCCTCCCGGGCCAGGGGTGCGCCCTGTTGGGTAATGTCCAGATGAACGACCCGCCGGTCTTCCCCGTCGGCCCGCCGGGCCAGAAGGCCCCGGCCCGTCAGGACCTCCACCGCCTGGGAAACCTGGGACTTCGCCAGGCCCCG
>JAAWTB010000094.1 GCA_022801815.1 Oscillibacter sp. | reverse complement strand
CTCTACAACCGCTGCCACCTCATCGGCTTCCAGCTGGCGGGAGAGAACGCCAACAAGAAAAATCTGATTACCGGCACTAGGTATCTGAACGTCACCGGCATGCTGCCCTTTGAAAACGACGTGGCGGACTACGTCCAGCGGACGGATAACCACGTCCTCTACCGGGTGACGCCGGTATTTGTGGGCACGGAGCTGGTGGCCCGGGGGGTGCAGCTGGAAGCGTATTCCGTGGAAGACGCCGGGGACGGCGTGTGCTTTAACGTCTTTGCCTATAACGTTCAGCCCGGGGTGGTCATCGACTACGCCACCGGAGAGAGCTGGCTGGAGGAGACGGGGGCATGAGGCTTTGGGAGCAGTTTGACCGGATAGTGGCCTTTGATACGGAGACCACCGGCGTCGATTTCCGCCGGGACCGCATCATTGAAATCGGCGCGGTGTCCCTGGAGAACGGGGCGGAGGCCAGGGGCATGGACCTCTTCATCCGCCTGCCGGAGGGGCGGAGGCTGGACCCCTTCATTACAAACCTGACCGGCATCACCCAGGAGCGGCTGGAGGCCGAGGGCGTGGGGGACCAGGAGGCCGCCGGGGCCTTTGCAGAATTGCTGGAGGGGTCGGAACGGCTGCTGATCGTGGCCTACAACGCCCAGTTTGACCTGAATTTTCTGTTCTGCCTCCTCCGGCCTTGGGGCCTGGCGGAGGTGCTGAAAAAGCCCCGGCTTTTGGACGCGCTGACGGTGTACCGGGACCGGCGGGACTATCCCCACAAGCTGGAGAACGCCATTGCCGCCTACCATTTAGAGGACCGGGCGGTGAACAGCCACCGGGCCATCGACGACGCCCGGGCGGCGGCGCTGCTGCTGGAGGCCATGGCGGAGGAGCGGGACGACCTGGAGCGGTACGTGGACCTCTTTGGGGCTCATCCCAAGTATGGGGTCTCGGGACGGAGGATCGCATCCGTCACCTACCGGGTCCAGCCCTATGAGCGGGGGAAGCCGCTGTATGAGCGGACGTAGGAGGACATATGGCGGTCTATCAGTATTATGAATACTCCGATTTGAGATACGCCGGCCTGGAGTCCGGGGAAGCCCTGATCGGTAAGGGCATGATGGCCTATTGGCTTCCGGTCCTGTCCCTTGGCGAAGTTCACTCCTGTACATCCCACTCCGGGACGCTCTATGTGACGGACCGCCGGGTCTTCTTTCGGACCATGTGGAACGGCTATGTAGAATTTGAGCTGAGGCTGCCGGAGATCCGGGGATTTTCGGTGAGGAGGCGGGGGCTTTTTACGCAGGTGACGATACACAGCTGGGAGGGCGAAAAGCTCTGGTTTACGGGATTTTCCGCGAAGAGAATGCAGGGCTGGCTCCGGCGGGCGGGCGTCGGGGCGCTGTAGGGGCTGGAGCGGGGAGGAAACGTTGTGACAAATGAAGAACGGGCGGAAGCGCTGATACGAGCGCTTGGATTCGATTTCGCCGCGATTTCCAAGGAACGGATACAGGCTTTGCTCCAGCGGGAGATTGAGGATTTCCAAGAGGGAAGTTCCGAGTACATCCGGCTGCTCTGCGGATACCTGTTTTGCCTGGGAGACGCCGCGGACGTGTCCTTGCTGGAGAAAGCAAAATATGGCGTCAATTTCGATGTAGGCTGCATGGTAGACGGCGAGTGGATTGATAGCCTGAAAAACGGCGGACGGGAAACGGAACTTGTTCGCCCGAGGAAAGAGCTGGTCCAGAATTTCGTGTCCTACTATCAGGACTTTCTGGCGGATGACGGCGGCTGCGAGCGGCAGGGGCCCATAGTTCCCCTTGATATCTGAACCGGCAGTATGACGAAGCGCCCGGCGTAAGCCGGGCGCTGTTTTGCGCCTATTGACCTTCCAAATACGCCTCCGCCTCCCGGACGGTATTGCTCAGATACCGCATCGCCTCCACGGGATAGTTCCCCACGGCGGTTTCCCCGGTGACCATGACGGAGGCCGCGCCGTCCAGCACGGCGTTGAAAATATCGCCGACCTCCGCCCGGGTGGGGACGGGATTTTGCTCCATGGAGGCCAGCATCTGGGTCACCACCATGAAGGGCCGCCCCGCCGCCCGGCAGGCGGCGGCAATGCGCTTTTGCAGGGCGGGGAGCTTCCAGAGGGGACCGGAATTTCCCAGGTCCCCCCGGGCGATGACGATCTCGTCGGCGGCGGGAATCAGCTCCGGGAGCTTTTCCACGCCCTCCAGGTTTTCGATCTTGGCGAAGAGCCGGATGTCCCGCCCGCCTGCCGCGTCCAGGGCTTCCCGGACGGCCTCCAGGTCCTCCCGTCCCCGGACAAAGGGCTGCATCACCCCGGTGACGCCATAGTCCCTCGCGGCGCGGAGATTTTCCCGGTCGCTGCCCGTCATGGCGGGGAGGCGGACGTCTGCGCCGGGGAGGGCGGCGCTCTTCCGGCTCCGGAGGACGCCGCCCCGTTCCACCCGGGCCAGAGCCCCGCCGGGCAGGGGTTCCCTCACCCGGAGGAGCAGCTTGCCATCGTCCAGCAGCACCTCCCGGCCGGGGGTCAGATGGGGCAGGACGGCGGAGGGCAGGGGAATTTCTGTCCCCAGGCGGACCAAGGCCCCCTCCTCCAGTTCCAGGGGGGAGGGAAGAACGCCCGTCCGGAGCTCCGGGCCCTGCATGTCGATTAAAAGCTGGGGTGTGACGCCGCAGCGCCGGGCGGCGGCCCGGAGGCGCTCCAGCTGCTCTGCCGCGCTGGAAAGGCCCACGTGGGAGAGGTTCAGCCGCATGCCGGTCATGCCGGCCTCAAAGAGCCGGGCCAGGGTTCCGTCGTCGGAACAGGCGGGGCCCAGGGTGCCGTAAATTTGGACCATGGCTTCCCTCAGCGGAAAAGGGCCGCCAGGCTCTCGGTATAGGGGGGGCGGCAGATGCCCTTCTCCGTGACAATGCCGGAAATCAGCGCGTGGTCCGTCACGTCGAAGGAGGGGTTGTAGCACTTCACGCCGGGGAGGGCCATGGGCTTTTCATACCAGAGGGTCTTGATCTCCTCGGGGTCCCGAAGCTCAATGGGGATATGGTCCCCGTCGGGACAGCTCAGGTCAACAGTGCTGGTGGGACCCAGGACATAGACGGGGATGCCGTAATGCCTGGACAGGATGGCCACGCCGCTGGTGCCGATTTTGTTGGCGGTGTCCCCGTTGGCGGCCACCCGGTCGCAGCCCACGAAGCAGGCCTGGACCCAGCCGTTTTTCATCACCATGGAGGCCATGTTGTCGCAGATCAGCGTGACGTCCACTCCCGCCCGGTGCAGCTCATAGCTGGTGAGCCGGGCTCCTTGGAGGAGGGGGCGGGTCTCGTCGGCAAAGACCCGGATATGCATGCCCCGTTCCGCCGCCAGCAGGAAGGGCCCCTGGGCGGTTCCGTAGCGGGAGGTGGCCAGGGGTCCGGCGTTGCAGTGGGTGAGGACGCCGTCGCCCTCCTTTAAAAGACTGAGGCCGTGCTGGGAGATGGCCAGGCATTTGGCAATGTCGTCCTGGTGAATTGCCGCCGCCTTTTCGTACAGGGCTTCCAGCAGGGCAGGGCGGGGGCCGTTCACATGGGCGGCGGCGGTGCGCTCCATCTCCCCCAGGGCCCAGCTGAGATTCACCGCCGTGGGGCGGGAGGCGCTGAGCTGGGCGGCATAAGCCCGGAGGCGGGTGTGAAAGACGGTGGGATCCAGCTCCTGAATGGAGCGGGCAAGGACATAGAGGCAGTAGGCGGCGCAGATGCCGATGGCGGGAGCGCCCCGGACCCGGAGTTTCCGGATGGCCTCCACCATTTCCTCCGGGGTTTGGAGGCGGATTTCCCGCTCCTCATTGGGCAGAAGGCTCTGGTCAATGATGTAGAGGGCCTCGGCGGCCTTGTCGTAGCGGATGTTTTGGGCGTGGGTGACGGCGTTCAGCGAATCGGTCATAGGGGCGCTCCTTTCGGATTGGTTTTGGGGCGGAGGGAAAAGCTAGTCCGTCTTGGGCGGAGGGCTAAGCTGAAAAGGAAAGGGATACCGGCCGGAGAGAAAGACCGGCTTCAGGTCGAAAAAGTTGGAGGTAATGACCACGTGAATACGGGAACGGCAGCTCCTTCTGTGGCCCGGCGGAATTTCCGAGAGGGAGAGAAAGCGGTCCAGCAGAGCGTCCTTGCGGTCCAGCCTGTCTTCCAGGAACGGAGGGCCCGGCTGGCGGGTTTGGGAGAAGATAACCAAATGGCGGTGGGAGGAGCCCGTCATCCATTTTCCAATAAGCCGCCACCAAACACCGTCGGTTTCCCCCAAAGACATGCCAAAGATGCAGATTTCGCTGCTGCATTGGATACAGTAATTGGCAAATTCATCAGGGCGCCGGTCAGACTGCTGGTTTAAAAGGGGCTTGACCAGCGGGCGGCGCTGGCGGGGGGAGGTGAACAGGCCGGGATTTGCCACCTGGCAGAGGTTGTCCACCCCTATAATCATATCAGAGAAGCAGGTTCCATGGACATGGGCGTGAATGGGTATGGGGCCGGTATAGCTCGGATGAGGATAGAGGCAGGAGATGAGGCGGTCAAAGATGGTGGTGTAATTGAAATTCAAAATATAGCAGGTGCTTATCTCATGGTAAGAAGGGGGAGGAAAGTGTTTGGTGCGGGTGAAAGTCAGATAATTCGTATAATGGAGCAGACCATAAAACGTCGCGGTCTGGATTTGGATAAAAATTCGCTTTAAAGGCATTGATCTCCCGGTCGGTGGAAGCAAATTCGGGATCGCTTACATAGTGGGGATAAAAATCGGCGTACCTTGTCTTCAAACCCAGGTTTAAATCAAAGCCGTTGCCAATCAAAAATGTAACGGTTCGAGACATTACGGCAACACTCTCCCTTGTAACCATCGCGGTTATTGGACAAATTATAACATGACCCGCCTTTTTTTGCAATGCTTCCCCAAACGGCAAAAAGCGCCCGGACACTTCGGCCCCCTGTCTTTCACTATGCACCCAGCTGGGCGGCATATTCTATCCGTTGGACATGCCCCAAGGCTGTCCGGTCGGCTCGCTCATAACTCGCAGTTCGTACGGGTGTCATGATGTTGACCATCTGGCCGCCGACAGAACCGGCCTCGCGGCTGGTCAGGTCGCCGTTATAGCCTTCCTTCAGATTAACGCCAACCTCGGAGGCGGCCTCCATCTTGAACTTATCCATGGCGCTGCGGGCCTCGGGGACATTGAGCTTGTTGGTGTTCTTGCTAGACATAATAAATCTCTCCTTTTCAACAAATCATTTGTGTTTGGGTCACTGGGTATCGCGAGCATAGTTTGACTCGAAAAGGAGGGAATATGCCGCCTTTTTGGCGGTAATTTTTGCTGCGTGTTCCTGCGGCGCGCTTAGGGCTTGTTTGAAAATTGGCGAATGCCCAACGGCGAGAGATTTCTTCGCCAATCAAGGCAAATTTTCGCAGGCGGGCTGTCGCCCGGCAAGAAAATTTAACGCAGAGTGGCGGAAAAAGATCCGCCGTTGAGGCGTTTTGCCAATTTTCAAACAAGGTCTAATCATGTCACGCGCTCTCCCTGCTTCAAGTAATCGCCATATTGACACCTTCCGTTTCACATATTCTGCCGCCAAGCTCCCTAATAAGCAACAATTATTGAACGTATATTTATAACATTCAGCCCTATGGTCAGGACGGCGCCGCGGCTTCTCTTGCGCTCCCGCTGGAAATCCGCTATAATAGAATGGTCAAAATTCGACACGCGGGAGGTACAGGCTTATGAAGCTGGCGACGGCGGCGCAGGTGCGGGAGCTGGACCGCAAAGCCATCGAGGAACGAAACATCCCTTCTATCGACCTGATGGAGCGGGCGGCGGCGGCAGTGGCCCAGGCGGCCCTGGACCTCCTGCCGGAAAAGCCCCGCAAATGCCGGGCGGCAATCTTCTGCGGCACGGGAAACAACGGCGGGGACGGCATCGGCGCGGCAAGGCTCCTCTTTTTGACGGGCCTCAAGGTCCGGGTCTTCCTGGTGGGGGACTATGGCCGCCTCACCCCTGACGCCATGGAGGAGACAGGCCGCCTCAGCGAGTGCGGCGTGGAGCTGGAGAAATTCGATCCCCAGGACAAGGCCCAGGCCGCCTGGGCCCGGGGCTGTCAGGTGGTCGTTGACGCGGTGTTCGGCGTGGGCCTCTCCCGGGAGATCGCGCCGGGCTCCCTATTCGCCGCCGCCGTGGACCTCATCAATCGTTGCAGGGGCGCGGTCATTTCCGCCGACATCGCCAGCGGCGTGGAGGCGGACACGGGGCGGGTCCTGGGCCGGGCGGTGAAGGCGGACCGTACCGTTACCTTCTCCCTGCCTAAAGTCGGCCAGGCCGCCGGGGACGGGGTCCTCCTCTCCGGGAAGGTGACGGTGCATGACATCGGGATTCCCGCCGCCCTGGTCCGGGCGGTCCCCTGCCCCGTCCAGACGGTGGAGGAGGACTTCGCCGCCGCGGCCCTGCCGCCCCGGAAGGCGGACGGGCACAAGGGGGAGTTCGGCAAAGTCCTGGTGGCGGGCGGATCCGTGGGCTATACCGGCGCGCCTTACCTCACGGCCTCGGCGGCGGTGCGGTCCGGCTGCGGGCTGGTGTACTTAGGAGTGCCGGAGTCCATTTGGCCGGCGGAGGCGGCCAAGTGCGTCTGCGCCATGCCCTTCCCCCTGGCGGACCGGGGGGGACGGCTGAGCCGGAGGGCCCTGCCGGAGCTATTGGAGCGGCTGGAAGGCTGCGGCGTTCTGGCCCTGGGGCCGGGCTTGGGGCGAGGGGAGTCCACCCGCCAGCTGATCTGG
>JAAWTB010000093.1 GCA_022801815.1 Oscillibacter sp. | reverse complement strand
CACGCCGGGATACGCTGAGATATGCGAATAACTCTCCCAAGCGGCAAATGGCGGAAACGCCTGAAAATCAAGGCTTTGCCACCATTTGCCGAGTTACATAAGGTTAGGGCTGGAAATTACAAAATGTTTGATGTAAATTTTGAGTTTGGACAGGGAGGCGCCGAAAGAAGCTTAAAGGATGGGCATTTGCAGGAGGATTTTCCGAAAGTGGAGTTTCGAAGCAAGGACTGCCCCGGCGGAGTAGGATGGATTGCTGAATATTGCGGCGATATGTTCAGTTATTTTGAGGCCCGGTTTGACGCCCCAACCGGACTGACTGGCCGGGATGGCAGCGAGGTCAATCTATTTAGAATCATGGTAACTGCGCCTCGGAGCATGTCCCCGAAGGCCATCGGACGGCTTCCTGTTATTGCCGGTTTGCTGAACAGTTTTTACCCTAAGCGGCTTCAAAATTAAATGTTGAATGCCTCTGTGGATTTCCGTAACGTCCACAGAGGTATTTTTTGAAAAAAGAATCTGTGAAAAAGCTTGTATCTTGTTGCCTTTTGAATTAAAATGTACGTGCGGAGGAAATCCTTTCCAGCTGTGTTTAGAGCTTTTTGAAGCGGTCCGGGTACTCCTTCATGTGATCTTGCTGAATAGAATTCAAAAAAAGCCGAACCGACAGGAGCTGTTATTATGAACGAAATCGCTCTAAAATTGAGAAGGATGAAAAAGGATCTGGGTCTGAGCAATCAGGAGCTGGCTGATTTATCCATGGTTCTAATCGGCACAGTGAACCGTGTTCTGGCGGGCAGAGTGGAAATGCCGAATTTTCAGACGATTCGGGACTTGACGAAGGCTCTGGGCGGGTCGCTGGATGACATTGCCGGCTTCACGGCAGCACCGGTGCCGGAGTCAGAAGATCCGGAGACATCCCGCCCGGCGGAGGTCCCGAGCCAGCCGCCTTTGTCCGGGCCGAAACAGGAAATGCCCGTCCACAGCCTGTCTCCTGACGCGATTCATGCCTATGACATTCTTCTGAAGGAGCGGCAAAAAGAGCTGGAAACAAAGGAACTCTGGCTGAAGCGGCTGTTTATCGCCTGTTGTGTTTTAGTTGCCGGTCATTGTCGGTATCCTGATTTTCGACTTGACAAACCGTGCTGTCGGCTTTTTTCAGAAATAAGCGGCGGAACCGGCTGCCCGGCAAGTTTTGCCCCTATCATTTGTGATGAGATTGCGACCACATTTGCCAGTTTTCGCATTCGGCCATCAACGGACAGGAGCTATGCGTGTGTGATTCTGATTTCACCGCCTTCGCACACGGAGAACTGCGGCTTTTGCTTTGAGATGAGTGCGGATTTAACTGCGTGTACGTCCGTGCCAATTAACATTCGCGCAAACCGTCCTTTTAAATATGGGAAATACATGCATACACGATGCGCCTTTTATTGTCAGCGGCCTCGCGGCCTCGGCTGATAACAGGAGGCGCATCGTTTTTGCATATTGCTTTTCAGGCCTCTGCGGCTGTATATTTGCCCCAGACAGCAGAAAAGAGCCGTCAAACGACCGGAGCGGCTTCCATCAAAATGCGATATGCCGTGTCCGAACCAAAACGAGCTGCCTTCTGCAAAGCAGAGGAAGGGAGGAGTTTCCAATGGGTCCCATATATCCCCCGTGCGTGGCTTTCACACAAACAGGTGCCGTATCCCGGCAGGAACGTACGCACAGACCCGAACCCATTTCGTTAATCCAATTAAAGCAACTTAACATGACGAAGATAATAGGAGGATATTATTATGAAGACCATTCATAAAAGGCTTTCAGCCCTGTTCGTGACCTTGGTTCTCTCGCTTTCTATCGCATCCCCGGTTCTGGCAAGCGGCGGCATCTCCTTGGATAACCTGGGCGCCGCATCCGCCGGCGATACAATAGAGGCGCTGTATTCCCTTGATGACATGCCGTTGATGGTGGAAGACCTCCATGTGAATGAAGCATCCTATACCTGCAAGCAGGATGCCGAAGCCTGGGCGGACGCCTATGCAATCCTTCCGGATGGCCTGGAGATGGAGGATGAACTTACGCAGGGGGATTTGGCCGCCATCCTGTATCAATATGCGCAGCACCACGATATTGACGTTTCTGCGGATTCCGCAGCTGCACGCGGCGGCTGGGAGCCGGCGGATGCGGAGAACACGCCGGCCGCAAGCTGGGCGGTATCCGAGGGAATTCTCCCTGCAAATGGCGAAAGCGGTTTCGATGCGGCCCAAAATGTGACGATGAAGGAACTCTCATCGGCAATTGAGAATTATCAGCAGGCAGATCTTCAGCCCGTGGGAGTCCGCTCGAATGGACTTGCCCTGCTGTACCCCTCCGAAGACATGCGCACCATTAGTCCGCTCTGCGACTTTTATGTAATTGGAGACATCGACGAATCCGTTTCCGTCCCCGACAACGCGCAGCTCATGGTACGCCTGACAAACGCAAGCGGCACACTGGTGCGCGCGATTTACACAAACACAAAGGATAATCAGGATGGTATGTACGTGGACTACCCGGAGCTCAGCGTCACTGGTAACCGGGAGGCGTTCAAAGCATCTATGATGCCTGACCTGGTGTACGATCCAAACCGCCCGGAAAGCTTTCGGGATACTTGGATTAAGGCGTATTACAACGACCGGCATTATACCAGCGTGGTGTACGGCGGTTCCTACCGTCAGGACATCAACCCGGTCGATCAGTTTGGACGGACGCTTGCGCCGCTTCCGGAGGGCGACTATGATCTGACCGTAACTCTCAGCGACGGGCAGAAGACCTTGGCCACTCTCTCCACGCAGATCACGATCGGGGTGATTGCCAAGAAGGCTATCACCAGGTTTTCGCCGGATTCGTACCTTGAAGAGGTAAAAAAATATTGCGCCCAAAACGGAATTGTTGTCTTTTCAGACCCCTATGCGGGCAATTGGAACACCCAAAGTTTCATGCCGTCTTGGGGAATGGACTACACGGGGGAGATTGCAAAGCGGTGGCTGCTTGTGGACCGTGAAGGCTACATAGGCGGACTGACCTACTTCTTTGACTATAACATCTCGCAAACGAGCATCTCGTATCGAGTGGAGCTGGGGCAGCTGGGATACGACCGGGTGCTTAACGATCAAAACCACATAAAATACTGCTACTATGACATTGGCGAGCCTACCATCAAGCAGCAGGGAAAGATTTATAAAGGAAACTTTGTTCTTGGAAGTCCGGGTATTATGGGAGCTGCAGTCTTTACCCGCGCGGACTACAGCCCAATAAAAACACAGGACAACTTTATCAGCCCCGCCATTTTGAATGAGGCAACCAGCGTCTTTAACCTGAACCAAATCGTTCCGGTGAATGTCGGAGATACGCTTTCTCTAAACGGAATCTGCCAGGTGATTCAGTCGGAAAACGTAACGTATTTGCCGGAGACGGAATCCTTTAAAATGGACAACCGTGTTGCCGGAATTCGCTATACCATCTACAATGCCGCGGGACAGTATGTCAAGACCGTCGATAAGAAGATCTCTGGGCTTCAAAGAGAGTTCGAGAATGGCTATATTTCCACCAGCATTGTGGAATTCCGCCATAACTTCCTGATTGACGAGAGTATGAGAGGCAACACCTTCCGTATTATCGCAGATCCCTATGACGAGTTTGGAAATGATATTGGGAGCCTTTTCGCCTGCGACTTTAAAGTTTCCAGGGGCTAAAACGGTCCGCACGAGAAGTATGGAACACAGATGGCCCTGCAGGATCTTGCGCGTACATTTTACGTCAACGCAAGGATTTCCCTGGGGTAAACGATGAAACCCGCCTGGAATAACTTCACCTGCCGTACCTATAAGAAAGAGGGGGCTGAGGTCTGCACCGCCCGCTATATCCGAGAATGCGTGCTGGATGAGGTGATCCTGGAGGAGCTGAGCCGGGTGACGGCGATGGCTAGAGAACAGGGAGTTTGAGGAAAGCCCCCGGCAGGAAATCTCAGTGTGATTCCTGCCGGGGGTGCTTCCCTAAATCGCGGGTACCCCTGTCAGGGAAAGCCCAAGGGACCCCCGCGTTTTCTTATTCGGCTTCGTCCTCCGGCGATTCCGGCGCGGTTCCGCCGCCCATCTTCATCTCCTGCCACTTCTCCTTGGTAATGAGAAGCTGCCGGGGCTTGGACCCTTCGAAGGGTCCCACATAGCCCCGTTCCTCCAGCTGGTCCACCAGCCGGGCGGCCCGGGAATAGCCCAGCTTCAAACGCCGCTGGAGCATGGAGGTGGACGCCTGCCCCGTCTCCAGGATAACCTCTACGGCGGCGGGGAGAAGCTCGTCCTCCTCACTCTCCTGGGGCTCGGCGGCGGGTTTGCCGGCCTTATTGCCCTTTTCCTGGACGGACTCCTCGATTTTGGCGATGACGTCGTCGTCATACTGGGCCTCGCCGGTCTGCTTGACGAAGGACACCACCCGGTCGATTTCCTCCGGAGTGATGAAACAGCCCTGGACCCGGGTGGGTTTTCCGGCCCCCAGGGGGGCGTAGAGCATGTCGCCCCGGCCCACCAGCTTCTCTGCGCCGCCGCTGTCCAGGATGATCCGGGACTCCATGGAGGAGGCCACGGCAAAGGCGATGCGGCTGGGGATGTTGGCCTTCATGAGGCCGGTGATCACGTCGGCGGAGGGCCGCTGGGTAGCGATTACCAGATGCATCCCGGCGGCGCGGCCCATCTGGGCCACCCGGCAGATGGATTCCTCCACCTCCTTGGCGGCCACCAGCATGAGGTCCGCCAGCTCGTCGATGACCACCACCACGCTGGGCAGGGGTTCCACACCCTCGCGGGTTTGTGCCAGCTGGTTGAATTCCTCCAGCTTTTTAACCCCGTGCTCGGAAAAGGTTTTGTACCGCTTCATCATCTCGAATACCGCCCACTGAAGGGCTCCGGCGGCCTTTTTGGGGTCCGTCACCACGGGAATCAGCAGGTGGGGGATGCCGTTGTAGGGGGCCAGCTCCACCATCTTGGGGTCCACCATGATGAAGCGCACATCCTCCGGCGTGGACTTGTAGAGGAGGCTGATGATCAGGGAGTTGGTACACACGGACTTGCCGGAGCCAGTGGTGCCGGCGATGAGGACGTGGGGCAGGGTGCCGATGTCCCCGATGACGTTCCGCCCGCCGATGTCCCGGCCCAGGGCGAAGGCCACCTGAGATTTGTGTCCTGCGAAGTCCCGGGACTCAATCACATCCCGGATGAGCACAGGGGTTACCTGCTTGTTGGGAACCTCAATGCCCACTACGGATATTTTATCGGGAATGGGGGCGATGCGCACGCCGGTGGCCCCCAGGGCCAGGGCGATGTCGTCCGCCAGATTGGTAATCTTGGAGAGCTTCACACCCTGTTCCAGGATGAACTCGTAGCGGGTGACGGAGGGGCCGTGAATCACGTCGCCGGGGGCGGCGTCCACGCCGAAGCTGGTGAGGGTCTCCGCCAGGCGGCGGGAGTTGTTCCGCAGCTCCGCCCCCGCCTCCACGTGGTTCTCTCCCTGGTTCATGTGCAGAAGGTCCACCGGCGGGTAGGGATATTCTCCCTCCTCCAACGCCAGCTTTTCCTCGATTTCCGCGGCCACGGCGGCGGTTTGGGCCGCCACCTCCTTGGCCGTTTCGGCTTTGCCGCTGCGGGTGAATGCCTCCGCCGTGGGCAGGGGCTTTTCCGGCGGCGGAGCGGGCTCGGGAACAGGCTCCGGAGGGAGCGGTTCCGGTGCGGCTTCCAGAGGCTCCGGCGTTACGGGGATGGAGGGAGAAACCGGCTCCGGCACCGGCGGAGGAGGCGGCACGGGAATGGCTGTCCGGGGCCGCTCCGGCTCGGGAGCAGGCTCCGGCTTCGGCGCGGGGGCCGTTTGAAGCACCTGGTCCGGCGTGGGCTGGGCGTCGGCCTTGTGGCGGAAGAAGCCGGTGAATTTCCCGGACTTTTCGAGCCTGGCGGCGGGCCGCTCCTCGCCGTCCAGGGGGATGTCAATCTGAGGCTTGGGCCCGGCGGGGGTCCGGCGCTTGGGCGGCTCCACAGGGGTCAGGCGGATGGCGGGCTGCTCCTCATACGGAGGCCGGGACTGCCGCCAGCCGTCAAAGGCCGCCAGGGTCAGCCGCAGGGATACGAAGAGCAGGGCCACGAACAGCGCCGTAAACAGGATAACCGACGCCAGGGTGGAAAAGACGGCGGCGGACCCGTTGGCCAGCACGCCGGAGACGGCCCCGCCGGACTCCAGCGCCACGCCGTCGGCCCAGATGGCCCCCAGCATGCGGAAGAAGGAAGGCTCATAGACCTTTTTGCAGAAGACCAGGTGGGTCAGGCAGCCGAAAAGAGGCGGCAGCAGCAGGGCGCAGGTGGTCCGCAGCTGAACGGGACGGCCCCGGTGAACGAGCAGGATCAGCCCCGCCAAGACCAGGGAGGGCCCTGCCAGCCAATAGCCGTAGCCGAACAGACCCTTCAGGAGCTTGGCGAAGAAGTCCAGAAACAGGGCGTTGACGCCGAAGTACCCCACGAAGACGCACAGCGCCAGCACCAGCAGGATGCCGCCGGTGACCTCCCGGCGGACGGGCTGCTTTTGAGGGGGCTTTTTGGCGGATTTGCCGCCGGAACGCTTGGCGGCGGGTTTCTTCTGTGATGTGGAAGCCACGGTATGTACCTCCGTTTTGCGTTACGTTTGAGTGAAAATTAGGGCCAGGGTGACGATGCCCGCCAGCCAGCAGTAGTAGGCGAAGAAGCCGAATTTTCCCTTGTCCGCCACCAGCCGGATGAGGCGGATGCAGGCGTAGCCCACCACGGCGGAA
>JAAWTB010000092.1 GCA_022801815.1 Oscillibacter sp. | reverse complement strand
GAGAAGTCCCAACAGATTTTCCTCTATGCCTTTTCAAGTTGACCATTGGCAAATCCGAATTTTTTGATAACAGCGCACGCAGCCGCTGGATATTTTTGCAGACTGCTGGTATGGTGTGTTGCTGACAAAGGAGGCGATACGCTATGGCGAAAAGACGTGCCAATGGAGAAGGGAGCATCCGCAAGCGAAAGGATGGCCGCTGGGAGGGACGCTACACGGCGGGACGTGATCCGGTAACCGGGAAGGCTATCTACAAAAACGTCCTCGGCAAACTCAGTCAGAGGTCAAGGAGAAGCTCAAGTCAGCGATTGAGAAAACCAGCGTCCTGCCCTTGAAGACAGAGCACTACACAGTAGGCCAATGGCTGGACGCCTGGATGGAGAACTACGCCAGGCTCCAAGTCCGGGCCTCGTCCTACAAGACTTACCAGGGATTCATCGACAACCACATCAGACCCGCTCTTGGTGATATGTCGATGGAAAAGCTGACAGCGATGGACCTCCAGCGGCTGTACAAGCATCTGCTGGAGAACGGCAGGGTGGAGTGTGCGGAAGCCAGGAACAAGCCCAGGGGCCTTAGCGTCAAAACAGTACGGAACATCAACCAGATGATTTCCTCCGCCCTGAACTGTGCGGTAGAGCAACGGCTGATCCCCGCCAATCCCACGAAGGGCTGTGTCCTGCCAAAGCTGGAGCGGAAGGAAATGAAAATCCTGCCGCCGGAGAGCTTGGGTGCCTTTTTCGAGGAGGCACGACGCAGCGGTGTGTTCGAGTTGTACTACATCGACCTCGCAACTGGCCTCCGGCGGGGAGAACTTCTGGGCCTAAAATGGAGCGACATTGATCTGGCCAGGGGTATCATCCACGTTCGACGGCAGGTCCTTCGGCAGAACGGAAAAGTGGTAGAAGCTCCGCTGAAAACGAAAAACTCCTACCGCAATATTGCGATAGGAGTTGACGCCGTCAAAGTTCTCAAAGGCATGGAGCAGAAAGACGAATACGTCTTCCCCTCTCCGTTCGGAGGCCCCATGTCCCCGGACAGCGTCCTGCACATGCTCCAGCGGGTGCTGAAACGGGCAGGGCTAGAACGAATACGCTTCCACGACCTGCGTCACACATTCTCGGTGCTGGCCCTGCAAAACGGAGTAGATGTCAAAACCCTCTCCGCCAGGCTGGGTCACTACAGCGCCGGGTTTACCCTGGACACCTACGCCCACGCCACCACCTCCATGCAGAAGCGGGCGGCGAACGCAGTTGGTAGCTTCCTCTCCGGAGCTCTCCGGTGATTTCCGCTCCGAGATCTGGTATGGGTCACGGCTTGGGTCAGACGGGCACCGCAAAATTGAACTGCCAGAAAAAGCACACAAAATAAGAACAAAGCCACGGAAATCCAACGAATTTCCGTGGCTTTGGTACGCCCTGAGGGATTCGAACCCCCGGCCTTCTGGTCCGTAGCTTGTCTGAGGAATGGTGACGACTTCTTTCAGCCTTGTTTGGCACTGTTTGTTCGACTGGTGATGTCTCTCACTTCACATCCGCTCCGTTTGTTTCGCAGGAAAATTTTCTGTTCTGGGTCAGATTATGGGTCAACGGACACCGAGCCCGTGCGTTTATGTACCCCCTTATTCCGTGGGCATCTCCCAGCCCGGGAACAGCTCGGAGAAATGCGGGAGCGGAACCCGGTTCCCGTCTGTGTCTATCGTAAAGGCATTGTATCCGTCCGCCACCCAGCTGGTGCTGTTGATGATGAGCTTGCGGGCCTCCAGGATTTTGGCCTGCTCCTCTTTGGAAGCGGTTTTCAGATCCCGGTAGGCAATCTTTTTCGCCTCGGCCAGTTTCTGCTCCCGTTCCGCCGGGACCCCAGCGTCAGCTTTTTCGGCCTGGGTGCTTCCGGCTTTTTCCTGATGGGCGTCGGGAGTCCCGCCGGAAATTAGAATGGCCGGTTCCTTCTCTAGGCGCGTCAGCTTGCTGAGGTCTACCCGAATGTCGCCCAGGCTCACCGCTGTCACGTCGGCGGGGTCCAGAAGGCCGGGATGGGAATTGCTGACGAGACCCTGGGCGTTTGCCACGCCCTTCAGAGCGTCGAACGCCCGGTTTTCTCCAGCGCCCGCCGCCTTCACAAATTTGCCGTCCTTTGTCCAGACGCCGGTCAAGCGAATGGGCTCCAGTTGCTGGCTGGTAGTGTCCGCCTGCTTGGCCCCGTACTGCAGCTTTGCCCCGAAGGCGGTCACGGTGATTTCTTCTATCTCAATGGGAATCTTGTTCACGGTGACATCCGCCGTGCCCTTGTAGAGCCTAGGCTGGAGGTGCTTTTTGAGGGTGAAGGTGAAGTCATAGGGACCGGAGAGGGTGAATGCGGTCTTAAATTTGTCATTGGGGTTCAGTTTTTGGTAAATGACCAGGTTTTCCAGATGCACGGTCAGCTCCGGCTGCTCCACGTAATCCAAGCCGGAAACCGTCATCATCAAGGTTTCCTTTCCACCGCTGCGGATCAGCTGGAACCGGTGCATCAGCCGGGGCTCTCCTCTGCTCAGCTGGGATTGGATGTCCGCGTCCCGTTCCGCCTGGGTAGAGGACTTGGTGAGTACTCCTGCCTCTATCAGTAGTTTCTCTGCGGCTTCCTCATGTTCGGAGAGGTAAACCCTCCGCTGGTCCTCCGGCATGGTAATCCGGCTGGAGTCGCAGTTCAGAGTGGTCCCGCTGGGGATGTCCTTGGGGATATCGGCTCCCTGGATGTCAAAGGACAGCTGCAAAAGTTTGCTGTTCCAGACAGCCCCCTCCAGGGTAAGGGTCACACCGTTTACTGTCTGGCTCTGGCCAAGGACCGTACCGACAGAGGCCAGCGCTTCCTTGGCCTCTTCCTGACTTCCGGCAGCGCTGAGGAGCCAATCGGAGAACTGCGCCGGCTCCGAGTAAGCGAGGGCGGAGGTACACAGCGCCAGCGCGGTTGCGGCGGCCAGCAAAAGGGATACAATTCGTTTTTTCATAATGACCTTCCTTTCTGATTCGGCGGGAAGGAGATGCCCTCCCCGCCCCGTTCTATCAGGTAAACGGAGGGGGAGGGCAAAGTACCACAGCTTTTTGGAAAAATTTTTAAATCAGGTTTCCGGCCCCGTCTCCAGGGGAATCACCACGTCTTCCCACAGCACCGCCTCCGCTTGGCTGAGGTCCACGGGCTTTTCAAAATCCACCGACGCCGTACAGCCGGAGCCCGTGTAGTCGCCCGCAGTCATCTGTGCAGAGTCTGCCTTGATCTCGCTGCCGTCCTTCATCCGCAGCGCCAGCCGGGCCCGGGGCCACGGGTCGTCCCCGTCCAGACGGTATTTCCAATAAATGCCCAGAGGCGTGACGTTCATGGACAAAAGGGTCATCGTCTTCCCGCCATCCGTCGTGGACATTCCCTCCACCTGGAGCTCCAGCACCTGGTCCTCATTCAAAGCCTCCGGGATGGGGATTTCCCAGTAATCCGTGGGGCCCCTTTCCGCGCTCCAGCTGCCAAATACCAGTTCGTTCTCCCCGTCCGCTGTCCGTCGCTCAAGACCCCAGACCCTAAAGGTAGAGCCGCCGACATCATAGGATGCCATTACTTCCTCAACGCCCACCAGTACGTTGGGTTCCTTGGTTCCGGCCTCCAGTATGGTGAAGCTATAGGAGTTCGTGGCGTATTCTTTTGGATGCTCCGCCTTCCATTGTTCGGATGGGCGGAGACTGCCGAAGAGACTCAGATCGTCCTCCGGGTGGAACACCGTCCCCTCCGGCGCGCGGATTTCCAGCACCAGATAGAGCTGGCTCTTTGCGCCCAGGATGCGCAGGGGTGTGATGGTCACGCCGTCGTGCTCCACCGGCGGGGGAAGGAGGCTCTCCGCCGCTGTTTTCTCCGGCCCCGGCTGTTCTGTCTTTTCGCCGCTGATCTCCATATCGCCGATGATTTCCTGCTGCCGCTGGTCCAGCCCGCCGAAGTAGGAGACCCACAGGGAAACGGCTGCCGCTGCCGCTGCCGCTGCTGTGATGAGAAGGAGAGCCGCGATGGCCACGGCGATACCACGGGGGATTTTCCACCGGCGGGGTGCGGGCCGGGTCTGCCGCCTTTCCCAGTCCTGGGGGGCCGACAAGAGGTGCATCCGCTCCCGGAGATACTGGGGGGAGAAGTCCGGCTCTTTGGCGTTCACGCTTCGGAGGATCCGCCCATACTGCTCCAGGTTGGCGTCCATCAGCCCCTGGCGCAAGAGGCTATCAAACTGCGTCATAGGTGTACCCCTGGCCCAGCTGCAGGTCCATCGGCGGAGCCGTCCGCATGAGCGTCAACACAGTGCGAAAGTATGTGGCTGAGCTGGAAGATCGAGGGCTGATCGTTACAGAGTCGACGTCCGTCACCACAAGAGATGGCCGCAAGCACAACGGTACCCTGCGCTACACCATCCTGCCAATCCAAAATGCGGTGGACCTCTACAACCAGTGCCAGCTCCGGCAGTTGAAGGAGACGACGGAACGAATGCGAGTCGCAAAGAAGTTGGAGGCCATCAAGGAACACCCCGCGTGAGCGCCTGTGCGCCGCTGTGTGCGATTCTTTCATCGAGGGCGAGGCAACGCCCGGGAAGGTATTTCGCTCCGAAATACAGCGGTTTACGGGGGACGAAAGAAAAGCAGGAGAAAGCCCTGGCGCTTTCCGTGCGCCAGGGTGGGTACTTCTGCCCGCAGCGCGGGCAGTTGCGGAGACGATAGCTGACGCTTTTTTGACGGGGGAGCAGAGCGATTGACGCTGATATTTCCAAAGGTCCTCCTAAGCTCCACCGTTGAAGGGTTTCGCATGACGCTAATTTGAAATGAAGGAGGAATTCCGGCATGAACGAAGATAAAAAGCGGCACACAGTCTGGCTCACGCCAGATGCGTGGAGCCAGGTAGAAACCAGCTATACAAAAGACAACTGCTCCACCAAAAACGAGTACATCGAAAAGGCCATCCGCTTCTACACCGGCTACCTGAATACGCAAAACGCCACCAGCTATCTCCCGCATGTTCTTGCGGATGTGTTGGAGGGAAAGCTGGGGGCGCTGGGTACTCGAATCGGCAAGCTACTGTTCAAGCTGGTCGTGGAGCAGGACATGATCGCGAATATCACGGCGGCGGTGAATGAGGTTCACCTGGATGACGTGGAGCGTCTGAGAGCACGGTGCATCAAGGAGATACGGCAAACCAATGGCGTGATTGATCTTGAGGACGCCGTCAGGTACCAGAATGGATGGGATGATCAATGGTCAGGCTGATTCAGAAAAGCGGATACATCAAGGCCAGCAGCACCTCTGGGTATATGAAGTATATCGCCACACGCGAACGGGTAGAGAAGCTGGAGGGGAGCGGTCCGGTGACGAAGGACCAGCGACAGCTCATCGAAAATCTGCTTCGGGATTTTCCTGACGCCGCTGAGCTGGGGGAGTACAGTGACTATCGCTCAGCGCCGACCACCGGCAGCGCCTCATCGTTGATCTCTGCGGTGCTGGATGCCAATGCCCACAAGCTCACCGATAGAGACGGCTACATGAGGTACATCGCCACCCGGCCTCGAGTGGAGCGTCATGGTGAGCACGGCCTGTTCAGCAGCCGGCCAGCGTCACTGAACACCGCACTCAGAGAAGTCGAACAGCACAGTGGAAACGTGTGGACGTTTATCTGGTCTCTGCGGCGAGCGGATGCGGCCCGGCTTGGCTATGACTGCGCGGAGAGCTGGCGAAAACTGATCAAGGCTCATCAAGTCGAAATAGCGGAAGCCATGAAGATTCCGTCGGATCGGCTCCGCTGGTATGCCGCCTTCCACGATGAAGGTCATCACCCCCATGTCCATGCCATGGTCTGGTCTGCCGATCCGAGCCAGGGCCGATTGACCAAGGAGGGCGTCAAGATGATTCGCTCCAAACTCACCAATGATATTTTCCAGGATGAGATGTACACACTCTATCAGGAGAAGGATATCTCCTACAAGGACTTGGTCGCTGCGGTTCGTCGGTCTATGAGAGAGTTGATAGAGAAGATGCGGACAGGCTTCTGCGACAGCCCTGTGATTGAAAACAAGCTGCTGGAGCTGTCACAGTCGCTGGAAACTGTCAAGGGCAAAAAGATCTACGGCTACTTGAAAAAGCCGGTCAAAGCTCAGGTGGATGCAATCGTGGATGAGCTGGCGAAGCTCCCGGAGGTGGCGGAGTGCTATGAGGTTTGGAACGGTCTGCGTGATGAACTGGAGAACTACTACAAGGATACGCCTCGCCGGCGGCTGCCGCTCTCGCAGCAGAAAGAATTTCGTGCAATCAAGAATCTGGTAATCCAGGAGGCGGAGAATCTGCGATTGGGTGTGTTCAGCTTTGAGGATGCGGAGATGAACGATGAGTCGGAAGCGATCTCTGAAGTTTTGCCGCAAGGCACTGAATACGGTGAAGTGCTGGAGTATCGCCAAGCGGCGACGCTGCTCTGTGATGACGATGTCACGTGGGCAGAAAAACGAGAAGTGGTAAAAACGTTGGAGCTATTGTGGGACAAGGGATTCATTGCGGCGGCGTATCACTTGGGCAAGGCGTACCGGGATGGTCTTGGCGTGCTGCCGGATGATGAAAAGGCGGAGGAGTGGTTCCGACGCTCCGCCGCGATAGGGGACGCACAGCCGCAGTATGCGCTGGGAAGGTTTCTCCAGCGACAAGGACGAATGGGCGAAGCAGCCTTGTGGTATGAGCGTGCCTGCGAGTTTGGAAACCAGTACGCTCAATACCGCCTGGGGAAGATGTGCCTTCTGGGTGATGGTGTTCCGAAAGATATCGAAAGGGCGGTTC